>CAYRLC010000038.1:0-18721 GCA_964424995.1 uncultured Croceicoccus sp.
TTGAAACCGTATTCCTTGTGCCCATAATCGCTTCCAGGATTGGGAAAGACGTCTTTGACGAGACCTTGGTATTCGGTGAAATAGCCGTTCAGTCGAAAGGCAGCGGTTTCACCGAGAGGAACGTTGCCGGTTGCCTGAAAGACGACCGAGCAACACTTCTTCGCTGCGTTGACGATGCCCACCTCGGAGTGCGCTTCTAGGGTCGTCTCTCCCAGCTGGGGTTTGCGGGTCACGATGTTGATGAGACCGGCCGAAGCGTTTTTCCCGAGGAGCATGCCCTGCGGTCCCGCAAGAATCTCGACCCGCTCCAAATCGGAAAACTGCATCACCCCCATTTCCGGTCGGCCGAGGACGACCCCGTCAATTACGGTTGCAACGCTCGGCTCAATCAAATGGGAAAAGCTTGCGGTACCGATACCGCGCACGGAAAAGTTGGTTGCGCCGGGGGCCAACGCAAAGCTCGTGAATTGCAAATTCGGGGCGATGAACCACGCCACGGTCATTCGCGGGATCGGTCGCCTTGAAAGCAGGCTCGAGGCGAGGCTCTTTGACAAGCTGCCCTCCGGATACAGATTGACGGACGGCGGCGCAGATATCGTCGATTTGGCGAGACAGATGTCGGCGGCGTCTTCGCAATTGGAAGCAAGGATCTTTGGCCGTGACCAGAGCGTGTCGGGCCCGCTGCGGCTCACGTTGCCGGTGTCCTTCGCGACCGACCTCCTGATGCCGGCGCTGGCGCAGTTCAGGGCTGACTATCCCGACATCGCGCTGGAGATCATCGGGACGGGCACGGTCATGAACCTGGGTAACCGGCAGGCTGACGTCGCCCTGCGCGTGGTTGTCGGCGACAAGAGTCCGCCAGACAATCTTTACGGTACGCGGCTTGGCGCGTTCTTCACGGGGTACTACATCCGACGAAGTCTCCTGGAGGGCGGGTCACTCTCTTCGGCCTGGTTGCTGGGATCTGATGAGGTGGTACCTACAGACTGGCAACCGAGTGGCAGGATCAGCATGGCGACCACACCCATTCGTTTTGCGGAAATGCGATCGCAGTTCGAGGCTGCCCGCGCAGGCATGGGCATTTCGCTTTTGCCATGTTTTCTGGGGGATGCCGAACCCGACCTGGTGCGTGTGCCGGGGAGCCACATTTCGAAAGTCGGGGACATATGGCTTCTGACACATGCCGACACGCGGCAGACGAAGCGTGTGCGCCTCCTCTGCGACCACATCCGAACCGCAATGCGCAATTATTCTGGAAAGCTGGCAGGAAGTGCCGAATGTGGCGATATCGCATTACCCTGATCAGCGGAGTGCTAACATGACGCCAACGGCATGCGCCAATTCCAAGCATATGGGCGTCGTGAAAAATTGAATGCTGAAGCAAATTTGGAATATTTGGACATAGCAAGGAGACGGCCCACCTTATCAGATCCAGAGACCCTGCGTATCTGACCTCTCGGCCGACTTCGTCTGCCCAGGGATGCAAGGTGGGATCCGCGTCCGTCGCCGGGCATCGCGATCATTGCGGTGTGCGGGGCCAAGATGATCGGTGCATTACCCGAAAGGCTTGCGAATTGACTAGTGGTTCGGAACGCGCGAGGCTCTTTCGCGATCCGCACGAACACACTGTCAGCACCTTGAAACATTCCGCCGACTATCCTCTCGCAAGCCGTCCCATCATGGGGTTTGCCGACGAGTACCCGGCAGGCATGGTCGATCCTGCGCACAGCCATTCGCGTTCGCAGCTCACCTACTGCAGCGCCGGCGTGATGATGGTGAGGACGGCGGAAGGCGTCTTCATGCTGCCGCCGCATCGCGCCATCTGGATACCGGCGGGGCTGGAGCACGAGGTGCAGTGCCGCGGCCCGGTCACTTCGTACACGCTCTACATCGATCCGTCGCTCGATCCCGATCCGCAGACCGCGCGGGTCATCGAAGTGACCGATCTCGTCCGCGCGCTGGTTTTCGAGGTTGGTCATTTCGAACCCACCTACGATCTCGATGGCCGGGAAGGGCGGATCGCCGCCCTGCTGCTATCCGAAATCAGGCGGATGACGGTGACGCCGAGCGACCTGCCCTTGCCGCAGGATCCGCGCCTGATGCGGGTGTGCCATGCGCTGATGGAGAACCCGGCGGATCAGCGCGATCTCGACGACTGGGCTTCACTGGCCGCAATGGGGCGGCGCACCTTCACGCGGGCCTTCCGGCGCGAGACCGGCGCGGGGCTTGCCACATGGCGCCAGCAGGTGCGGCTGATGGCGGCGATCCCGATGATGGAGGCGGGCAAGTCGGTCGCGAACGTCGCCTACGAAGTCGGCTACGAAAGCCCGAGCGCCTTTACCGCAACCTTTCACAAGGTGTTCGGCATGCCGCCCAGCGCCTTCGTCAATCAGCCCCTTCGCGAAGAGGCGGACTGAACCAGAAGCGCTGAGGATTGCCGCGTTGGGGCCAGACCGGGGCGAGTGTGCCGCCGTCGTAGAGTTGGCCGCCCTTCATCACCTGAGCGATGGCCTGGGCATTTGCGATGTCGGCTCGCGGGTCCTTGGTCAGGATCACGAGATCGGCCAGCTTGCCCTTTTCCAGTGAGCCTAGATCGGCGTCGCGCCCGATCGTTCGCGCGCCGTTGATGGTGGCGGCGGTCAGCACTTCGGCCGGGGTCATGCCGCCCATCTGGTGCGCCTGCATCTCCCAGTGCGTGCCGAGCCCCGGGACTTCACCGTGTGCGCCAATGGCGACGAGCCCGCCTGCCCGCATCACCTTTGCAGCGCTCGCCGCCGATTTCGTGAAGAGATAGCCTTCGGGATCGGTCCATTCGCGCTGGAAGAATTTCTGGTCGCGAAACCACGGCGGGGCAAAGCGGGCGTATTTCGGGTCGCCGTGCGGCTGGTCACGGGCGATGAAATAGTCCTGCGCCGGATAGCTGCCGTGGGTGATCTGCAACGTCAGGTCGTAGCTGGTGCCGCTGCGCGCCAGCAACTGGACGACGTCGTCGTAGAGCACCGGCGGCGGGATGGCGTGTTCGTTCCCCGAATAGCCGTCGATGATGTGCGTCAGGTCCAGCTTCATGGCCAGCGCACCCTCGGTCGTCGGCTGCAGCCCTTGGGCCAAGGCTTCTTCGGCGATCCACTGGCGCACTTCACGGTTGCCGCTGCGGTACATCTTGATGTTCGATAGGCGGTAGTAATCGCGGTAGCGGCGCAGCACGTCGCGCACTTGCCGGCGCGAGCGGAAATCGTTGAAGGCGAAGATCGCCGTGCCGGTCGAGAAGATGCGCGAGCCGATCGTCAACCCCGCGTCCAGGGCATCCTGATATGCGAGCATGTCGATGGTAAGGGTCGACGGGTCGAACGCGGTGGTCACCCCATAGGCGAGGTTGGCCGCCGGTCCCCACGGAGCGAAATCCAGCACGTCGCGGCGGATATCGGCGACATGGTCATGCACGTCGATCAGGCCGGGGATGACGAAACGCCCCGAAATATCGCGGCGAACCGTGCCGTCGGGCACGGGGATCGATCCGGCGGGCCCGATGGCGGCGATGCGGTCGTTCTCGATCAGGATGTCGGCGTTGTCGATGGTGCCGAGTGGCCCCTCGGTGATCGCGGTCGCGCCGGTCAGCAGCAGGCGACCCTTCGGCACCGCTCGCGGCAGGGCAATCTCGGCGGTGACTTGGCGAATCTCGCCGCCTCCGAGATCGCGGCTGAAGACGGTCGTTCCCACCGACCAGAGCATGCGGCGGCCATCGACGCTCCAGCCGAAGAAATCTGCGCCGACGTCGCTGATCTTCATGTGGGTCGTCTTGCCGTCGGACAGGGCAATTTCCGGTCCTTCGCCATCGGGGATGGTGACGAGGTAGAGCTGCTGCGTGATTTTCGCGAGCGCATGGCGACCATCGGGGCTGACGCGAATGTCGTCGGCCTGGGCCGGTCCTTGCGCGAAATACCAATTGGGGCCGGATACACCGACCACCTTCGTGCCGTTCGCCACCCTAAACACGCCATCGGGCCGGTTGATCAACACGGAGCCGTCCCGCGCGAATTGGGGTTTGCCGCCGATGCTGCCCTCGACCAGCACGTCCCCGATCGAACCGTCGCTGGCAAGGCGCACGAGCTGCGCTTCGCGGAACTGCCCGAACTCGACATAGGTGGCCAGCCGGTCCGAGGTCGGGGAGCGTACGACCAGAACGCTGCCGTCGGGTGCTTCGACGGGGTGCGTGAAGAAGGCGTCGTGCGCGGTGAGGCGCGTCGCCGTGCCGCTGGCGAGGTCGGCGCGCCAGACGTTGCCGCCGTCGTCCGCTGTCCATGTTACGAAAAGCAGGCTGCGTCCATCGCGCGACCATGACGGGTGGAAGGCGGGAGGTAGTTGCTTGGCAAGGGCGACCGGCTCGCCGCCCGCCGAGGGCATCGTATAGATCTTCCCCAGAACGGAAAACGCCAGCGTCAGACCATCGGGCGACAGGACCGGATCCTGCAGGATCCGAGCACGCACAGGGCCGGTCTCGACCCGCACGGGGTGGCGGGTGAGGGGGCCGAGCTCGGCCCGGACGTCGGCGCGGAAGGGGATCGTATCGATCCGTCCGTCTGCCAGAGACAGTCGCCGCAGCTTGCCGCCTTCGGTGAACACGATTGCCTTGTCGTCCGGCGTGAAAGCGAAGTGCGGTGCAATGTCGCTCCAGTACGAGGCCTGCAACTGGTCCGGGTCCAGACGGGCGAGGTCGCGTTCGCGCCCCGTTACCAGATCGTGGATGCGCAGCCACGTTTCGCCGGTGCGGCGCTGGACATAGGCAAGGCTCTTCTCGTCGTGCGAAAGGATGGGGCGGAAGGCGCTGGCCTGTACCTTGCCGAGCCGGATGTCGCCGACCGCCTTGACCAGCACGTCCTCGCGCCCGCTTGCCAGATCGCGGCGCACGATCCGCCATTCCACCGGCGATGCGAGGTCGAGATCGCCTTCGCGCGCCGCATAAAAGAGCGTTTTGCCGTCCTTCGAGGCCACTGCACCCAGTGCATGGTGCGTTACCCCGTCACCGCTATTGGTCGCGGCCAGGACCTTGCCGATCCCGTCGCCGTTCACGGCAACCTGCCACAGTTCGTAGGCGTTGCGATCCGGCCAGTAGCGGGAGGCATAGAGCGTCTTGCCGTCAGCACTCCACGACGGAGAGGTGAAGATGGGATCGCCGGCGTGGAACGACACCTGCCGCGCGCCGCTGCCGTCGGTGCGCATGATCCACAGGTTCTCCGCGCCAGATCGATCCGACAGGAAGGCGATCCACTTTCCATCGGGCGAAAATACCGGCTGCGTGTCGAGCGCCATGCCGCGGGTCAGCGCCTTCGCCTGCCCCCCCTTTGCCGGCAGGGTGTGGATGTCGCCCAGCATCGCGAAGACGATCGTGCGTCCATCCGGCGACAGGTCGGGCTGCAAAGCGGTGCCTTCGTCGACCGTGAACGCGATGGTGCGCGTGGGCGCAAGAAGCAGTTGCCGGCCCGGCTGCGGCGGGATGAAGGGCGGCAACCCCGACGGTGCAGGGGGCTGCTCTGCCACGGCCGAACCGGGCTGCGCGGCCGCATGAGCGGCACCGCACAGCCCTGAACAGCTTGCGACGAGGCTGGCGAGAGCGAAAGCCAGCCTGTTCGACATCGATGGTCCTCCAGTCAGAACTTGTAAGTGGCCGTGCCGATCACCTGACGTCCCGCCCCGAAGGTGCAGTTGTCATAGGATGCGCAGCGCGCGACGTAGGTCTTGTCCAGGAGGTTGGACGCATTCACCGCGAAGCGCCAGTGCGGCAGGTCGTAGTGGAGGATCGCGTCCACCAACGTCGAGGATTCGCTGTAGTAGACGACCGGGTTGAAAAGGCCCGGCAGGCTGCCGGCGCCCTTGCTGACGTAACGCACGCCCGCGCCGAAGCCGAAACCGGCAAGGGCGCCGCGCTGGAAGGTATAGTCGCCGAACAGCGAGACCTTGTGCCTGGGCGTGACCGGCAGCGGCGCGCCGACTTCCTGCGGAGTGTCGCTGGCGACCACCTCGCTGTCGGTATAGGCATACGAACCGTTGATCGAGATCTGGTCCCGGATGCGGGTGACGAATTCGATCTCGCCGCCCTGGACCTTCACTTCGCCCGACTGCGTCGCGCCGATGGGGGCGGTGACCGGCGAATAGACCGCGCTGGTCACGTTCTTCTGCCGGATATCGAAAAGTGCGGCGGTCAGGAACAGGTCGATCCCTTCGCCAAGACCGCGGGCATCGTACTTGATGCCGCCTTCCCACTGCTCGCCCTCGGTCGGCTTCAGCGGGTCGCCGTTGACGTCGACGCCCAGCGCCGGCTCGAAGCTGGTGCCGTAGCTGACGTATGGCACCAAGCCCGCTTCGGTCACGTAGGACAGGCCCGCGCGCCAGGTAAACTTGTCCTGCTTGCCCTTCGCGCCGAAGCTGGTCCGCTTCACCCAGTCGTTGCGGCCTGACAGCAGCAGGCGTAGCCCGCCGAGCGAGATCTGGTCCTGCGCATAGACGCCGGTCTGCTTCAGCGTCTGGTCGGTGTAGGGACTGTCGACCGGGGTATCGATGAAGTTCGCGGGCAAGCCGTAGACCGGATTGTAGATGCTGATCGGGCCGGGTGCGGTGGCGCCGCTGGGGCAATAGAACGGACCGCAAAAGCCGAACATCGCTTCGTTGTCCACGTCGCGGAAATCGACGCCGACCAGCAGGTCATGCTCCAGCGCTCCGGTCGCGATCTTGCCGTGCAGGCGGCCGTCGAAGCCCAGCGACGTGACGTCTTCCTGATATGGGAAGCTGGAGCGATAGACCGTGTCCATGTCCGCATCGGTGAAGCCCGAGGCGTAGATGACCTTCTGGTCTTCCTCGTAATTCGAATAGCGGCCGTTGACGGTGAGGCCGAAGTCCTCGCCCAGACCCTGTTCGAATTCGAAGCCGATGCCCCACTGGTCCCGTTCGTAAGTGTTGTAGTCCGGTTCGCCGAGATTGACGTCGCGGTCGATGGGGCCGTTCGGATTGTCGAGCAGGGTTCCGGCGGCAGGCAGGAAGCCGTTGGTATCGCCGTCGACCTTGTCGTGCTGGTAATAGCCGAGCAGCGTCAGCCTCGTATCGGCGCCGAGATTCAGCGTTGCGGCCGGGGCGATGTAGGCGCGCTTGGCGGTGACGCCTTCACGTTCGCCGTCGCGGTCGCGGAGCAGGGCGGTGAGGCGCAGGTCGAGGAAATTGCTCGCCGCGCCGGTGACGGTACCCGCCAGCTGCTTGTAATCGTCGGTGCCGTACATCGCCGAGATCTCGCCGTCGAACTCGCTTTGCGGACGACGCGACGTCTGGTTGTAGATGCCGCCCGGGGGTGCCGAACCGTAGAGCACCGAGGCTGGGCCCTTCAGGATGTCGAGGCTTTCGAAGGCGTAGAGGTCGAGGCCGTTCGAGAAGATGGTGGTGGTAACTGGCGTCGCCAGGCCGTCGACGAACTGCTTGGGCGGGAAGCCGCGGATCTGGATGAAGTCGAACCGCAGGTCCGGGCCGTAGTTCTCACCCGTTGCGCCCGCGACGTAGCGGACCGCCTGCTGTGCATCGATGAAGTTTAGGAGGTCGATCTGGTCGCGGCTGACGACGCTGATCGACTGCGGCGTTTCGACGAGCGGGATGTCGCTCTTGCTCGCGGTCGAGCTGCCGGGGACGTAGCGATCGGACGTGACGATGATGACGCGCTCGCCGTTCTCGGTGCTTTCGACGGTATCGACTCCCGATGCGTCCTGCGCGATGGCGGGAGAAAGAGGTACGGCAAGCGATAGCGCGAGCGCGGTTGTACGGGTGAGGGCGGCGGCAAGCGACATGTTTGTTCCCCTTCGGCAATGGCGGCACCCGCGATCCTGTCGGGCGCAGATCGATATTGCAGGTGCAGCATATGCGCATGTGGCGTTAGGCCGATGGCGAGATCGGGCCATCCATTGTCGCGAATCGGCCACCGCGGCGCATTTGTTGCAGACCTGTGTCTTGCGCGCACTTAGCTGCTAATGCGAAAAGGTTGCAAGAATGCTTGCGCGTTGGGTGTGCATGAATTTATGTCCCACCCGCGATGATTTGCGGCCCGCTTCGCTGTCGCGATCCGGCAAAGAGAGGATTAGCCTTGGCATCTCCATTGGGTTTCACGGCGGTTTGATCCGGATGCGCGCCTTCCTCCTGCTGCTGCATCGCTACTTCGGGCTCGCCAGCCTCGCCTTCCTCGCGGTCGCTGCGGTGACGGGTTGCCTGCTGGTGTTTCGCGCGCCGATCGACCGGGCGCTGAACCCCGACCTGTTCTATGTCACCAGCGCTTCTGCGCCGACCGTATCCGGCACCATCGCCGCCGTCGAGGCGCTGCAGGCGGCCCATCCCGAATGGCAGGTCACCGGGTTTCCCCTGCGGGTCGAGGCCGGGCGGACCATCCCGGTCGAGATTAACGGCAAGCCCGGTGCAGCGCCGCCGGCGCAGGACGAGATCTTCATCGACCCCGCCGACGGGCGCATCGTCGGAGCGCGGGCCACGGGCGCGGGTTTCGATGCGCGGCATTTCGTCGCCGGCGTTGCCGAATTGCACTTCGATCTTCTGGGCGGAACGCCGGGGCGGTTGTTCCTCGGCGTGATCGCCGTGCTCTGGCTGGTCTCGATCATCGCGGGATGGGTGCTGACGATGCCCGAGAAGGGCCCCTTCTGGCGCAAGTGGTGGCGCACCTGGCAGTTCCGCCGATCGAGCTCGCTACCACGACTGTTGCTCGATCTCCACCGGGCGAGCGGGCTGTGGTTGCTGCCGTTCCTGATCCTGCTGGCGGCCACCTCCATCGCCCTCAACTTCTGGAGCGAGGCCTATGCGCCGGCGGTCACCGCGATGTCGCCGCTGGAGCACGACCTGTTCGACCAGGACGCTCCCCATCCGGAAGGCGCGGTGCCGAAGCTGGCTTATGCCGATATCCTGCCGCGAGCCGAGGCGCATGCGAAGCGCACCGGTCTGGACTGGGCGGCGGCGAAGATGATCTACCTGCCTGACTGGAACCTCTACGGCGTGAAATATGCGCGCGGCGGCGTGCTGAATTATGAGAAACTGGGACCGGTCGACCACTACTTCGACGGCGATTCCGGTGCCTGGGCTCATCAGGTCGATCCCTATTCGGACAGCATGGGACTGGCGCTGATCCGTGTCGTCTATCCGCTGCACAGCGGCGAGATCTTTGGCACCGCCTCGCTGGTGCTGGTCTTCGTGCTCGGCATCGTCACGTTCGGCCAGTCGCTGACCGGCCTTTATGTCTGGTGGAAGAAGCGACCGTCGCGCCTTGCCCAGAAGAGAGCGGCCCAGAAGAAGGCAACCCTGCGCCGCGAGGAGAATGCCGCATGATCGAGAACACTGCCACCTTGCCGCCGGGCGAAGACATCGATCCGGACATTCGCCGCTTCGTGCGGGAGGTGAACGCCAGCTACGCCCGGCTGTCGAAAGGCGGGGAAACCATTCCCGAACGCCGCGCCATCGCCGAACAGGTCCGCGCGCCCTGGCGGGAGGGTGGCCCCCGAATGGCCCGTACCGAGGAGTTCCGAATTGGTGGACGCGGCGTGCGAATTCGCGTCCATAGGCCTACGGAAGGCGGCACGCTGCCGGTGCTGGTCTATCTGCATGGCGGGGGATGGACGAGCTTCAGCCTCGACACGCATGACCGGTTGATGCGCGAATATGCCGCGCGCGGCGGCGGGGCCGTCGTCGGGGTCGATTACAGTCTTTCGCCCGAAGTCGGCTTTCCCGTCGCCCTGTCCGAAATCGCCGAGACGCTGGAATGGCTGCGGGATGAAGGCGCGGACCATGGCCTCGACACGGCCAATATCGTCATCGGCGGCGACAGCGCGGGCGCGAACCTTGCGCTGGCCGCGATGATGCGGGCCCGCGATGCGAAGGCCGGGTCGGCCAGGGGCATGCTGCTCAACTACGGCGCCTTCGACGAACGGCCTCGCGCCAGCCACGCGCGCTATGGCGGGCCCGAATACATGCTGACCCCAGAGGAAATGGACTGGTTCTGGCGCAATTATCGCGGTGATGATCGGCTGCCCGATCCCTTGGCAACCCCGCTCAACGGCTGTTTCGACGCGCTACCGCCAGCCTTCATGTGCATCGCCGAATGCGACATACTGCGCGACGAGAACCTCGTCGTCGCGCAGAAGCTGGAAGAGGCAGGATCGGCGGTCGACGTGCACGTCTACCAGGGAGCCACGCACAGCTTCCTCGAAGCGATGAGCATCTCGCCGCTGGCCATTCGTGCGATCGACGATGCGGCCGCATGGCTGCGCTCGATCTGGGGCGCGCGATGACCGTCTTTTCGGAAGTGTCCGCAAAGGATGTGACACGGCTGGTGGGCGACGCGCCCCTGTGCTGGATCGTGCCCCATGCCGATCCGTCCACCGCGATCCTGATGCCTGTCGTCGCCGAGGGGGGAGACGAAGGCGCCACGGCCTCGCTGCTCGGACATCTGCCAAGGCGCGCGCCGGCGGCGACGGTGCTGCGATCCGATCCGCGCGCATCGTTCCTGTTTCTCGGCGCAAATGGCTACATTTCCCCCGCGATGGTGGGCCGGGATGACTGGGGCCCGACGTGGAACTTCGCCTCGGCCCGGCTGGAGGGGGAGGTCGTGCTCGGCGAAGGCCTGACCCGCCATGCCGTGGCGGCGATCTCGCGGCACATGGAAGGGCCGGGCGGCTGGTCGCTCGAAGCCCTCGGGCCGCGAACCGACGAATTGCTCGCGCGCGTCATCGGCTTCCGGGCCATGATCGCGAAGATCGAGCCACGCTTCAAGCTGGGGCAGGACGAAAGCGGCTCGGACTTCGCCTCGATCCGCGGACACCTGGGCGAAAGCGAACTCGGCCGCGCGATGGACCGATATCGCCGGGGCTGAGCCGATTGTCGGTCGCCCGGGGTCCGGACGTATTCTAGGTCCGCCTCACCAGTGCCCGCGCCAGCTTCCTGTCGGCCGGCGAGTAATAGAGCCAACCTGATCCGCCACCGTCACGACGCTGGCAGCGGAGGCAAGACGGCCCCGATTCCCGATTCCGCACCGGTGACGATGATCGACTGTTCAAGAAATGGCAGCTCCTCGCCCAACCATGCCAAGAACGCGCGGCGGCGGCATCCGCTCCGGCTACCCGCTTGTCGATGTGCCATTCGCCGACTATCGAGGGCGCGTCGTCGCCGTTGGTCGGCGTGTCCCTCAACTTGTCGCCGTGAGAACCTGCGCGAATGCATTTGCCCGCCGCGTTTCGCGGACACCTTTCTGCCGACAGATTACGCGAATTGCTGGGTCAGCGCGGGCCTGGAATCCTTCTGGCGCTGGTGCTGGAGGTGTTGCTGGTGCTGTTGGTGCTGACCCTCGGCGTGCCGGGCACGAAGGCCCCGCCGGGACAGGCGCTGACCAGCATCGACATCCGCGCGGAGCAGAAGGCCGCCGAGCCGACGCCGGAAGATGCCGGCACACAGGCCGAGCCCACGCCGCAGCCGCAACGTCCTGCCGAAAGCAAGCCGGAGGCGACGCAACAGACGGAGCGCCAGCCGACCGAGCCGGCGGCGGTCATCCCGACGATCATGTCGGTGCCCAAGTTCGACCTCTCCCAAACTCCGCCGCGCAGGCCCCAGCCGCCCGCGCCCAGTTCTTCGATGATGGGGCCGCCGGTGCTCCGGTCAGCCACGCCCGATAGCGAACGGGTGGCCGGGACGGGGCCGAACGGCGAACCGCTCTACAAGGCCGCGTGGTATCGCGAACCGCTCGACATCGAGCTGCGCGGCTACCTGTCGACCGCGTCGGGGCCGGGATGGGGCATGATCGCGTGCCGGACCGCGCCGAACTACCGCGTCGAGGACTGTTTCGCGATCGACGAATATCCGGAGAATTCGAACATCAACCGCTCGATCCTGGCCGCTGCGTGGCAATTCCAAGTGCGTCCGCCGCGGATCGGCGGCCGCTACATGGTCGGGGAGTGGGTGCGCATCAGGATCGATTACCACACATAGGAAGGGCTGCGGCGGTGGTTTAGCGCCGGCAGGTCGCCTTCAATCGGCCCCCGCGATCAGCCGATCGAGAAATTCGTGGCGGCGAACGGCAAGGTCGAAATCAGGTAGTTCGCGCGATCCGGTGCGCAGGTCCCTGGCGAACTGGGCGTAGATCTGGCCGACGTTGAAGGCGCGACCCTCCGGCACTTCGGGCGCGACCATGCAATCCTCCGGGATCGGCATTTCCGTCATCGGCTCGTCGCCGCGCGCGCCATGCAAGGTCAGCGGCGCGAGTTGCATGTGGCCCAGCGGTCCGGTCACACGCAGGTCGCCCTCGGTTCCGTTGATTTCCCAGAGGAGGTTGGTCAAGCGATTGACGCCCGCGCGATAGTGCGCAGCGACGACCGCTCCGCTCTCCAATCGGCCCGAGACCACGATCTGGTCTGGCGCGGTCTTCGGGATGACTTCCCCGGTCTCGATCAGGCGGATCGTGTCCTGCCGCACGTCGAGCAGGGCGCGCGCATCGTCCCACTCGCCCAGCACGTAGTTCAGCGCATCGATGGTGTGGCCGAACGGGATGCTCAGCATCGTCGCGCCGTTGGCCTTGTCGTTGAGGTAGGCATTGGCCGCTTCCACTTCCGCACCCCACACGCCGCCCGATCCGACCAGCGTGGTCGACAGCACTTCGCCGACGAAGCCGCTGCGGACGAGATCACGGACGTGGCGCACGACGGGCGACATCCGCGCCTGAAGGCCGATGACGGCCATGACGCCGCGTGCCTTCGCCATGTCGGCCAATTGCCGCGCCTCCTTCGCGTCGCGGCCCAGCGGCCATTCGCAATAGACGTGCTTGCCCGCCTGGATCGCGGCGGTGCAGATCGGGAGGTGTTCGGGTACGCGGACGGTGACGGCGACGAGGTCGACGGCGGGGTCCAGCGCGACATCGGCGGGTGAGGCATAGCAGTTGGCGATGCCGTATTTCGCGCCCGCCGCCTCGGCCCGTTCCTGCGTCGATCCGCTCAGGGCGACGACGCGGAATTGATCCTCCAGCGCGCGCAGGGCAGGCAGATGTGCTTCCGCGCCCCATCCGCGATTGGCGGAGAGGCCGACAATACCGACGCCGATCTTTTCGTGTTGAGCCAAGGCTGCCTTCTCCTGCGCCGACGATGCGTGCGGACAGGACTATGCCGGCATGGGAACGGCGGCGAACCTGACACAAAGACAGGCGATGGTTCCTGCCGATGCGAAAGGCCGGCGAACTGGCTCATGACCAGCAGCGATCGCGGTTTCCGCTCTCAGTCTTGCGGTCCGCTATTGCGAGATGGGCACCGAAGCGCCGGCGCGTTGCTCTGGTTAACTCTCGGGCCGTCCGTCTTTCATGCGGGAATAGGCGGGTAGCTCGATCTGCCAGACTATCGCCGCGCCGCGCAGCGCGAACCCCGCGATGGATGCGAAGGCCCATGCCCACGAAGTGGTCAGCCCGGCCAGTGTGCCCAGCACATAGACCGTGGCGGAGAGGGCCGCTGCGGTGACGTAAAGCTCGGGCCGCATCAGGATCGAGGGAACGCCGGCCAGCACGTCGCGAATGATGCCGCCGACGCAGCCGGTCAGGATACCCAGCACGATGGCCGGAACCGGGGCGACACCGAGCGCCAGCGCCTTGGCCGTGCCCAGCGCCGAGAATACGGCGAGGCCGATCGCATCCGCCCATTCGAGCAGGCTGGCGGGCCAGAGGCGTTCGGGCGTAAACCATGCGACGAGGGCGATGCCGAAGACCACCGGGGCCACCCAGGGCGAGGCCAGCCAGAAGGCGGGCACACCGATCAGCACGTCGCGCACCGATCCCCCGCCGACCCCGGTTACGAGCGCGAAGAAGGCCAGCGTCACGAAGCTCTGCCGCAGGCGCGCCGCCGCCAACGCGCCCGACAGCGCGAAGACCGCAGTGCCGGCGACGTCGAGCAGCGGCGGCAGGACGGGAAGCTCGGCGGGCATCAGGCCTCCGGATCGACTGCCTGATCGCCGGACAGATCGACCCTCCGATCCACCGGTCCGCGGCGATTGCGGAACATCAGCACGCTGCCGATCACGATCATCGCCAGCGCCAGCGCAGCGAAGAGCACCAGCACCGGGTGATGCGTGTCTTCCCGATCCTGGAGATCCATGATGTGGAGGCCCCACATCATGTCGTGAAAGCGCCACCAGCGCGTGCGGATCGCCTCGATCTGGCCGGTCTCGCGCCCGAGGTAGACGCGCGTTCCGTCGCCCAGCACAACCTGCCAGACCGGGATCTTGCGGCGCGGGTCGGGCGGTGGATTATCGACGTCGAATGCCGTGATCGAGGCGATGTCGTCGCCGCCCTTGATCTCCATCGCCACGATCGTCTTCGCGGCGGCGAGGTCGATTTCAGGGACGGGCTGGCCGGACTTGGCGAAATACCGCTCGACCTTGCCGTCGGCGTAGATCGCGCTGGTGATCGCCGAATTGCCCTGCATCCGCGTGCGCAGTTCGACCGGCCTGTCCTCGCCCTCCACCAGTTGCGCGGCGAGCCAGCCGGCCGGGATCGGGCGAGCGCTGGTGTCGCGGCGGTATTGGTCGCCGTGCACCTCGTCCATCGGGCGGGCCACCATGACGAGGCCGCTGACCGTCCAGATCAGCAGCGGCACCGCGATCAGCCAGCCGAGCCAGATGTAAAGTTTCGCCAGAACCCGCATGAAAAAACCCTCCGCCCGCGCATGTCGCGCAGACGAAGGGTTTCCTGTCAATTCGGCTAAGCCAAGTCTGTGGATGCGGATCAGATGTGGATGGGCAGGCCCCGGACGGCCATGGCCGCTTCCTTGATCGCTTCCGAATGGGTCGGGTGCGCGTGGCAGGTATAGGCGATGTCCTCGCTCGTCGCGCCGAATTCCATGGCCTGCGCGATCTGCGCGATCATGGTGCCGGCAAGGCTCGCGACGCACCACGCGCCCAGCACGCGGTCGGTTTCGGCATCGGCGATGATCTTCACGAAGCCTTCGGGCTCGCGATTGGTCTTGGCGCGGCTGTTGGCCATCATCGGGAAATTGCCGACCTTGACGGTGTGCCCCGCTTCCTTGGCGGCTTCCTCGGTGAGGCCGACGCCGGCGATCTCGGGCATCGTATAGACGACGCTGGGGATCACCGCGTGGTTCACGATGCCGGTTTCGCCCGCGATGTTTTCCGCCACCGCGATGCCTTCGTCCTCGGCCTTGTGGGCGAGCATCGGGCCGGGGATCACGTCGCCGATGGCCCAGACGCTGTCCACCTTGGTGCGGAAGTCGTGGTCCGTCTCGATCTGGCCGCGATTGTTGGTGGCAAGGCCGATGGCGTCGAGGTTGAGCCCGTCGGTGTTCGGACGGCGGCCGATGGCGACGAGGACGCAGTCGGCCTCGATCGTCTCGGCCTCTCCGCCAGCCGCCGGTTCGACGGTGAGCGTGGCCTTGCCGTCCGCAACGGTCGCGCCGGTGACCTTGGTCGAAAGCTTGAGCTCCATGCCCTGCTTCTTGAAGATCTTGGCCGCTTCCTTGCGCACCGCCCCGTCCATGCCGGGCAACAACTGGTCGAGGAATTCCACGACGGTGACTTCGGCGCCCAGACGACGCCAGACCGAGCCGAGTTCCAACCCGATGACGCCGCCACCGATGACGACCATCTTGGCAGGCACGCGGTCCAGCGCCAGCCCGCCGGTGCTGTCGACAATCACGCCGCCTTCGTTATCGACCGTCACGCCCGGAAGCGGGGTGACCGACGAGCCGGTGGCGATGACCACGTTGCGCGCCGAATGCTGGGCATCCCCGACCTGCACGGTGTGCTTGTCGACGAACGCACCCTTGCCCTTCAGCCAGGTCACCTTGTTCTTCTTGAACAGGTACTCGATGCCGCCGGTCAGTTCCTTCACCGCGGTCGCCTTTTCACCCTGCAGGACCGCTAGGTCGAGTTCGGGGGCGGGGATCTTCACGCCGAACTTGGCGAGCGTGCCGTCCTTGGCTTCCTCGAACAGTTCCGACCCGTGCAGTAGCGCCTTGGACGGGATGCAGCCGACGTTGAGGCAGGTGCCGCCGAGCGTCTCGCGGCTCTCGACGCAGGCGGTCTTCAGGCCCAGCTGCGCCGCGCGGATGGCCGCGACGTAGCCGCCGGGTCCGGCGCCGATGACGATCAGGTCGAAGTCGAATTCAGCCATGGTCTTGTCTCGCTTCTATCCGGTTCAAAGATCGATCAGCAGGCGCGTCGGGTCCTCGATCGCTTCCTTGATGATCTTCAGCGCGGTCACCGCCTCGCGCCCGTCGATGATGCGGTGGTCGTAGGACAGCGCCAGGTACATCATCGGGCGGATCACGATCTCGCCTTCGAGGACGACCGGGCGGTCCTCGATCCGGTGCAGGCCGAGAACGGCGCTCTGCGGCGGGTTGATGATCGGGGTCGACATCAACGATCCGAAGACGCCGCCGTTGGAGATGGTGAAAGTGCCGCCCTTCATGTCTTCCATCGTCAGCGTGCCTTCCTTGGCGCGCTTGCCGAAGTCGGCGATGCCGCCCTCGATCTGGGCGAAGCTCTTCTTGTCGGCATCGCGCAGCACCGGCACGACCAGCCCGTTCGGGGCCGAGACCGCGACCGAGATGTCGACGAAATCGTGGTAAAGGATCTCGTCGCCCTCGATCTGGGCGTTGACGCTGGGCACGTCTTTCAGTGCGAGGCAGGCGGCCTTGGCGAAGAAACCCATGAAGCCGAGGCGCACGTCGTGCTTCTTGGCGAAAAGGTCCTTGTACTTGTCCCGGGCGGCCATCACCGCGCTCATGTCCACGTCGTTGAACGTGGTGAGCAGGGCAGCGGTGTCCTGCGCGCTCTTGAGCCGCTTGGCGATCGTCTGCCGCAGGCGGGTCATCTTCACCCGCTCGACATTGCGACCGGCACCGGCAGGTGCGGCGACCGGGGCCGGGGCGGGCGCGGCGGTTGGCGCGGGCGAGCCGCTCTTCTTCGCTTCGGCAGCGGCCAGCACGTCTTCCTTGGTCAGGCGGCCGTCCTTGCCAGTGCCCTTGACCGTGGTCGGGTCGATGCCGTGTTCCAGCACCGCGCGGCGCACCGCGGGCGAGAGGACGACGGCGTCATCGTCGGTCGCCTCGGGCGTTTCCTGCGCAGGGACCGACGCGGTCTCGTCCTTGCGCGGGGTGACCTGCTGGTCGCCCGCACCGGCACCGTCGGTGATCGTTGCGATGACCGCGCCGACGGTGACGGTATCACCCGCCGCAGCCAGCTGTTCGCCCATCACGCCCGAGGTCGGGGCGGCGACGTCGATTGCGACCTTGTCGGTTTCGAGGCTGCAGATCGGCTCGTCCTGCTTCACCGCTTCGCCGGGCTTCTTCAGCCATTCGCCGACAGTGGCTTCGGTGATCGATTCGCCGAGAACGGGGACCTTGACTTCGGTGCTCATCGGTTCGTGTCCTTAAGGGCTTACTTCTGGCGCGCTGCGATGACGTCTTCGACCGAAAGACCGAGGGCGTCCGCGACGAGCGCGTTCTGCTGTTCGACATGGCGCCTGGCGAGGCCGGTGGCGGGCGAGGCCGCCGGAGCGCGACCGGCATAGCGGGCGCGTTCGACCGGCGCGCCGGCTTCGGCGAGGGCCTGCTCGATCTGGCTTTCGACGAAGAACCAGGATCCGTTGTTCTTCGGCTCTTCCTGGCACCAGATGACCTTCTTCAGGTTCTTCATCCGCGACAGGCGCAGCGCGAGCGGTTCGCCGGGGAAGGGGTAGAGCTGCTCGACCCTCACGATCGAGGTGTTCTCCAGCCCAGCGGCATCGCGCGCCTCGATCAGGTCGTAGGCGACCTTGCCCGAGCACAGGACCAGCCGCTCGACGTTTTCGTCGGCGATGTCCTTCGTGTCGGACACGATGCGGCGGAAGTGGCTTTCGCCGAGGAACTCGTCGCGCTCCGACTTGGCCATCGGATGACGCAGCAGCGACTTCGGCGTCATGATGATCAGGGGCTTGCGGAACGGGCGCAGCATCTGGCGGCGCAGCACGTGGAAGTAGTTCGCCGGGCTGGTGATGTTGCAGACCTGGATATTGTCGCCCGCGCACAGCTGCAGGAAGCGTTCGAGACGCGCCGACGAGTGCTCCGGACCCTGACCTTCATACCCGTGCGGCAGCAGCATCACGAGCCCGTTGGCGCGCAGCCACTTAGCCTCGCCGGCGGCGATGAACTGGTCGATCATGATCTGCGCGCCGTTGGCGAAGTCGCCGAACTGCGCTTCCCAAAGCACGAGGCTCTTCGGATCGGCGAGGGCATAGCCGTATTCGAAGCCGAGCACGCCGTATTCGGAGAGCGGGCTGTCGTACACTTCGAAATGCCCGTGCGGCACGTGGCAGAGCGGGATGTACTTGGCTTCGGTCTCCTGGTCGGTCCAGACCGCGTGGCGCTGGCTGAACGTGCCGCGACCCGAATCCTGGCCCGACAGGCGCACCGCGAACCCTTCGGCCAGCAGCGAACCGAAGGCCAGCGCCTCCGCCGTCGCCCAGTCGAAGCCGACGCCGCTGTCGAACATCTCGCGCTTGGCATCCAGCACACGGTTCAGCGTCTTGTGGATCTGGACGCTTTCCGGAACCGTGGTCAGCGTACGGCCAAGGCTGTCGAACAGCTTGCCCTCGATCCCGCTGGCGATGTTGCGCCGCGCGGTTTCGGGGTCGACCGGCTTGTTGAGACCGGCCCAGCGTCCGCCGAACCAGTCG
>CAYRLC010000038.1:18731-20793 GCA_964424995.1 uncultured Croceicoccus sp.
TCGGCCTGGTTGGCCTTGTAGGTCTTGCCCGCCTCGAACTCTTCCTCGAGCAGGTTGGTGAAGCTTTCGATCGCCGCATCCTCGAACCCGGCGTCGATCGCGCCTTCCTCGACCAGCCGCTTCGCATAGAGCGAGGCGACGCCGGGGTGCTGGCGGATTTGCTTGTACATCAGCGGCTGCGTGAAGCTGGGCTCGTCGCCTTCGTTATGGCCGAAGCGGCGGTAGCACCACATGTCGATGACGATGTCGCGGCCGAACTTCTGGCGGTATTCCATCGCCAGCTTGCAGCAGAAGGTCACCGCTTCCGGATCGTCGCCGTTGACGTGCAGGATCGGCGCCATGACGCCCTTCGCCACGTCTGACGGATAGGGCGAGGAACGCGCGAACTGCGGGCTGGTGGTGAAGCCGATCTGGTTGTTGATGACGAAGTGGATGCAGCCGCCGGTGTTGTAGCCGCGGATCCCCGAGAAGCCGAGACATTCCCAGACGATGCCCTGGCCCGCGAAGGCCGCGTCGCCGTGGATCAGCACGGGCAGCACGGTGTCGTGCTTGCCCTTGCCGATGTCGTCGCGGAACTGCTGCTGCGCGCGCACCTTGCCGAGCACGACCGGATCGGCCGCCTCGAGGTGGCTCGGGTTCGGCATCAGGCTCATGTGAACCTTGATTCCGTCGAAATCGCGGTCGGTCGAGGTGCCGAGGTGATACTTCACGTCGCCCGAACCGCCGACGTCGTCGGGGTTGGCGCTGCCGCCGCTGAATTCGTGGAAGATGACCTTGTAGGGCTTGCCCATCACGTTCGCGAGGACGTTCAGGCGGCCGCGGTGGGCCATGCCGAACACGATTTCCTTCACGCCCGAAGCGCCACCGTACTTGATCACGGCTTCGAGCGCCGGGATCATCGATTCGCCGCCGTCGAGGCCGAACCGCTTGGTGCCGACGTATTTCTTGCCGAGGAACTTCTCGTACTGCTCGCCGCGGATGACGGCCTGCAGGATTGCCTTCTTGCCCATCAGGGTGAAGTCGATCGAGGCGTCCTTGCCCTCCATCCGCTCCTGCAGGAAGCGGCGCTCCTCCACGTCGGAGATGTGCATGTATTCAAGGCCGACCTTGCCGCAGTAGTTGGCGCGCAGGATCGCCACCATCTCGCGCACGGTGGCCCATTCGAGGCCGAGCACGCCGCCGATGTAGACCGGGCGGTCGAGATCGTCGGGACCGAACCCGTGCCATTCGGGCGTAAGGTCGGCGGGCAGTTCAAGCTTGGAAAGCTTCAGCGGGTCGAGATCGGCGGCGAGGTGCCCGCGCACGCGATAGGTGCGGATCAGCAGCATCGCGCGAACCGAATCGTCGCAGGCCGCCTCGATCGCCTTGGGGTCGAGCTTTGCGCCCTTCTTCTCCGCCGCGGCGGCGATGTCCGCGCGCATTCGGGTGGGGTCGAGCGATGCGGTCAGGTCGTCCGCGCCGCCCATGTCCAGCGGCCAGCCCTTGCGTGCCCACGAAGGCCCGGGCTGCGGGCCATCGGGCTCCATCTCAGGCAGAAAGGACTGGTTCTCTTTACCCATTTCTCGTCACCCGCATTTGGCCGGCAATCCGGCTCAGGCGTGTCAGTTCGGTGCGGCGGGCGGCTGAGGGACCGCCCGCCGAACCGCGATCGTTCAGGCCATTTCCTTGAGCAGCGCGTCGAGCGTCTCGCCCAGCAGCGACGGCGAGGGGGAAACGCGGATGCCCGCTTCTTCCATCGCCGCGATCTTGTCCTCGGCGCCGCCCTGGCCGCCCGAGACGATCGCGCCGGCGTGGCCCATGCGGCGGCCCGGAGGCGCCGTGCGGCCCGCGATGAAGCCGACCATCGGCTTCTTGCGGCCCTTCTTCGCCTCGTCCTTCAGGAACTGCGCCGCTTCCTCTTCGGCCGAGCCGCCGATCTCGCCGATCATGATGATCGACTTGGTCTCGTCGTCGGCGAGGAAGAGTTCGAGCACGTCGATGAAGTTGGTGCCGTTCACCGGGTCGCCCCCGATGCCGACCGCCGTGGTCTGGCCGAGGCCGATGTTGGTGGTCTGGAACACCG
>CAYRLC010000039.1:0-20129 GCA_964424995.1 uncultured Croceicoccus sp.
GATCTACTGGCCGGCCTTCCTGATGAGCGCGAAGCTGCCTCTGCCCCGGCAGGTGTTCGGCCACGGCTTCTTGCTGAACCGCGGGCAGAAGGAATCGAAGTCGCTGGGCAACACCACCGATCCGATGGATCTGGCCGCAAAGTTCGGGGTCGATCCGCTGCGCTATTTCCTCATGCGCGAAATCGCCTTCGGACAGGACGGTTCCTACTCGCCCGAAGCCATCGTGATACGGACCAATGCCGAACTGGCGAACAGCTTCGGCAATCTGGCGCAGCGCACATTGTCCATGATTTTCAAGAATCTGGACGGTGAACTTTCGGTAAATCCTGAAGCGCCCGAAGATGCTGCGCTCATGGCGGCGGTCGATGACGGTATCACCGGTTTGATCGACCGGTTCGAGGATCTCGACTTCAGCGCCGGGCTCGACGCGTGGATGAAGGCCGTCTTCGCCTGCAACCAGTATGTCGATGAAATGGCACCCTGGGCGCTGCGCAAGACCGATCCCGAGCGCATGGCGGCGGTATTGATGACGCTGCTGAAGTGCGTGCGCAAGCTGGCCATAGCGGTCCGGCCGGTCGTGCCCGGATCGGTCGATCGCCTGCTGGACCAGATGGGCATCGGCGCCGACGCCCGCGATTTCGCCGCTATGGCCGATGACGGCTGGCTGGCGTCCCTGATCACAAACGGGTTCCGCATCGACAAGCCGGTCGGCGTTTTCCCGCGCCTCGAACTGCCCGAGGAAGCCGCCGCCTGATGCTGATCGATTCGCACTGCCATCTCAATTACAAGGGACTGGTCGAACGGCAGCAGGACGTGCTGGCCAACGCGCGGGCCAAGGGGGTGAGGGGGTTTCTCAATATCTCTACCCGCCGTTCCGAATGGGATGACGTCGTCGGCCTGGCCGAGCGGGAGCCGGACGTCTGGGCCAGCGTCGGCATTCATCCGCACGAAGCCGAGCAGCATGTCGACCTCGGCCGCGATGCGCTGCTGGAGGCTACGCGCAGCCCTCGGGTGATCGGCATCGGTGAAACCGGCCTCGACTATTTCTACGAGCATTCCGACCGCGTGGTGCAACAGGCGCTATTCCGCGTGCACATCTCGGTGGCACGAGAGACCGGCCTGCCGCTGATCATCCACAGCCGGGATGCCGAGGACGATACCCTGGCGATCCTGCGCGAAGAAACGGAGCAGGGTGCATTTCCGGCCCTGATCCACTGCTTCACCGCCTCGCAGGCATTCGGGGAAGCGGTGCTGGAACTGGGCCTCAGCATTTCCCTTTCGGGCATCGTGACGTTCAAGAACGCCAAGGAGCTGCAGGAAACGGCGAAACTGGTCCCGGCAAATCGCCTTCTGGTCGAGACCGATTCTCCGTTTCTCGCGCCGATCCCGCATCGCGGCCGGACCTGCGAGCCGGCTTTTGTGGCCGACACCCTGGCTTTCGTCGCAAACCTGCGCGGCGTGACGGCGGCGGAACTGGCCGACCAGACCGGGCGCAATTTCGCCGCGCTCTTCGCCAAGGCGGCGTTGTGAAGCTGCTGGTCCTGGGGTCCGGTACTTCGACCGGAGTACCACGCATCGGCAACGACTGGGGCGTCTGCGACCCGGACAACCCGAAAAACCGCCGCACGCGCGTCTCGATCATCATCGAGTCCGACAGCGGTCAGCGCATCCTCATCGACACGTCCACCGACCTGAGGCACCAGTTGCTCGCCAACGATATTCCGTCGGTCGATGCGGTGTTCTGGACCCACGATCACGCCGATCATTGCCATGGTATCGATGACCTGCGCGTCATGCGCTATGGCCGCGACGGACCGATCCCCGGTTACGCCGCCGAGGAAACCGTACGCCGCCTGCGCCAGCGTTTCGGTTATGTCTTCGCCGGGCAGCACGGTTATCCGACCATCGTCACCCTCGATACGCTGGACCGGCTGAGACTGATCGGCGGCATGTCGGTGGATTGGTGCCTGATGCCGCATGGCCCGGCGCGTTCGACCGCTTTCCGCTTTTCCGGGGGGGCGCACTCGATCGGTTATGCCACGGATTTCAGTGAGATAACCGACGAACTTGTCGAGGTAATGGAAGATGTCGACCTGCTGGTGGTCGATTGCCTGCGCCGCGAACCGCACCCCACGCATGCCCATCTCGGCATGGCGCTGGACCTGGCGGACCGCTGCGGCGCGCGACGTGTGGTGCTGACGCATCTCGACAAGAGCCTCGATTACGCGGCGCTCGATGCCGAAACGCCCGAGCATGTCGAGCCAGCGTACGACGGGTTGGAGATCGTGCTGTGAGCGCAGACGTCATCGTGCCGCTGATCACGATGGCGGGATGGCTGGCGCTGGTGATCGCCGGCTATCGAACCCAGAACGTGAGCCGCGCCAAAACCATGCGGAGTGTCGCAATCTGGCTCGCGGTATTCGGAGGGGTAGCGGTGGCATTTCGGCTGCTCGGCTTTTGAGTGTTCGCCCAACGGCAACGTTTGCTTTACATAATATATATTATCCAGTTTAGGTTTGCGGCATAGGCGGGGAAAATGCCAACCCCGCTCGCATTCAACGATCCTTGCGCTGCTTCAGAATGACGTGCGCGCAGTTGTGCCCCGGTGCGCCGGTCACGCCGCCGCCGGGATGCGTTCCCGAACCGCACATGTAGAGACCGTCGATCGGTCCAGCATACCGCCCGTGGCCCAGTATCGGGCGCGCCGACCACAGCTGGTCGAGGCTCAGGTGCCCGTGCATGATATCGCCGCCGATCAGGCCGAACGTCCGCTCCAGGCCCTTGGGGCTCAGCACCTGCCAGCCGAGGATGCTGGCACGAAAACCCGGCGCATGCCGTTCGACCGTATCGATGATCGCATCGACTGCGGCATCCTCGCATTCGTCCCAGGCGCGGCCATCGGGTAGTTCTGGCGCGAACTGCTGACAGAACAGGCTCGCGACATGCTGGCCCGGCGGCGCAAGGCTGTCGTCGACCGTCGATGGGATCAGCATCTCGACGATAGGCTCGCGCGACCAGCCCAGGCTTCGCGCATCGACATAGGCCCGATCCATGTAGTCGAGCGACGGCGCGATCACGATCCCCGCACGGTGATGCTCGCCCGGCTCCGGCAGAACCGAGAAGCGCGGCAATTCCGAAAGCGCGACATTCATCCGAAATGTGCCACTGCCGACATGGAAACCCTTGATCCGCCGCAGGAAATCGCTCGGCAAATCGTCAGGGTCGACCATGCGATCGTAAAGCAGCCTGGGCCCGACATTGGCGATCACCCGCCGCGCCCTGACGATCTCGCCGCTCTCCAGTTCGACGCCGGTTGCCCGCTCGTTCTCGACGATCACGCGGCGCACCGGGCTTTCCAGCGATATCTCGACCTCGTGCTCGCGGCAGGTCTCGGCCATGGCCTGGGTGATCGCGCCCATGCCGCCGACGACATGGCCCCATGCGCCTTTCTTCCCGTTCACTTCGCCGAAGACGTGATGGAGCAGGACGTAGGCGCTGCCGGGCGTATCGGGGCTGGCATAGTTGCCGACGACCGCATCGAAGCCGAAGGCGGCCTTCACCGGCTCGCTTTCGAACCACCCGTCGAGGAACTGTCGCGCGGACTTGGTGAACAGGTCGAGCAGATCGCGCTTGCGTTCGATCGGCAACCGCGCCGCGCCGTATCCTTGGAGCGCCGCATCGACCAGACCCCGCCACCCATCGCCGACATTCGGCGGCGGCTTCAGCGCCAGCGACCGCAAGACATCCGCTACACCCTCGAGCGCGTCGTAGTATTCGGGCAGGGCTCGCGCATCGTGGGCCGAAAAGCGCGCGAACTCCGCCTGCGTCCGCTCCAGCCCACCGCCGAGCTTCAGGTAATCGCCATCGAGCGGCAGGAAATTCGAAATCGGCCGCTCGATCACGCGGTAGCCCCGCTTTTCGAGCGCCATGTCGGCAATGACCTTGGGCTGCAGCAGGCTGACCGTATAGCTGGCCACCGAATTGCGGAAGCCGGGGTGGAATTCCTCGGTCACCGCCGCGCCGCCGATCACGTGGCGCCGTTCGAGCACCCTCACCCTCTGGCCCGCCCGGGCGAGATAGAAGGCGCAGACCAGCCCATTGTGCCCGCCGCCGATGATGATCGCATCGTAATCCGTCATGGCCGAAGCGATAGCATGGGGCGCGATGCCCCGCCAATCGAGCCCCGCCATTGCCCCCGGCAAGGTGAGCCGATAGCCCGGACACATGACCGATTCCCCAACCCCCGCGCCGCGCCCCATCGACCGACTGCTCGCCATCATGGCTCGTCTGCGTGACCCCGATCGTGGTTGCGAATGGGACCTGGCGCAGGACTTCGCCTCGATCGCGCCCTATACTCTGGAAGAGGCGCACGAAGTCGCGGATGCCATAGCACGCGATGACATGGCAGACCTGCGCGACGAGCTTGGCGATCTGCTGCTCCAGGTCGTGTTCCATGCGCGCATGGCGGAAGAGGCTGGCCACTTCGATTTCGGCGCGGTCGCCGCCGGCATCTCCGACAAGATGGAGCGGCGCCATCCGCATATCTTCGGAGGCGATGCGACGAACGAGGCCGCGGCGGTCCGCGCCAACTGGGAAGCCATCAAGGCCGCCGAACGGCGCGACAAGGCCCAGGCCGGCGCTCTCGATGGCGTGGCGCTGGGGTTACCCGCCCTCCTCCGCGCCGAGAAGCTTCAGAAGCGCGCCGCCCGCGTCGGTTTCGACTGGCCCGACACCGGCGGCGCGGGTGACAAGCTGCGCGAGGAAATGGCCGAATTCGAGGAGGCGACAGATCCCGACCACCGCCGCGAGGAAGCGGGCGACATGCTGTTTGCAATGGTGAATTGGCTGCGCAAGAACGGGATCGACGCCGAAGACGCCCTTCGCAGCGCCAATCGCAAGTTCGAGCGGCGCTTTGCCGGAATGGAGGCCCTAGCTGCTGGACGCGGTGACGATTTCGCCGCGTTGGACCTCAGCGCACAGGACGCCCTTTGGGATGAGGTCAAGCGTGAGGAACGGTCCTCAAACCTCTGACAAGCTAAGGAATTTTCCGTATTCGCGCGGGTCCAGCCTGACCTCGATCTCCAGCTGGGGAGCCCCGCCCTCGCCTTCGCTTTGCTGTTCGGTCAGGACTTCGCCGTGGGCGTGGAGCCAGGCAATGCGCTGGCCGTCGGTGGCGGGCAGGACAAAGTGATGGACTCGCGCCGACGCGGTCAGGATCTCGGCCGCCTGTCGCTCCAGCGCGTCGACGCCAAAGCCGGTCAGCGCCGACAGGGGAACGACCGGCAGATTCTCGCTCCGGGCAAGGTCCAGCAGATCTTCGCGACGATCCTCCGGCACGAGGTCCCACTTGTTCCACGCCTCCACCACCGGGATGACGAGCGCCCCCTCTTCTCCGGTATTGACGTCGAGATCGGCCAGAACCTGCTCGACCTCGGCTTTCTGCATGTCGGTCATCGGGCTGGAAATGTCGCGGACATGGACGATCACGTCGGCCCCGGTCACTTCTTCCAGCGTCGCGCGGAAGGCCGCGACCAACTGGGTTGGCAAGTCGGAGATGAAGCCGACGGTGTCGGACAGGATCGCCTTTTCGATACCGGGCAGCGAAATGCCGCGCATCGTCGGGTCGAGCGTGGCGAAGAGCAGATCCTCTGCCATCACGCCCGCCCCGGTCATCCGGTTGAACAGGGTCGACTTGCCCGCGTTGGTGTAGCCGACCAGCGCGATGACCGGCCAGGGTGCCCTGCCCCGCCGTGCGCGATGCAAGGCGCGCGTGCGGCGCACCTGTTCGAGTTCGCGGCGCAGGCGGGCCATGCGGTCGCGGATCATGCGACGGTCCGCCTCGATCTGCGTTTCGCCGGGGCCGCCAAGGAAGCCGAAGCCGCCGCGCTGACGCTCAAGGTGGGTCCAGCTGCGCACCAGCCGCCCGGCCTGATAGTCGAGGTGGGCCAGCTCCACCTGCAACCGGCCCTCGGCCGTGGCCGCGCGTTCGCCGAAGATTTCCAGGATCAGGCCGGTCCGGTCGATGACCTTGCGCCCGATCTTCTCCTCCAGATTGCGCTGCTGGATCGCGGAAAGCGCGCCATCGACGATGACGAGCTCGGCCTCCTCCATCTCGCAGGCGGTCTTGATGCGATCGATCTGGCCCGAACCGAACAGGGTTCCGGCCTTCACTTCGCGGATCGGGATGATGAAGCTGTCCGCGACGACGATACCGATGGCCAGGGCGAGGCCGCAGCCTTCCTCCAGCCGGGCCTCCGGTTCCGCGATATGGGCGGATCGAATGTCTGGCATAACCACCACGGCGCGCGCGCCGCGGCTGACCTCTCCGGTAACGTCGTCGTTCAGTGGACTTCTCTTCTTACACTTCGTCTTCCCAGTCGCCCGACAGGTCGACATGGGTCACAGGCTGCACGGTCGACACCGCGTGCTTGTAGGCAAGCTGCACATAGCCTTCGCGTTCCAGCAACATGCAGAAAAGATCGTAGGCGGCGATGCGACCCTGCAGCATCACGCCGTTGATCAGGAACATGGTGACCTGCACGCCGGCATCGCGCACCGACGACAGGAACACGTCCTGCAGCTGGCGCTTGCCCTTGCCATCCTCGGCGATCTCGAACTGGTCGGCATCCACCGGCTGCGTCAGCATGATGGTGCTGATCGCGTGCTTGTAGACGAGTTGCGACTGACCGTCACGGCGCAGCAGGATCGAGAAATTGTCGAACCAGGTGACGATGCCCTGCAGCTTCACGCCCTTGACGAGGAACATCGTCACCGGCGTCTTGTTGCGGCGGACATGGTTCAGGAACAGGTCCTGCAGGTTCTTGCCCTTCAGCGTCGGCGCGCCGGTCTTGGCAGCGGGCCTGGCGCGGGCCGCAGGCTTCGCGGTGGCGGGTTTTGCCGCGGGGGCGGTAGTGGGTTCGATATCGTCATCCGACTTCGGAGCCGGAGGAGGGGTACGGATCGAAAGAGTCTTGCCAGCCATGTTTGGCCTCCATTTTTGTTGGCGGCGGGATATGTCCCGTCCGCGATCTGGCCCCGCCCGGAGGTGGAGCCGAAAATCCCAACTATCCTAGCAGTCGTTGAGCGCGAGAAAAGCCCCCATTTCTCGCAATCGCAGCATTATTCTTCATCCTCGCGCCGATCGGAGATGCCGAGCGACTTGAGCTTGCGGTGAAGGGCACTGCGTTCCATCCCGATGAAATTCGCCGTCCGCGAGATGTTTCCCGAAAAGCGGCGGATCTGGATGCGCAGGTATTCCCGCTCGAACTGCTCGCGCGCCTCGCGCAGGGGAATGCCCATCATCGCCGCGATTCCGGCCCCGTCGCCGTTATCCTCCTGCGTGATTTCGCCCGGCAGCATGTCGGCCTCGATCCGCTTCAGCCTCTCGCGCGGCGCGAGGATCAGCGTGCGTTCGATCACGTTGCGCAATTGCCGCACGTTACCGGGCCAGTCGTAGCTTTGCAGGATCGCCATAGCGTCGTCGCTGATGGCCGGCGGCTGCACGCCCTGCGTCGTCGCAAATCGGGCGAAGAAGTGATTGACGAGCATGGGGATATCGCCGCGCCGCTCCGACAGCGACGGGATCTGCACCGGCACGACGTTGAGCCGATAGTAAAGATCCTCGCGGAACCGGCGCTCGGCAATTTCCTCCTCCAGATCCCGCGAAGTGGCCGATGCGACGCGCACGTCGACGCGGATCTGGCGGTTGCCGCCGACGCGGACGAAGGCCTGATCGGTCAGCACGCGCAGGATGCGGGCCTGAGTCGATTCGGGCATGTCGGCCACTTCGTCGAAGAACAGCGTGCCGCCGTCCGCCATCTCGAGCAGCCCTGCACGAACGAGCTTGCCGTCCTGTTCCTCGCCGAACAGCTCCTGCTCGAACCTTTCCGGCGTGATGCGCGCGGAATTGACCGTGACGAACGGCTTGTCGGCGCGCGTGCTCCAGGTGTGGAGCAGCCGGGCGGCCACTTCCTTGCCGGCGCCCGCCGGGCCAGTGATCAGCACCCGGCTTCCCGTGCCGGCAACGCGCTTGAGCGTGGCACGAACCGAGTTGATCGCGCTCGACGATCCGTGAAATTCGTCGAAGAAGCTCTCGCCCCCCTGCCGCAGTTGCGCGTTCTGGCGGCGAAGTCGGTCGGTTTCGGTCGCGCGCTCTACCATGTGGAGCAGGCGTTCGGACTCGAAAGGCTTCTCGATGAAGTCGACCGCGCCGCGGCTGACGGCGGCAACCGCAGTGTCGATATTGCCGTGGCCCGAAAAGATGATGACCGGCAGATCGGGCTCGCGCTGCTTGATCGCGTCGAGCACTTCCAGCCCATCCATCGGCGATCCGTGCAGCCACACGTCGAGCAGGACGAGACTGGGCCGCCGTTCGTCGATCGCGGCCAGCGCCGAAACGCTGTCGCCCGCGGTGCGGCAGTCGTAACCTTCGTCGGACAGGACGCCCGCGACCAGTTCGCGGATGTCGCGTTCGTCGTCGACGATCAGGATATCTAGGGCCATCGGTGCTCTTTCATCATTCTGCGGCTTCGCGCCCGTTGTCGGGTTCGTCGTCATCGGGGCTGAGGTCGGCGAGCGGATCGCGCGAGAAGCGAAGGCGCACGCGGGTGCCGCCCTGCTCGCCGTCCATCCGGGGCGCGGGTTCAAAGGCGATGTTGCCGCCATGTTCGCCCAGAATCTTCTGAACGATGGCAAGGCCGAGGCCGGTGCCCTTCTCGCGCGTGGTCATGTAGGGTTCGACAATCCGCGATCCCTCGACCGGCAGGCCGATGCCATTGTCGGTGACGGTGACAGTGACGCCATCCCGGTCCGGCGACATGTGGACGAGGATACGGCCCTGATAGTCGCCGCCGGCCTCAGCTGCCCTCGTCTCGATCGCTTCGGCCGCATTCTTCAGCACGTTGGTCATTGCCTGCCCGACCTGATGCCGGTCGCAGGCGATGACCATGTCGCCTTCGTCGGCATCGAAGCGATAGGTGACCTGCGGGTTACCGACTTCCTGCAGGAACATCGCCTGACGTACGAGTTCCGATACATCCTCGTCGCGGAAGCTGGGCTTGGGCATGCGCGCAAAGCTGGAGAATTCGTCCACCATCTTCCGCAGGTCGCCCACCTGCCGAATGATGGTCTGGGTCAGTTCGGCGAACAGCTCGGCATCGGTCTCGATCTGACGCCCGAAGCGGCGACCGAGCCGTTCGGTGGCGAGCTGGATCGGGGTGAGCGGGTTCTTGATTTCGTGTGCGATCCGGCGCGCGACATCGGACCAGGCGGCGCGGCGCTGGTCGAGAAGCTGGCGGGTGATATCCTCGAACGTCAGCACACTGCCGTGGCGGGTGTTGGCGATCTTTACCGCCAGCGTCCGGGTATCGGCGCCGCGCGCGTGCTGGACCACGCCGCTGCTGCGCCCTGCGGCAAGCTGCTCCGCCAGCGTCGGCGCAATGTCGGACAGGTTGCGCCCGATGGCTTTCCCCTCGCCTCTCTCGAACAGGGTCGCCTGCGCCGCGCCATTGATCAGCAGCACCAGACCGCCGTAATCGACCGAGACGATGCCCGAGGTCGCGGAATCGAGCACCGCCTCGGTAAAGGCGCGGCGTTCGACGAGGAGTTCGTTCGCCTCGATCAGGGCCTGCGTCTGGCCGGCGATCTGCTCGGTCATGCGATTGAACGCGCGGTTGAGCAGGCCGATCTCGTCGTTGCCGGTGCGGCCCTCGACCCGCTTCGAAAAGTCGCCCGAGCCCACGTCGCGCGCGGCCGCCAGCAATTCGGCCAGCGGCTCCACCTGCCGGTCGGCAAAGCGCAACGCGAACCACACCGCCAGCACGACCAGCAGCAACGACACGGCCAGAAGCGCCGAATTGAACTGCAATTGCAGGCTGCGCGCATTGCCGATCAGGCTGTCGTAATTGGCCAGCACCGATTGGGCGCGTTGCCACTGGCTCTGTGCCTGGGCATCCGATTTGCGGGCGGTGTAGAGATAGACGCCGCGGTTGCCGTCGATCGGGGTCACCGCCTCGATCCGCTGTGCCGTGGCGGTGACGACGACGGTCTCGCCCTTGGCCAGCCGGTCGAAGGTGGCCGGCTCGATCCGGTGCGGCCCTTCCTCCTGATCGGGGTCGACGATGGCGGCGGTGCGCACCACGCCGTCGCGGCCACGTTCGATGATCGCGGATTCATTCAATTCGCGGATGATGACCTGCCGGGTATAGGCCTCCGCGAATTCCGGCGAGGCGATGTTGGCCTGGCTGAGATAGAAGCGAACGTCGCCCGCCATCGCGACGGTCTCGTCACCGATGTCGCGCAGGTTCTGCTCGTAATAGCCGCGTGCGAGCTGGTTCGCGTCCTCCAGCAGTCCGCGCGACCGCTCCGAAAACCAGAACTCGACGCCCGACTGGAACAGATACGACGCAAACGCCACGACCAGCAGCGTCGGCACCGCGGCGATCATCGAGAAGAAGAAGACGAGGCGGACGTGCAGCCGCCCGGTGCTCCCGGTCAGCCGCCTTGCGCGGCGCAGGGCCAGCCGCCGCCCGGCCAGCATCAGGAGGCCCATCGCCGGAACCAGCGTTGCGACCAGCAGCGAAGTGGTCGTCGTCAGCGGCAGAAGCTGCCCCGTCTTGCTATCCGCGCCAAGTGTCAGCCAGCCGCCAAGGACGACCAGCACGAGCATGGCCAGCAACAGGATTTCGAGCAGGACGAAGCCGTTTGACCGGTACCAGATCACGCCGAACCTTCGGCTCAGACGGGACAGCGCACGCCCGTCCCCCGCGTCGGGGCGGCGGGTGTCGGTCAGAATCGCGTGGTCTGCGGGGGCGCCATCCATCGTTGCGCAGTTACAACAGTCATGTTGCGCAATTGCAAGGCCCCTCTGCGGTTATCCCAACACCCTATCGCGTCAACGCGCCGGTCTGGCCACGATGGCCGTAGGCGTCGGGATCGATGTCGAGCTCGACAAGTCGCTTGCGCAAGGTGTTGCGATTGATCCCCAGCATTTGCGCCGCGCGCAACTGGTTGCCGCCGGTGGCATCGAGCATGTGCGCAAAGAGCGGTTTTTCGAAAGCGGCAATCGCGCGGGCGTAGATTTCGCCCGACGGGGGCGCATTGGCGGTGAGCCAGCGGCCCAGCGCACCGGCGAGGTCGTCTGCGCGTTCACCGCCTGCCATCGGCGTGGGCTGACCGCCCTGCGCACGGGAGAAGCTGCCGCTTTCGTCGGACAAGGCACCATGCACCGTGTAGGCGTCGATCACGTCATCGCGTGCCAGAAGCGCGACGCGGTAGATGAAGTTCTTCAATTCGCGCACGTTGCCGCGCCACGGCTGGCGGCAAAGCAGTGCGGCCGCCTCGTCGTTGAGGACATGGTGCGGCAATCCGTCCCGCGCCGCCTGGGCCAGGAAATGGCGGCTCAGCGCGGCAATGTCCTCGCCTCGCTCTCTCAGTGGAGGCAACTGGATCGGCACGACGTTGAGCCGATAATAGAGGTCTTCGCGGAAAGTGCCGTCGGCGATCATCGGCACCAGGTCCTTGTTCGTCGCGGCGATGATGCGCGCGTCGAACGGCACTTCCTCGCGCCCGCCGACCCTCAGGATTCGCCCGGACTGCAACGCGCGCAGCAGCCGCGTCTGCGCCTGCATCGGCATGTCGCCGATCTCGTCGAGGAAGAGTGTGCCGCCGTGCGCTTGTTCGAACTTGCCGACATGACGGCTCATCGCGCCGGTGAATGCACCCTTCTCGTGCCCGAAAAGTTCGGATTCGATCAGGTCCGCAGGGATCGCGGCGGTGTTGACCGCGACGAACGGGCCCGATGACCGCCCGCCGAGCTGGTGGATCGCTTCGGCCACCAGTTCCTTGCCGGTGCCCGATTCGCCCAGGATCAGGACGGTCAGGTCGTTGCGCAGGACGCGCGTGATCATCCGGTACACCGCCTGCATCGCGGGCGAACGGCCTACCAGCGGCAGGGCCATGCCCTCTTCGGCAGGATCCTGCATCTGCGGCGAGGCGGAATTGCCGATCGCCTGCTTCACCGCCCGGACCAGCTCGTCGAGGTCGAAGGGCTTGGGGAAATACTCGAACGCACCGCTTTCCGTGGCGCGCACGGCGGTGTCGAGCGTGTTCTGGGCCGACAGGATGATCATCGGCATGTCCGGCGCGGCCGTGCGCACGTTGCCGATGGTCTCGATGCCGTCGCCGTCCTTCAGCATGACGTCGGTCAGCATCATGGCAAAGCGCCGGGCGGCAAGCTGGCGGTCCCGCTCCGCGATGGTGTCGCAGCGGACGACGGCGAGCCCCTCGTCCTCGAGCGCGGTGGTGATGACGATCGCGATCGAGATGTCGTCCTCGACCAGCAGGATGGGATCGCTCACGTCAGGGCCTCGTCGGTCAGGTCTGCCGGGCGCAGCGCCACCTCGGCAATCGGCAGGTGGATGCGGAAATGGGTCAGGCCCGCGATCTCGTCACGGTCGTGGCTGATGCGCCCGTCCATGTCGCGCAGCAGCTTGCGCACGAGCGCGAGGCCGAGGCCCTGTCCGCTCTTCTTCGATGTCACGAAAGGCTCGAACAGATGGTCGCGCACGGCGGGATCGATGCCCGGTCCGTTGTCCGACACGGTGATCTCGATCGGCAGGCGCAGCGGTACGCGGCGCCCGCGGGCGTGGAGCGCGATGCCGCTGGCGAACCGGGTGCGCAGGCGAACCGCCGGATGGTCGGCAGTGCGGCAGGCTTCCACCGCATTGGTCATCAGGTTGATCAGCACCTGCATCAGGGCATCGCTATTCGCCATGACTTCGGGCAGCGACGGGTCGAACTCTTCCGACAGGGTCACGCCCTCGATCCCGCTCGCTTCGACTACCGCGCGGGCGCGGCGTACGGCGACATGGAGGTTCACCGGAACGGCAGGCTCACGCGTGCGGCGCGACAGCGACTGCATGTGGTCGATCAGCTGGGCGATGCGGTCGACCTCGTCGGCGATCAGTTGGGCAAGCGGCCGGTCGTTCGCCTTCAGTTTGCGCGCGATCAGCTGCGCCGCGCCGCGAATGCCGGCGAGCGGGTTCTTGATCTCATGCGCCAGGATCTCGGGCGCGCGCAGCACCGTCGTCTCGCGATCGGTGTCGCCCGTGCCGTCGAGCGATTCGAGCTCGGTCGGTGCGGTCAGGGTCAGCACCTGCCAGCCGGGATGACCGATCACCGGCGCGATGGCGATGTTGAGGCGGGCGGCATCGGACCGGCCGATGCGGGCGGCGATGTCGTTGGCGCTGATCTGCACTTCGCTGTCGCGCATCATCTCGATCAGGCGCGCTTCGCCGAATTCGATGACCGCGGGCAACGCCTTGCCGGTCAGGCGGCGGGCACCCTGCCCCAGCAACTGTTCGGCGGCGGCATTGACCGAGGCGATGCGCAGTTCGGGGCGCAGCAGGATGACGGCTTGCGGCAGGCTCGCGATCAGGCGGGCGGCATCGGGAAGATCGCTCGCCTGCCTGAACGGGATCACGCGGCCCTCCGCTCGGGCTCGTTATCCAGGATGGGGGCGTAGAATTCGCGGATCATGGCGATCGCCGCGTCGGCATCGTCCACGAAGTTGACCTTGTTGCGGAATTCCGCCGATCCGGGCAGCCCCTTGGTGTACCAGCCCAGGTGCTTGCGCGCCATGCGCACGCCGGTGAAGCGGCCATAGTGTTCCAGCATCGCCTCGTAATGTTCGACGATGAGCGCGAGCTGTTCGGCCAGCGTCGGATCCGGGCGCACGTCGCGCCCTTCCAGCCAGTCCATCACCTGCCCCAGCAGCCACGGCTTGCCATAGGCGCCGCGCCCGATCATCACGCCGTCCGCCCCGCTCTGCGCAAGGGCCGTGGCCGCATCGTCGATACCGCAGATGTCGCCGTTGACGATGACGGGGAGCGAGACCGCGTCCTTGACGCTGCGCACGAAGGCCCAGTCGGCATGGCCCTTGTACATCTGGTTGCGGGTGCGCCCGTGCACGGTGATCAGCTTCGCGCCCAGATCCTCGGCGATATGCGCGAGCTCGGGCGCGTTCAGGCTGGCGTGGTCCCAGCCCATGCGCATCTTCACCGTCACCGGCACCGACACGGCCTTGACCGTCGCCTCGATCAGGCTGGCGGCCAGCGGCAGGTCGCGCATCAGGGCGCTGCCGGCATCGCCGTTGACCACCTTCTTCACCGGGCAGCCCATGTTGATGTCGATGATCGCCGCGCCGCGATCCTCGTTCAGCTTCGCCGCTTCGGCCATTTCGGTCGGGCTGCAACCGGCGAGTTGAAGCGACACCGGCTCCTCGCTCGGGTCCCAGTCCGCCTTCTGCAGGGACTGGCGGGTTTCGCGGATCATCGCCGGGCTGGCGATCATCTCGGTCACGTTGAGGCCCGAGCCGAACCGGCGGACGAGCGTGCGGAACGGCCGGTCGGTCACGCCGGTCATCGGCGCGAGGATGACCGGGGTCGCCACGGTGACGGGGCCGATCGCGATGGGCGCGATGCCGGGGGAAGGAGGAAGCGTCTGCATGGTCCGAGTATGCCTAAAATTTAGGCAGCCCTTACGAGATTTGTCGCATTGCGGCAAGTCCGCGCCATGGGTGCGGAGCGACAGGGCTGGCAAGGTGCGCCAGCAAGGTCTATGGGCGCCGGCGATGAGCGCATCGTCACCCCTTCCCCCTCACCTGCAGACCGTCGCGGTGATCGTCGCGGCCGGGCGCGGAGAGCGTGCGGGTGGCGAAATTCCCAAGCAGTTTCGCAAGGTCGCAGGCCAGTCGCTGGTGGCGCATTCCCTAGCGGCGTTTGGCGATCATCCTGACATCGACCGGGTGCTGTTCGTCATCGGAGAAGGGCAGGAAGCCCTGTTCGCAGAGGCGCTTGCACCTCATGCTGCCCCCCATGTCATCGGCGGGGCCGAGCGTCGCGATTCGGTGGCGAATGCCCTTTCCGCGATCGGGGCGAGCGGCGGGGCGAAGCGGGTTCTGGTGCACGATGCGGCCCGGCCCTTCTGCCCTCGCCGGGTCATCGACGACCTGCTGGCCGCGCTCGACGATCACGATGGCGCGATCCCGGCTCTGCCGGTGGTGGATACGCTCGCCCGCGGGGCCGACACCCTTGGCGACGTGGTTTCGCGAGACGGCCTCTGGCGGGTCCAGACCCCGCAGGCGTTTCGCCTTGCCGCGCTGGTCGCCGCGCACGACGCCTGGCCGCAGGGACGCGAGGCGACCGACGATGCGCAGATGGTGCGGGCCAACGGCGGCAGCGTCGCCATGGTGGAAGGAGACGCGATGCTCGAGAAACTGACCCATCCCGCCGACTTCGCCCGGATCGAGGCTGCGCGCGGCATGCCTGCCTTCCGCGTCGGCAGCGGCTACGACGTCCACCGGCTGGTGCCGGGCGACGGGGTCTGGCTCTGCGGTGTCTTCGTGCCGCACGACAGGACGCTCTCCGGCCACAGCGACGCCGACGTCGCGCTCCACGCGCTGACCGACGCGATTCTCGGCGCGGCGGCGCTGGGCGATATCGGCCAGCATTTCCCGCCCTCCGATCCGCAGTGGAAGGGCGCGGCCTCGCACATCTTCCTCAGCCACGCGGCGAAAATCGCGCGCGAGGCGGGCTTTGCCATCGCCAACGCCGACGTGACGATCGTATGCGAAGCGCCCAAGGTCGGGCCGCACCGCGATGCCATGCGCACACGCATCGCAGAGCTGCTCGCGGTTGACATCGCGGCGATATCGGTGAAGGCGACAACGACCGAACGGCTGGGTTTCACCGGCCGCGGCGAAGGGATCGCGGCACAGGCCCAAGTTCTGCTGAACAGGTGCTGCTGACTGCGACCCGATGAGCGGACGCCCGGAAAAGTTGGCAAGCCGCCCCCGACCACAGACCGAAACAGATTGACGGACCCCATGGATTCACTTCTCCCCCCCGATATCGTGGCCCTTGCCCAGCGGGTCATCGACGCGCACCGCGAAAAGGGTACGACCATCGCTCTGGCGGAAAGCTGCACCGGCGGTCTTGTCGCCGCGGCGCTGACCGAGATTCCCGGTTCGTCGGCCGTGCTGGACCGGGCCTTCGTGTCCTATTCCAACGACGCGAAGATGGAGATGCTGAAGGTCCCTTCCGATCTGATCGAGACGTTCGGCGCGGTGTCCATCGCGGTCGCATGGTCGATGGCGCAGGGCGCGCTGGAGAAATCGAAGGCGGACCTTGCCGTCGCGATCACCGGCGTCGCCGGACCCGATGGCGGAACGGAGAAGAAGCCGGTCGGCACCGTGGTCTTCGCTCGCGCCTGTCGCAAGGACCCGGAAGACAAGGAACCGGCGGCAGAGCTGAAGCGCTTCGATTGCAGCACCCGCGCCGAAGTGCGCCACCGCGCGGCGATCTGCGCGCTCGAACTGCTGATGCCGAAATTGCCGACGATCGAATTGCCGCCCGAAGGCTGATCGGGCGGAGCGTTCATCAGGTCATCGGCTATCAGGCTACGGGCGGGCCGTAGAGCTCGCCAGCCCGCGCCTCGAACGCGCTGACCATCTTGCGGAAGGCCCGGTCGAGGTACTGACCGGCCAAAGCCTCGAAAACCGTGTTGCGGAACGTGAAGTCGACGCAGAAATCGATCCGGCAGCGGTGATCGCCCATCGCCTCGAAATGCCATGAATTCTCCAGCCGGCTGAGCGGCCCGTCGACATATTCGACCACGATCCTGGTCGGTCGCTCCTTGTGCACGCGCGACGTGAACTTCTCGCGCAGCGCCTTGAAGCCGACCATCATGTCGGCAACCATCTCGGTCTCGCTGTCGGAGCGCACCCGCGTGGCGACGACCCAGGGCAGGAACTGCTGGTACTTCGCCACATCGGCGACGAGGTCGAACATCTGTTCGGCGCTGTAGGGCAGCTCGCGCGACTCGCGAATGTTGGGCATCAGTCGGTCACGCTCACTTCCCGGCGTTGGCCTTCGCCAGCTTCGCCTCGCGCGCGGCGCGCATCTGGGCGAAATCGTCGCCTGCGTGATAGCTCGACCGGGTCAGCGGGCTGGAGGCGACCTGCAGGAAGCCCTTGGCCCGCGCGATCTGGCCCAGCGCGTCGAACTGCTGCGGCGTCACGAAGTCGATGACCTTGTGGTGTTTGGGAGTCGGCTGCAGGTATTGGCCCATCGTCAGGAAGTCGATGTCGGCGCTGCGCATATCGTCCATCACCTGGTGGATTTCCAGCCGCTGCTCGCCAAGGCCCAGCATGATCCCGCTCTTGGTGAAGATCGACGGGTCGAGATTCTTGACCTCTTCCAGCAGGCGGAGCGAGGCATAGTAGCGCGCGCCTGGCCGGACGGTGGGATACAGGCGCGGAACCGTCTCGAGGTTGTGGTTGTAGACGTCGGGCCGCGCCTCGACGATCTGGGCGACGGCGCGCTTCATCTTTCCGCGGAAATCGGGGGTCAGGATCTCGATCGTGGTGTTGGGCGTGCGCTTGCGCAGTTCCTCGATCACGCGGACGAAATGCCCCGCGCCGCCGTCGGGCAGATCGTCACGATCGACCGAGGTGATGACGATGTGTTCCAGCCCCATCTCTGCCGCGGCGGTCGCCACGTTCACCGGCTCCATCGGATCGAGAACGCGCGGCATTCCGGTCTTCACGTTGCAGAACCGGCATGCGCGGGTGCAGACATCGCCCAGGATCATCACGGTCGCGTGCTTCTTGGTCCAGCACTCGCCGATGTTCGGGCAGGCCGCTTCCTCGCACACGGTATTGAGCTTGAGGTCGCGCATCAGGCGACGCGTTTCGGCGTAGCCCTTGCTGGTGGGCGCCTTGACGCGGATCCAGTCCGGCTTGCGGCGGCGCTCTGCCTGCTGTTCGGCGGCAGCGGCGGAAACGCCCATGTCCTTGGGGGCGGGGATGTCGTTCATGCCGCCTCACATAGGCCGCTCGCTTGCCAGCCGCAATGCTTGGCGGCAAAGGGCATTGCATGACCGATTCTTCCTCCTCGTTCGACGCCCTCAACGCCGGCTACCTCCGCTTCCGCGACAAGATGTGGACGCCCCAGCGCGAACGCTGGATGCAGCTCCGCGAGGGACAGGAGCCCAAGGTGATGGTTATCGCCTGTTCCGACAGCCGCGTCGATCCGGCGCAGGTGTTCGATGTCGATCCGGGCGAGATCTTCGTGGTGCGCAACGTCGCCGCGATGGTTCCCCCGTTCGAGACGACGCCCGGCCACCACGGCGTCTCTGCCGCGCTAGAATTCGCGGTGCAGGTGCTTCAGGTCGAAGAGATCGTGGTGCTGGGCCACGGCATGTGCGGCGGCTGCAAGGCGGCGCTCACGCAGTCGATGCACGGCACCGAGCCCGGGCACGGCGGCTTCATCGCCGACTGGATCGAGCTGCTCGACGATGCGCGTGACGAGGTCGCCGCCGAATACGGCACCGAAGGCCGCCCCGCCGAACGCGCGATGGAGCAGGCGGCGGTCAAGGTCTCGCTCGACAACCTGCGGACCTTCCCCTGCATCCAGAGCAAGGAAAAATCGGGCAAGCTGACTTTGCGCGGCGGGTTCTTCGCGATTTCCGACGGGATCCTGCACTGGCTCGACGAAGCCGGCGGCGAGTTCCACCCCGCTGCCTGATCCGGCCTGAACGGACCGCGCGGCATGGAAGAGAGCATAGAGGCATCGGTCGGCTCGCCCGAGCCGCGCCATCCGCTTGCCTATCGTGACTACCGCCTCTTCTGGGTCGCGCGTTTCTGCGGCGTGATCGCCACGCTCTCGCTGGTCGTCGTGCTCGGCTGGCAGGTCTACGACGTCGCCCGCTCCGATTACGGGATGAGCCCCAGCACCGCCGCGTTCCAGCTCGGCATCCTGGGTTTCGTGCAGTTCGTGCCGCTGTTCCTGCTGACCCCGGTCTCAGGCGTGATCGCGGACCGGTACGACCGCCGCAAGGTGGCCGCCCTGTCGGTGACCATCGACATGTTCGTCGCCGCGGGCCTCGGCTTTGCAACGTGGATGGGCATTCTGAGCCTGCCGTTGCTCTTCTCGCTCGCCGCATTGCACGGGGTGGCGCGCATCTTCTTCGGCCCGGCGATGAACTCGCTCGCCCCGAACCTCGTCCCGGCCAAGGTCATTCCCCGCGCCATCGCCACCAATTCGATCGCGTGGCAATTCGCCAGCGTGCTCGGCCCGGCAGTGGGCGGCATGCTCTATGCGGTGTTCCCGTCGCTGCCGTACATTGTGGCTGTAGGGCTGCTTGCGGTCTCGGCCACACTCATCACGCTGATCAAGCCGGTGCGAAAGCCCGATGTCGACCTGACCGTTCATCCCATCAAACAGATCAAGGACGGTTTGCGTTTCGTCTGGCACGACCGTTTCCTGCTCGGCGCGATCTCGCTCGATCTCTTCGCCGTGCTGCTGGGCGGGGTCACCGCGCTGCTGCCGGTCTTCGCGCGCGACATCCTGATGGTCGGCCCGGTCGGTCTCGGCTGGATGCGCGCGGCCCCGGCGCTAGGTGCGGGCCTCGTCGCGCTATGGTTCGCGTTCAAGCCGATGGAACACAACGTCGGCGTGAAGATGCTGATGGCGGTGGGCGTCTATGGTCTTGCCACCGCGGTCTTCGGGTTCAGCCACAGCTTCCTGTTCAGCCTGGGCTTGCTGGTGATCCTGGGCGCGGCCGACATGGTTTCGGTCTTCGTGCGCAGCTCGCTGGTCCAGCTGAATACCCCCGACAACATGCGCGGGCGGGTCTCGTCGCTGTCCGGCCTTGCGATTTCGGCCTCGAACGAACTGGGCGAATTGCAATCGGGCATCGCCGCGGCCCTGCTTGGCGCAGCCGGTGCGGTTGTTTTCGGTGGCGCGGGCGCGATATTGGTCACCGTGATCTGGGCATTCGCTTTCCCGGAACTCAAGAATGCCAGAACGTTCGCTCCCACCTATCGGGAGTGATCCAAGAGAGAAGGAGCCGCGGCCATGAAGGTTGACAGCGTACTCGCCACCATCGGCAACACCCCGCACATCCGCCTGTCGCGGCTGTTCCCGAACCACGAGGTCTGGGTGAAGTCCGAACGTGGCAATCCCGGTGGCTCGATCAAGGACCGCATCGGCCTCGCCATGGTCGAGCAGGCGGAAGAGGACGGCTTGCTGAAGCCCGGCGGCACGATCATCGAGCCGACTTCGGGCAAT
>CAYRLC010000040.1:0-4646 GCA_964424995.1 uncultured Croceicoccus sp.
GGCCTGCCGGTCGGTCAGGCCGAACTCCGCCATCATCACCGGCTTGGGTTCGTCCTCGGTGCGGATGATCTCGATCACCCGGTCAAGATTGAGGAACGCGATGATATAGCCTTCGACCAGCTCGAGCCGCTTGGCGATCTGGTCGAGGCGGTAGTTCGCCCGGCGGACGAGGATCTCGATCTGCGCGACGATCCAGTGCCGCAGCACTTCGCCCAGCCCCATCACGACCGGCGTACGCCCACCGCCCGGCTGCGCGTCGAGCACGTTCATGTTGAGCGAGAACCGGCTCTCGAGGTCGGTCAGCTTGTAAAGCGACTCCTTCAGCAGTTCGGGATCGACGTTGCGGCTCTTGGGCACGAGCACGATGCGGATCTGCTCGTCGCTCTCGTCGCGCACGTCTTCGAGGATCGGCAGCTTGCGGTCGCCGATCAGGGCGGCGATCTGCTCGATCAGCTTGCCCTTCTGTACCTGGTAGGGGATCTCGCTGATGACCAGCTGCCACTGCCCGCCGCCGAGCCGTTCGATGCCGGCGTCACGGTCCTCCGCCTTCTCTGCCTCTGCCGCGTGGAACCGCCCGCGCATGCGGAACGACCCGCGCCCGGTGGCATAGGCGTGGCTGATCACTTCGGCGCTGTCGACGACAAGGCCGCCGGTCGCGAAGTCGGGGCCGTGGAAGACCTCCATCAGCTCGGCATGTTCGGCCTTGGGATTGTCGATCAGCTTCAGCGTCGCGTCGATGATCTCGGCCGCGTTGTGACTGGGGATGCTGGTCGCCATGCCGACCGCGATGCCGCTGGCCCCGTTGGCGAGCAGGTTGGGGAACAGGCCGGGGAAGATCTCGGGCTCTTCCTCCTCGCCGTTGTAGGTCGGGATGAAGTCGACCGTGCCCTCGTCCAGCCCCTGCATGAGGGTGACGGCGGTGCGGGTCAGCCGCGCTTCGGTATAGCGGTAGGCGGCGGCGTTATCGCCGTCGATGTTGCCGAAGTTGCCTTGCCCTTCGACGAGCGGATAGCGCAGCGCGAAATCCTGCGCGAGGCGGACCATCGCGTCATAGACCGAGGCATCGCCGTGCGGGTGATACTTGCCGATCACGTCGCCGACGACGCGGGCCGATTTCTTGAAGCCCGATTGCGGGTCGAGCTTCAGCATCCGCATCGCCCAGAGCAGGCGGCGGTGCACCGGCTTCAACCCGTCGCGCAGATCGGGCAGCGACCGGGCGGTGATCGTCGACAGCGCATACACCAGATACCGCTCGGACAACGCCGCATCGAAGGGTGCGTCGATCAGTCTGTCGAAGGGATCGGGTTCGGTCATTTCGGTAAGGTCTTCGGCCATGAGGGCACCGGGTCTAGCAGCGCCGGGCCAGCGGGCAAACGGCGGCGACACGTTTGATCCACCATTGCGAATCGCGATGCCGCTCGCAACGCGGCCAATCCCCAACACAATATGGCGACGACCTCGGCAACATGCTGGCCATCGCGATCGCCCTGCTGACGGTCTGCATGCCGTTCGGCCTTGTCGGCTGGGGAGCGTTCGCCCTTCGCCGTCGCCTGTTTCGCCCGTTGCCGGTGGCGCGGGAACACGCTGCTCCGGCCTGACGCACGGCAAGTCGCCTCCGCGCTGCCGTCCGTCGCAATTGCCGGAACGACGGCAGGGGTCGGTCCGTTGGGTGGCCATAATCGGACACCACCAACGGAGAATTCCCCATGGCCGCAAAGGTCCTCATCATCGCCACCAACGGTTTCGAGCAGTCTGAACTGATGAAGCCGCGCGAAAATCTCGAAAAGGCAGGTTTCAAGACCGTCATCGCCAGCCCCGAAACCGGCTCGATCAAGGGCTGGGACAAGAAGGACTGGGGCGAGAGCGTCGAAGTCGACATGTCCCTCGACGATGTCGAAGTCGACGACTACGCCGCCCTTCTCCTGCCCGGCGGCCAGATGAACCCCGACATCCTGCGCATGGACGACCGGGTGATCGCCATCGTCGAGGAATTCGACGACGCCGACAAACCGATCGCCGCGATCTGTCATGCTCCCTGGCTTCTGGCCGAAGCGGACATCATCGACGGCCGCACCGTCACGGGCTGGCCGTCCATCCGCACCGATCTGGAGAATGCCGGCGCCGAAGTCGTCGATCGCGAAGTCGCCGAAGACGGCAACCTGATCACGAGCCGCAAGCCGGAGGACATTCCGGCCTTCAGCGAGGCGCTGATCGCCAAGCTTCACGCGCTGGCGGAATCAGGTGAAGAAGAACTCGACGAAGCTACTTCTTAATTTCAAATTCAGTACTTGAAAGACCGGATCCCGCGAGGGGCTTTGAAAGCCTGTCGCGGGATTTCGTCGTTAACCTTTTGATACAGCGGCCAGAGAGCCTCCACACCGGCGGAAAATCCCAGATTTCTGCGGACCTCTCACCCGCCGAGTCGCGTCGAGTCGCGATCCTTCGCTGGCAAAACGTTAACCATTTCTGTTACCTCTGGCGCGGCAATTTCGTAAGAGATGACCGAATTTCCGTCGAAATCAGAACCCATGTAATTCAGTATCTTGCGCATATCAGTGGGCTAATTGATCCCTTTCGTTTCCCATATTGGGGCAGCCCAGATACCCTTGCGGAATCATTCGCTTTAACGATCAGGCCTTAATGTCTTAAGGTGACCCCCTGAGCTGGGCTTGTTTAACTAGTTCGTGAAGTAGCATGCTGGGGGGTAACGCTACTGCCGTCTCCCCGGCTCGCGCAGAGCCTCCAAGGCTTCGCATCGCTTCTACTGGGAACTCGCCCGCGACGGTCGCAATCGGAAGATCCGGTGACCGCAAATTGAACAATCGGTCGTGCGCGCTCGCATGGCCTCGATGTGGGGCGAGAAGAGATGGACTTTCAGTCGAACGGCTCGAACGGTAACGACGAAACCTACGGCCTGACCGAGGCGACGCCGGTCTTCAACGGAACCAGCAACGTCAAGCGCGTGATCGCCGATCCGTCGCGCGAAAACGTCCTCGTCCTTCCCGCCGGCGTGTCGCTCGACGATATCGACGTGCAGGGCGACAATCTTGTCATCAAGCTGCCCGACGGCACCGAGATGATCGTCATCAACGGCGCGATCTACGTGCCCGAGATCGTCGTCGACGGCGTCACCGTCCCGCCGATGAACCTGGCGGCCCTGCTCAATGCCGAGGCGCCCGAACCGGCCGCTGGCGGAACGCGCAGCTCGGGCGGTAACTTCGCCGATCCGGTCGGCCCGATCCAGGACGCTTACGATATCGGCGACCTCCTGCCCTACACCGAGCTTTTCTTCCCCCAGCCCGAAGATCAGGAGATCATCCCGGGCCTCGTCAATCGGGTGCCCGAGATCACCTTCATCCCCACGACGGGCGACGGCACGGTCGTCGATGAGGACGGGCTCCCGGTGCGCGACGGCGAAACCCCCGGCACGCGGGACGAGACCGATGGCGAAACGACCACCGGTACCATCCTCTACGTTTCGCCCGACGGGACGGATCGCTTGCTGATCGACGGGCAGGACATCTTCGAACTGAACGATCAGGGTGAAGTCGTCATCCTCGAGCCCTTCGTCACCGGCTACCCCCTCGGCAACGGCGTGCTGGTGATCAATTCGATCGACCTCGCAACCGGTGCGATCACCTATACCTACACGCTCAACGACAATACCTCGGGCGACAACACGTTTGTCGAGTTCGAGATCACGGTCATTGATCCGCAGGGCGATTCCGATACCGGAACCGTCCATATCGACATCATCGACGACAACCCGTTTACCGAGGACGACGGCCTGCTCGCCACCCTCGACGACGGAGCGGAAAACGTGGTCGTCGGCACGGTAGCGGAACTGCTGGCCAACGACGAATACGGCGCGGACGATGCCGGCACCCCTGCCATCGTCATCGGCACGGGCAGCCTCGGCGGCACGATCACCATCGTGAACGGAGAGCTGGTCTACACCTCGAACTACAACGTCGCGCCGGGCGAGTCGGTCACCGAGACCTTCACCTACACGATCACCGACGGTGACGGCGACGTCAGCAACACCTCGACTTTCACCATCGTCCTGACCGATTCCGGCCCGACCATCGGTTCGGGCCCGCAAGACATCGCGGCCGATATCCTCGTCGATGAAGAAGGCCTCGAAGGCGGCAACACCGGTGGCCCCGCCAACGACCTGCCCGGCGAAGCGACCGTCTTCGAGGGCACGTTCGCCGGCATGACCTTCGGTGGCGACGGCCCCGGCAACATCGTCCTTGCCGAAACGACATACGCCGATGTCCTGACGCTGGCAGGCAACACGGTCGTAACGCACTGGGACGACGCGACGCACACGTTGACGGGTGAGGATTCCGTAACCGGCGAGGATGTGTTCACGCTGGTTCTGGCCGTTGACGAAAACGGCGATCCGACCGGCGAATACACGTTCACCCTGCTGCAACCCGTCAAGCATGCCGCAGGCGACGGCGAAAACGACGTGACATTCGAAATCGTCGCGACGATCACGGATTCCGAAGGTGACGACGACACGGGCGTGATCAACATCACCATCGACGACGACAGCCCGACGGCCGAAGTCAACGGCGATTTCCGTGCCCCGACGCTGATCGTCGACGAGACCGATCTTGCCACCGATGCCGACGGCTATG
>CAYRLC010000040.1:4746-19966 GCA_964424995.1 uncultured Croceicoccus sp.
AGCGAGACGATCGACCTGTCGGGCAACCTCGTCTTCGAGGACGACGGCCCGGGCGCCGATCTCGATGACGGCTTCGAGGCCCCGACGCTGATCGTCGACGAGACCGATCTTGCCACCGATGCCGACGGCTATGCCTTTGCCGGTGCGTTCGATCTGTCCGGCGGCGCCGACGGCACCAAGTCGGTCGCCTATACGCTGACCATCGTGGCCGGTACCGACAGCGGCCTGGTCGACACCGCCACCGGCGAGGCGATCTACCTCTACATGAACGGCGACGTGGTCGAAGGCCGCGTCGGCGGCGAAGCCGGCGATGTCGCCTTCACCGTCAGCGTCGATGCCGACGGCAAGGTCAGCCTCGACCAGGTCCGCGCCATCGTCCACCCCGACAGCCCGGACAACTACGACGAGCCGGTCAGCCCCGATGCGAACACCATCGGCCTGACCGCCACCATCACCGACGGCGACGACGACGTCGCCAGCGAGACGATCGACCTGTCGGGCAACCTCGTCTTCGAGGACGACGGCCCGGGCGAAGTGGACACGACCGTCAACGCTTATGTGGACGAGGACGAACTCCTGCCGGACGGCAACACCGACGACGACGCGGCGACCACCGTCGACGCATCCCAATCGTTCGCAGCAATCGTGGATTTTGGCGCGGATCAGCCCGGCTCATTCAGTTTCGATCTTACCGATGCGGATTTCACCGATCTGACCTCTGCCGGCACCGATGTCGCATGGGCGGTTAGCGAAGATGGCCTGACCCTGATCGGCTATCTCGCGGGTGGCGATCCAGCCATTGCGGCCGACCAGGTCCTGACTGTCGAGATCACAGACGCCGAGACGGGCGCGTTTACCGTGACGCTTCTGGCGCAGATCGACCATCTGCCAAATTCCCCGGCCAACAACGACAACCAGACGCTGGTCCTCAATATCGCCTCTGCCATCGTGGCCGTCGACGCCGACGGTGACGAGATCGCACTTGGCACCGACTCCAGCGTCAATATCGTACTCGAAGACGATATCCCGGTCTTCGTGGACAAGACTTCGGCCGTCCTCGACCCCGGAACCGACGATACATTTGTCGGCGATTTCGACTATAGTCTCGGCGCGGATCAGTATCCGACTTACGACACCGTTTCGAACTTCGAGATCGCGCTCACGAATTTCTCGGGCTTCGTGGGAACGGGTGCGATCACGATCGACGGCGCTGCAGACCCCGACGGTAACGGCGATGGCATCGAGTTCATCTCCGCCACCGCCGATACCGAGGTCTACAAGATCTACTTCAGCTACGCTCCGGATCCGCTTTCGCCGCAGACGGGCGAAAACGACGTCCACACGTTCGCGACAGTCACGTTCGACAAGGCAGACGGCACCTACACCGTCGTGCTCGACGAACCGGTCCAGAGCTATTCGGTCGATAGCGTCCAGGGCGATAGCTCGATTGCATTCTACAATTCGGCGTCGAACCCCTTCAATGGCGCGAGCCAATGGGAATATGCGACCGCAAGCTTTGCCGAAGACTTCCACATCGCGTTCAGCAGCATTTACGACAATCTCGGCGCGCCGGGTGGTAATGGTTTGCAGAACAACGAACTGTTTACGGGAAGCCAGGGCTACGTCGCGATCTCGAGCACTGCGATCGGCGTGAACGGCAATGCGATCCAGTCGGGCGAGGTTCTGGACTTCGTCTTTTCCAGCGTGGATCCGGGCGGCAATGTGCCGACCAGTTCGCAGCTGACGACCGCATCGGGTCTCTACTTCTATCTCGACCAGTACAATGGCGAAGATGTCGTCCTCGTCCTGAAGCTGGCCGACCCGACGACGCCGGGATCGTACATCACCCGCTCGATCATCGTGAACGCGGACGACATCTATTCGTTCGGGGAAGCCAATCTTCCAGGCGCGCCCTACCCGACTCTCTCGTCAGGGCAGGCCCTGCTGATCATCGAGCCGGGCGATTACCTGAACTTGCCGGGTGTCGAATCGGACTTCCAGCTGGTTGGCGTGCAGATGGTGACCTCCACCAATGGCCTCGCAGGTTACGGCTACGAGTTCGACGGCAACTTGAACTCGTCGGTCGTCAACCCGCAGCAGGTCAATTTCAACACGACCAACAACACCGGCACGAACGACAACGACGTCATCAAGATCCTCGACATCGGTGTCATCCGTCAGACGGAAAACACCGAGGCTCTGTCGCTCGAACTCGACGTGACGGTGACAGATTATGATGGCGACAGCTTCGACCAGACGCTCTACGTCAACATGGACGAGCCGGTTCCGCCGGTGGTCCTAGACCTTGACGGTGACGGCATCGAACTGCTGTCGATGGCCGAAGGGGTCACCTTCGATTACGGCAGCGGCCTTGTGTCGACCGCGTGGGTCGGGGCGGACGACGGCATTCTGTCCCAATGGACCGGCGGGGCCTTCTCCGCGACGAACTTCGTGTTCGGCGGTGACGGGATGACCGATCTCGAAGCGCTGGCGGCCAACTACGACGGCAACTCGGACGGTGTCCTCTCGGGCGGTGAGCTCGATGGCTTCGGCGTCTGGGTGGACGCGAACAGCGACGGTGCCTTCACGGCAGAAGAGTTCCAGACCCTCGAAGCCCTGAACATCGTCGAGGTTTCGCTGAGTGCGAACGACAATGGCTATATCACGGCTGCCGGTGACGCGATCGTCTATGGCGAAGGCACCTACACCACCGTTGATGGCGCGACGCATGTCCTTGCGGACGTCGGCTTCGCGACATCCACCAACGACCAGGCCGAACAGCAGCGTCAGGCGGAATATGCCCTCGTAGCCGCGGCTGTCCCCGGACTGCTGGTGGCCAGTGCACTCGAAGCGACGCCGTTTTTTGCTGACCCGCAGATGGTTAATTTCGTGCCAACGGAGCTGACCTTCGACCGGGCGGTGGCCAGCGTGTCGCGCGGCAATAGCGAGCATGGACGGCCTGTCGATGACAGCAGCGACAAATTCGCGCAGCATGCTGCCGCCAAGGCGGAGCATCACACGAACCTGTCGGACGACGACGATGCCGGCACCCCGTCGACCCACGACATGCCCGTCGAGGCGCATGCGGTGGCCGATCTCGGCGAATCGAGCGAGGCTGCGGCCACGTTCGCGCCCACTTCGGCACCTGCCGGCGGGTCCGATCTGGGTGGCGACATGATGGCTGCGCTCATGCAGCTCGGCGCTCCCGATGCCGAGCCGCAGGGCAACGGTCGCGGCACGGCGGCACTTGATGCGGTTCGTGCGGCCCTGGCCGAAGTCACGGGCAAGGACGGCATTTCCGAGCTGGTCGAGCATATTGTTGACAACAAATCGGAATCGGCTCAGCACGGACATGTCGGAATCGATGCATTGAATGCGCTGCTGAACAGTGGGGTTGCAGGGCAGCACTTCCATGCTCCGGTAATGGCGGATGCCGCAGATGACGCTGCTCATCTGGCCGCGGCCGCCGCTGCCGCTTGATCGATACGGGAAAAGGGGGTTTTCCAATGAAGAGCTGTCACACGCACAGCTGGCGCATCCTTGCGGGTGCTGCTGCGATTGCGATGTTGTCGTCGACTTCGGCTTACGCACAGGCCGGATCCAACCTGTCCTCCCTGGACAGGGACGAGCTGCGGACCGAGCTGGAGAAGCGTTATGACGCTTCGCTGGCCGCCACGCTCGATCCGGCGGTCGTGAACGCGACCGACACCCGGTACATATGGGCATCGGAGGCGAAGGTGCAGTGCGCCATCGCCATCGGTTTCCTCAAGAACGGGCTGAAGGACGAGGATTCGATCCGCAAGTGCGACGCGGCCTACCTGCGCTGGATGGCTCCGCCGCCGCCCCCTCCGCCACCGCCGCCGCCGCCTGCCGCGGTGGTCTGCAATCCCGGCAACTTCCTCGTCTTCTTCGACTGGGATTCGGCCGAGATCTCGCCCGAGGCGGCCAGCACGCTCGACGGCGCGATCGCCGGCCTCGCCGACTGCCCGACGGTGTCGGTCAACCTCGGCGGGTACACCGATACCTCGGGTTCGGACGGCTACAACATGGGCCTGGCCGGTCGCCGCGCCGCTTCGGTTCGCTCGTACCTGACCGCGCGCGGCGTTGCCGACAGCTCCATCACCAGCGCCTCGTTCGGTGAGACGAAGCTGCGGGTGCCGACCGCCGATGGCGTGCGCGAGCTGCAGAACCGCCGCGTCGAAATCAACGTCCAGTAAGGGGGGACCGGACATGAAGACCTATCTCAAGTTCGCCGCCGTCGCCGCGAGCGCTCTTTGCGCATCGGTGTCGGGAACCGCCCTTGCCCAGAGCGCGCCGGTCACGATGACCGAAGCGATCGCCGTCGGCGTCGACTCGAATCCCGAGATCAGCAAGGCGCAGATGAACAAGGAAGCCATCCAGTTCGAGCGCAAGCAGGCGCAGGGCCTCTACGGTCCGCGCATCAACATCGAAGGTGGTGCCGGCGTCCGCAAGCTGGAGAACCCGACCCGCCGCTCGATCGGCATCTCGGACGACTGGCTCTATCCGCTGGAAGCGAAAGTCGCCGCCGACTGGACCGTGCTCGACTTCGGACGTCGCCGGGGTGAACTGCTCCGCCAGGCCGCCCGCGTCGACGGTGCCTCGCTGCGCGTTCTCGAACGGTCGGAGTTCATCGCGCTGCAGATCGCGCGTCAGTATCTCGACGTCATGCTGCAGCAGCGCGTCATGGCCGCTTCGGTCGACAACACCGGCTTTCACCGTGAACTGGTCAGCTCGCTCGGCAAGGGCGTCGAACAGGGCTCGATCTCGGTCGCCGATCGCCAGCAGGCGGAAGAACGCCTCCAGGCCGCCCTCATCCGCGAGGCGGAAGCCGCCGAAACGCTGCAGAACGCCAAGATCCGCCTGCAGTCGCTGACCGGCCTCACCATCGACTCGGTGGTTGCACCGCCGAACCTCGCCTCGGCCATGCCGACGAACGAGGCCGACGCCATCGGCCAGGCCCGCACCCGCAACCCGCTGGTGCTGGAAGCCAAGGCCGACGTCGACGCCGCTCGTGCGCTGGCCGCCAGCGCCAAGGGCGATCTCTACCCGACCATCGGGGTCGAGGGTTATGCCCGCACCGGCGACGACATCGACGGGTTCAAGGGCACGACCAACGACGTCATGGCCCGCGCCTATTTGAAGTGGACGATCTTCGACAGCGGCATCAACCATGCCAAGTATCAGGAGATGGTCCGCCGGGCGAGCGAGGCGCGCTTCCAGCTCCACACGCGCGAGCGTGAGGCCGAGGAAGACGTCCGCATGGCGTGGAACGCGCTGGAAACGCAGGGCCGCATCGTCGGTGAGCTGACCACGCAGAGCACCGTGACCGACAACCTGCTGGAATCCTATCAGGGCCAGTTCAACGTTGGCCGCCGTTCGCTGCTCGACGTGCTCGACGCGCAGAACACGCGCTACAACGTGCAGGTCCGGCTTGAAACCGCGAAATTCTCGCAGATCTTCGCCCAGTACCAGACCTTGGCTGCCACCAATCGCTTCCTCGAGGCTTTGTCGGTGTCGCCCCATTATGGTGCGGGCGAGAATGAGCGCGAGCGTTTCGACTACGGCCCGCATATTCCGGCCGAGCGGGAAAGCCGCGTTTATCCGAAGTAAGGATTCGGCCCCGCGCCGGATTCCTGGACAGGACTGGACATGAATTCGGTCGCGCCCGAGAAGTTTGAAGTGCCTCCCGTAAAGCCGGAGGCGGCGCCCGCCAGGCAGGTCGATCAGCTGATCGCCTGCCTGGCCCGGGTAGCCAAGCATTTCGACACCCCCTTCGCCCCCGCCACGCTGGCCTCGTCCCTCGCCTTTGCGGCGAATGGAACACTGCCTTGGCACCAGGCCGGGCCCGCGCTCGACCTCCTCGGGCTGAACCACGACCGCAGCACGGCGAAGCGCCTGCCGCTGGTGAAATCCTATTACCCGCTGATCCTGCGCGACGACGAAGGCACGCTGTCGGTCCTCCTCGACCGCGAAGGCGACGACGTTCTCGCGTGGCGACCGGGCGACATGCAGGACGCGTGGCGCCCCGCCGCCGAGTTTGAGGCCGCCGCGCCGCTGACCCTGATGTCGGTGGAAGGCGACCCGTCGACCCTGCGCGATGCGGGGCAGCCGTGGCACCAGCGGGCCCGCCCCCACTGGTTCTGGTCCGAGATCGCGCGTCGCCGGGCCGAGTTCTGGCCGGTTATCGTCGCGTCGGTGATCATCAACCTGCTGGCCGTGTCGCTCCCGATCTTCACGATGAACGTCTACGACCGCGTGATTCCCAACCGCGCCACCTCCAGCCTCTGGGTCTTGGCGTTGGGCGTGGCGATCGCGTTCGGGCTGGAATATGCGCTGCGCAAGGCGCGGACCAACGTGCTCGACGAGATCGGCCGCGATCTCGACATCAGCTTGTCGCAGAAGATCTACGCCCGCGTCATGGCCATGCCGCTGGCATCGCGCACCGGGCACACCGGCAACACGGTCGCCCGGGTCAGTGAATACACGGTCGTGCGCGATTTCTTCGCCGCCACGACGATCACGCTGGTCGTCGACGTGTTCTTCCTGTTCATCTTCATCATCTTCATGGCGATCATCGCCGGCCCGCTCGCGCTGGTGCCGTTGATCATCATGGCCGCGATGATGATCCTGGGCTTCCGGCTTCAGCGCAAGATCAGCGACAGCGCGCGCGACGCGCAGGCCGACTACGGGCTGCAGCAGACGCAGCTGGTGGAATCGATCGCGGGCCTCGAAACGCTGAAGTCCATCGCCGGCGAGGGTGAGATGCTGGGCCGCTGGCGCCGCATTTCCGACATGGCGAGCCGGTCGCAGAAGCGCCTGCGCGAAGTGAACTCGACCGCCATCGGCGCGGCTTCGACCTTCCAGCAGATCTCCACGATCTCGCTGGTGATCGGCGGCTACTACATGTTCGATGCCGGCATCATCTCGATGGGCGCAATCATCGCCATCGTCATGCTGTCGTCGCGCGCGCTCGCCCCGGCGGGCCAGCTCGCTTACCTGCTCACCCGCTGGAAGCAGGCGAACGAGACGCTCGATTCCATCGAACGGCTGTGGGACGGGCCGGACGAGCGCAAGATGGGCAGCACCTCGTTGCCGCCGCAGGTGCGCAGCGCCAACATCGCGCTGCAGGGCGTGACCTTCGCCTATCCGGGTTCCAGCGTGCCTTCGCTGAAGGACGTGAACCTCACCATCCGTCCCGGCGAACGCATTGCCGTCATTGGCCGCGTCGCATCGGGCAAGTCGACGCTGGGACGGATCCTGTGCGGTCTCTACGAGCCGGAGAGCGGTGCGGTGCTGATCGACGGCATTGATGCCAAGCAGTACCGGCCGCACGACGTGCGCCGCAACTTCCGCTTCGTGGCGCAGGATTCGAACCTGTTTTCCGGCACGATCAAGGACAATCTCGCGCTCGGCGGGCCGCGCGCGGGTGAGCAGCAGCTGATCGACGCGCTGCGCAAGGTCGGCGCGGATACTTTCCTGTCGCGCGATGCCGGCGGCTTCGACCGTGCCGTGGGCGAAGGCGGTCGTTCGCTTTCGGGCGGCCAGCGCAACTTCCTCGCGCTCGCTCGTGCTTTCGTGACCCCCAGCCAGCTCTTGTTCCTCGACGAGCCGACCGGCGCGATGGATACGCAGACCGAAAAGCTGTTTATCGACGCACTGTCTCAAAGCCTTACGCCTGGGCAGACGCTGGTTGTCTCGACTCACCGCCCGGCGTTATTCGCGCTCTGTGATCGGGTGATCGTCGTCGCCGACGGCAAGATCGTCGCCGATGGGCAAAAGGACGAGGTGATCAAAAGTGCCGGAATGTGATCCTGCGCCTGCGGCGGAGACCGCACCGGTCGTGACCGCCACCGCTCGCAAGCGCCGCTCGCCGTGGCACCTCGCGCTGCTCGGCCTGTTCGCTGCCTCGCCGCTGCTGGTGCTGGCGGGCACCACCCTCCTGCCCGGCGGCATGACCGGCACTGCGCGCGCCGTGCCGATGCCCGCGATCGAGGCGGTCGCCGCGCAGAAGCGCGCCGTTGCCGCCCTCACCGAAGGGGTGAAGAGCGAGATCGTGGTCGTCGGCGACTATGCCAAGATCGAGAACGCCGCGATCGGCTTCTCCAGCCTCCCTCTCGAGAAGGTCCGCGCCTTCGGCACGCCCGGCGCCGGCGCGATGCAGACGGCGGAACACTGCCTTGCGCAGGCCATCTACTACGAAGCGGGCTACGAGCCTGAACAGGGCCGCCGCGCGGTCGCCCAGGTCGTGCTCAACCGCGTGCGCCATCCCGCCTACCCCAATTCGGTCTGCGGCGTCGTCTACCAGGGTTCGAACCAGCGGGTCTGCCAGTTCAGCTTCACCTGCGACGGATCGCTCGCACGCCGCCCCTCACCCGGCGCATGGGCCGCCGCCGAACGCATCGCGCGCGAAGCGCTGGCCGGACGGGTGGAAGACAGCGTCGGCACCGCCACGCACTACCATGCCGACTACGTCGTGCCCCGCTGGGCCTATACGCTGGGCAAGGTGCGGCAGCTGGGCAGCCACATCTTCTATCGCTTCAACGGATCGCTCGGCAGCTCGCGCGCCTTCAACGCTCGCTATGCCGGGATGGAAAGCATTCCCATGGTGCGGCTGGCCGATCTTCCGACCATCGAAGCGCCGGTAGCTACCGGCGTGTTCGAGAACGGCCTGACCGTCGCGCCGGACGTGAAGGATCGCCACGCCACCAACGATGTCGGCGGACGGCTCGACACGACCAAGCCCTGGCGGCTCGAACTGCCCAAGACGGGCAGCTATCGCCAGCTTGTCGCGCGGCATGACGAGGCGGCGGCAGCCAGCGCCGCGCCTGCCCCGGGCTCTACCACTGATCTTGCCGCACAAGGGGCGGAAACCGCCAAATGATCGACAATCTGAAGAGCAGGTGGGCCCGGCTCGACGCGAGCCGCCGCCTGATCGTCTCTGCCGCCATCGGCACGTTCCTGCTTCTCGTCTGGTCGGCCTTCGCGCCGCTGGACGACATCACGCGCGGCCAGGGCAAGGTCATCCCGAACAGCAAGGTGCAGGTCGTCCAGGCGGCAGACCCGGCCACGATCGCCGAGATCCTCGTCCAGAACGGCGAGCAGGTTAAGCAGGGCCAGCTCCTCATCCGCCTGAACGACAGCGAAAGCGCGAGTCAGCTGGGCCAGCTGGAGACGGAAACCGAAATGCTCTCCCAGCGCGCCAACCGCCTGCAGCGCGAGGCCAGCGGACAGAGCGCTTCCTGCCCGCCCGGAAGCGTCTGCGCCGAGGAAAAGAAGCTGCAGCAGGTCCGCCAGGCCGCCGCGAGCAGCCGCCAGCAAGCGTTGGCTGCCGCCGTCGAGCAGCGCCGCCGCGATCTGAGCGAAGGGCAGGCCACCGCGTCGGCTCTTGAAAGCAATCTCCAGCTGGCGCAGCAACAGGTCGACATGCTCGCCCCGCTCGCCAAGCAGGGAATCGTGCCCCAGACCGAACTGCTGACCGCGCAGCGCGACGTCGTCGACATCCGGGGCCGCCTGAGCGCCGCACGGCAGGGCGTGCAGCGCGCCGCCGCCGCCGTGAACGAGGCGCAGGCGGAACTGGCCAGCGCGCGTTTCGATTTCCAGCAACAGGCGCTCAACGAACGCAGCGAGCTTGCCACCCGCATCGCCGTCAACCAGCAGTCGATCAAGGGTGCCTCGGCCCGCGTGTCGCGCAACGAGTTGCGCGCGCCGGTCAATGGGGTGATCAACGATCTGCAGGTCACTACCGTCGGCGGCTTCGTGTCACCGGGCGAACAGATCATGCAGGTCGTGCCCACCGGCGATCGCCTGCTGGTCGAAGCGAAGATCCGACCGTCCGACATCGCCTTCATCAAGGTCGGCGACCCCGCCAACGTGAAGGTCACCGCTTTCGACTTCTCGATATATGGCGGCCTGCGCGGCAAGGTCCGGCAGATCAGCGCCGACAGCGTCTATGACGAGAACGAGAAGGAAAGCTTCTACCTCGCGCAGATCGAGACCGACCGCGCCTACATCCTGCACCGCAACCAGAAGCTGGCGATCATGCCCGGCATGATCTGCGAGGTGGAGATCATCACCGGCCGCAAGAGCGTGCTGACCTATCTGCTGAAGCCGATCACCCGCGGCCTCAGCGTCGCGCTCACCGAAAAGTAATCGGCGCTTTCAGTAACCGTGGACGTAGCGGCGGTCGCCGCTGAACGACAGGATCGGACGATAGTCGTTGGCGGCATCGCCATCGAGCAGTTCGTCGCTGGCATTGTCGAGCAGGATCGCGCGACCGTCGACCTTCACAATCAGCAAGGCATGGTCGTCCTGCCGCACGAGGTCGCGCGCGATGGTCAGGTACATGTCGCTGCGCGCCACGCCCATTGCGGCGAGCAGTTCCATCTTGGCTATGACGTAATCCTCGCAATCGCCCCGCCCGCGTTGCAGCGTTTCGCCCGCCGTCGCCCAGTGATCGGCCTTGCCGTATAGCTGGCGATCGGGCGTATAGGTGACAGCCCGGTTGACCCAGCGGTTCACCTTGTCGATCCGGTCGACCAGGGAACCCTGCCCGTCGTCGGCCTGCAATAGCGCGCTCTGCGCCGCGCCCCGGCCCGATTGCGAGACGCGCTGCCAGTCGCGATCGAAGAGCGTGGCGCCGACGGGGACGATCCGGCTGTCGAGGAAGTCGCGCTGCGAGGGCAGCGGGCTGGCCGGCGAGATACCGGGGCGAACGACATCGAACCGCTCGGCGCATGTCACACCCAGCACCGCCGCCGGCTGGATCGCGGGGCCCTGGACTATCGATGCCTGGACCGCGATGGCGGGCATGTACGAGGGTTGCGCGGCGGCCGCGGCGGTGACGAACCCGCTGCCGGTCTCCTGCTGCTGCCGCATGAGCTCGAGCGCGGACACCGGCCTCGCCTTCGGGCGCGACACCAGCGCGGCGCTGCCGACGGACTGGGCGGAGGCGAAATTGTCGGCACTCGCCACGCGGCAACCGGCAGCCACGCCGATGTTCGCCACCGCCGATGCGATCAGTGCGGAACCGGCGACACCTGCCTGCGCCTGCCCGGGCATGACCAGGGCCGCAACCGTGGCGGAAGCCGCGAGGGCAAGGGTCCGAAACCGGGTCGAGATGGGCGCATGAGCCATGCGACCCTTTTCGCCCAAGGGCCATCAAGAAATGCTTGTCGGCTATGATTGCGCAATCTGGTTAACAAACCGAAGGCGCCGCTTAATCGTCCGAACCCGATCTACCGCGCTCGGAGGTCCTGAAAGAGAGGAATTCCGCGGGTTTCGGGACCGGCCATTCTGGTTAACGCAATGGCCGGAATCCGGCCGGATCGGAGTTAACGTCTGCGATCAGCAGGTTAGCGCGAATCAAAAACTGCCCTTTCGCAGCGCTCTCGCTCAACGCCTTTGCACGTTATGGACATGGGCCGGCACCGTAACCTCGATCCCGTCCAGTTCCGCCGTCAGCACGATCTGGCAGGAAAGGCGGCTGGTCCCTTCGACATCGGCGGCAAGGTCGAGCATGTCCTCCTCGTCCTCCGACGCGATGGCCAGCTTGCGGAACCATTCGGGCTTCACCACGACGTGGCAGGTGGAGCAGGCCATCTGCCCCTCGCATGTACCTTCGAGCGGCATGCCGATCGCCTGTCCGGCATCGAGCAGCGTATCGCCGACGGCGGCGTCCGTCTCGATCGCGCTTCCGTCCGCCGTGGCAAATCTCACCCGCACCATGGTATCGTCACCCTTGTTCGCGCGCGGCAGCGAGGATCGCTGCGGCGGCCCTTTCAAGGTCCTCAATCCCGGTATAGCGCCCGACGCCGAGCCGGATCGATGTTTTCGCATATCTGTCACTCAAACCGATGGCCTGCAAGACCCGGCTTGGCTTGCCCGAGCCCGAGGCACAGGCGGATCCTGCCGAAAACGCGACGTTCCGCACATTAGACATGAGTCTGGCAACGTCGATCCCGTCGCGCCGCAGGTTGAGGTTGCCATGCCAGCGCTGCGTCGCGCTGCCGTTGAGCGTCCAGCCCTCGAACATGTCCCGCGCCCGCGCCCACAACTTCGCAACATGGTCTGCGTCGTCTTCCATCCGCGCCAGCGAGAGCCGGGCAGCAGCGCCGAACCCGGCGCAGAGAGCGGGGCTCAATGTGCCCGACCGCAGGCCACCCTCCTGACCCCCGCCGGTGATGATCGGCACCAGCTCCACGCCGTCGCGTATCCAGAGCGCGCCGATCCCTTTCGGTCCGTAGAGCTTGTGCGCGGACACAGCGATCAGGTCGGCCTCCGCGACAGCAAGCTTGCCCGCCGCCTGCACGGCATCGCAAAGCAGCAGGGCCCCTGCCCGGCGCGCTGCGGCGGCGATGGCGGCCATCGGCTGGATCGTGCCGATCTCGTTGTTGACCTGCATCACCGCGACAAGACCGGTATCCGCGGGAAGGGTCGGCGCGGGATCGACCAGCCCTTCGCCATCGACCGGAATGACGTGCCGCGGGTTGGCCAGCGCCTCTGCCGTGTCCCAGACAGCGGCATGCTCGATCGCCGACACCGCGATGCCGCGCCCTGCCCGCACCGGTTCGCAGCCGCGCATGGCAAGGTTCAGCGCCTCGGTCGCGCTGCCGGTGAAGATCACGCGGCCCCCCGGCGGGAACAGCGCGGCGACCTGTTCGCGCGCCACTTCCACCGCGGCGGCAGCCTGCCGACCGTACCGATGCGGGCTGTGCGGATTGCCGAAGCCGGTGCCGTCCGCCCCATCGAGCCAGGGGAGCATCGCCGCACGCGCTTCGGGCGCCAGCGGCGTCGTCGCCTGGTAATCGAGGTAGATCATGCCCGCGCCCGCGCGTCTTGCGCCATTGCGGTCCAGACATCGAGGAACCGGTCGAGATCCTCCTCGCGCGTATCGGGCCCGATGGAGACGCGCACGAACTCCGCCGCCGCGCGCGGGTCGAGCCCCATCGCGGTCAGTACCCGGCTGGGCTTCAGCGATCCCGAGGAACAGGCGCTCCCCGCCGAGACAGCGATGCCCGCACTGTCGAGCCTGATGAGCTGGACGGCGGAGGCTAGCCCCGGAATCCGGTACGAGCCGATGGTGGCAACGCGCGGGCTGTCGGCGGCCAGCACTTCGCCGCCGCCGGCCATCACGGCCTGTTCCAATCGGAGGCGCAGGCGCTCGGCACGGGCCATCCAGTCATTGCCGATTTCCAGCGCGGCGGCCATCGCCATCGCGCCCGGCACGTTCTCGGTCCCGCCGCGATAACCGCGCTCCTGCCCTCCGGTGGGCTGCAGCAGCGCGAAATCGCGAACGAGCAGCGCGCCGATGCCGGGCGGCGCGCCGAACTTGTGCCCGCTGATCGCCGCCATGTCGCAATCGGGCAGCGCGATCTTGCCCGCCCCTTGCGCACAATCGGCCAGCAACACGCCGCCGCCTGCTCGTACCAGTTCGACCATCCGGGGCAGCGGCTGGATCACGCCGGTCTCGTTGTTGACCTGCTGCACCGCGACGAGCGTGTCGGCCACATCGCCGAACGCGGCGGGATCGACAAGGCCATCGGCTCCGACAGGAAGCACGCCCGCGCCCGGCACATGGCGCATCACCGCTTCGTGCTCCACCGCGCTCACTACGCGTCCGGCGGCATGGCTGCGCGACAGCGCGAGGTACAGCGCCTCGCTCGCGCCGCTGGTGAAGATCACCTCGCCCGACCAGTCCAGCGCCGCCGCCACCCGCTCGCGCGCATCTTCCAGCGCACGGCGGGCCGCCCGGCCCATCGCATGGGGGCTGGAGGCATTGGCATCCAGCGCCAGCCCGCGCAGCGTCGCTTCGCGCGCGTCCGCCAGTATCGGCGCGCTGGCCGCATGGTCCAGATAGGTCACTTCGGTCACGTTCGCCCTAAAACCGTACAGCGAGGCAGGAATGCCCGCACCCGGCCGATATACCAGCCCGATATAATTGCCTTCGCGCGTGGGCTTTCTATATAGGCATCGAACGCAATTCACACCCCGGCCGGCTCATCGCCATGGCCATCGGTCCGGGGCGTGCCGAAAATCTTACGAGGATACCTTTGCCCTCCGTCATTTTCCCCGGTCCCGAAGGGCGGCTCGAAGGCCGCTATCATCCCGCCCCGCGCCCGCGCGCGCCGCTCGCGATGATCCTTCACCCGCACCCGCAAGGCGGCGGCACCATGAACGAGCGTATCACCCAGGCGCTCTACAAGGATTTCGCCGCGCGCGGCTTTGCCGTGCTGCGCTTCAACTTCCGCGGGGTGGGTCGCAGCCAGGGCAGCTTCGACAACGGCATCGGTGAACTGTCCGACGCCGCCGCCGCGCTGGACTGGGTGCAGACCATCCACCCGGAGGCGCAGGTCACGTGGATCGCGGGCGTGTCGTTCGGCGCGCTGATCGGCATGCAGCTGATGATGCGCCGTCCGGAAATCCGGGGCTTCATCTCGATCGCGCCGCCGGCCAACATGTACGATTTCTCGTTCCTCGCCCCCTGCCCCGCATCGGGCATCATCATCCAGGGCGCGGCCGATACCGTGGTCACACCGGGCGCGGTGCAGAAGCTGGTCGACAAGCTTCGCACGCAGAAGCACATCACGATCCATCATGACGAGATTCCGCGCGCGAACCACTTCTTCGAGCATGAGTACGACGAGCTCATGCGCTCGGTCGATAACTACCTGAATTTCCGCCTGAACCCCGACTGCCCGATCCGCTGATCGATTGGGCCAGTGGCCCGATCCGGCGCGTTCACAGCGGATTGTCGGCCAGTTGCTCACCCGTGCGCCAATGCTCGGGCACCAGCTTCACCCTTCCCGCGCAGTGATGGATCAGCAGGTCCAGTTGCGCGGGATCGACCGGCTGGCCGAAACGGAACCCCGCCGATACGCCCCGGTCGTGCCAGGGACTTCGGCAGCGACGGGGTCGAGGCCATCGATGAACACGGTAACCCGGTCACCCACGAAAAGATTGCGCGAAGTGCGACTAAGGCAGCAGCCCGTGGCCGAAATGTCGGCCACGGACACGAACACATCCGCCCCCGAAGCCAGCCGGTAGCAGCCGCCCGCGTGGATCGCCCAACGTCGCTGACTGCGCCTGCCCGAAACTGGTCTCCGCCAAAATCCGGCCCGTTAACGAGGGTCGAACCCTAGCAGGCTGGCGCGTAAGCAGATTTTCAGGAATGGCTAAGCAGTTCCACCTATCCGGCGGCGAA
>CAYRLC010000041.1:0-15210 GCA_964424995.1 uncultured Croceicoccus sp.
ACGCATTCTGTTCATGATCGGCATGGAGGATGAAGATCTTGTCCATCGCCGAGACGATGATCGGATCGACGACATATTCCTCCGCCGGCACGCCGAAGGTCATGCGCAGGAAGTTGCCGGTATAGCTCAGCGAGTTATCCGGATAAAGGAAGGGCTGGCCCACCGAATACTTGTAGGCCATGGCCGCGATCGTCGGCATCTTGGCGATCAGGCGGTGGCTGCTGATCTTTCGATGCATTGGATCGGCGATGTCGGTGCTGTCGTGATAGAATGCCGACAGCGCGCCGACCACCCCGCACATGATCGCCATCGGGTGCGCGTCGCGGCGGAACCCGCGGTAGAAGGTGCTTAGCTGCTCGTGCAGCATGGTGTGGCGAGTGATCGTGTTCTCGAACGTCTCCAGCTCGCTGGCCGTCGGCAGTTCACCGTTCAGCATCAGGTAGCTGACTTCCATGAAGCTCGAATGTTCGGCTAGCTGGCCGATCGGGTAGCCGCGGTGAAGCAGGATGCCTTCTTCGCCGTCGATATAGGTGAGGCCCGAATCGCAGCTGGCAGTCGAGGTGAAGCCGGGGTCGTAGGTGAACATCCCGGTCTTGCCGTAGAGCTTGCCGATATCGATGACGTCGGGGCCGATCGTCCCGCTCTTCATCGGGAAATCGTAATCGCCGCCGCCGGCATTCAGATGAGCCACGTTATCCGCCACTTGGGTTACCTCCATTCACAGATTGGCTGCAGCGCCGGTCAGCGCCGCGGCATCGGCCTGCGCGGCGATGCGCGCAAGGCTTTCGTCGCGGCCCAGAAGGACCAGCACGTCGAAAATTCCGGGTGATGTCGCCTGACCGGTCAGGGCCGCGCGCAAGGGCTGCGCCAGCTTGCCCAGGCCCAGTTCGCGCGTCTCCGCCATGCTTTTCAGCCGCTCTTCCAGCGGTTCGGCCAGCCATTCGGGCGCGGCAGCGAGTTCGGCGTGAATGTCGGCCAGCAGGCCGCGTGCCTCGTCCGTCAGCAGCGCGGCGGCCTTTTCGTCCATCGGCAGCGGTCGGGCGCGGAACAGGAACAAGGCACCCGCGGCCAGTTCGTCCAGGTTCTTGGCCCGCGCCTTCAGCGACGGCATCGCCGCGACCAGCAGATCACGATCGCGCGCGGCGTCGAAGCCCGGTTCCAGCGCGGCGATGCGCGGCGCGGCGAGTTCGGCGAGGCGCGCATCGTCGGCATCGCGCATGTAGAGGCCGTTCATGTTGGCCAGCTTCTTGAAATCGAAGCGCGATGCGCTCTTGCCCACGGCGGGGAGGTCGAACAGGGCGACCGCCTCTTCGCGGGTGAAAATCTCCTGGTCGCCGTGGCCCCAGCCCAGACGAAGCAGATAGTTGCACACCGCTTCGGGCAGCAGGCCCAATTCGTCGCGATAGGCATCGACGCCCATCGCGCCATGGCGCTTCGACAGCTTCGCGCCATCCGCACCGTGGATCAGCGGGATGTGGGCATAGACCGGCTCGTCCCAGCCGCCTTCGATCTCCCGCATCGCGCGATAGATCGGCAGCTGGCGGAAGGCGTTGTTCAAATGGTCGTCGCCGCGGATCACGTGCGTCACGCCCATGTCGTGATCGTCGACCACCACGGCAAGCATGTAGGTCGGCGTGCCGTCGGACCGCAGCAGGATGTAATCGTCGATCTCGATGTTCTTGACCGTGACGGTGCCTTGCACGGCATCCTCGATCACGGTTTCGCCGGTCGTCGGCGTCTTCAGCCGAATGACGTAGGGCGCACCCTCGGGCGCTTCGGCCGGATCGCGATCGCGCCAGCAGCCGTCATAGCGCATCGGCTGCTTGTTGGCGCGCTGTTCGGCGCGCATCGCCTCCAGCTCCTCGGCCGTGGCGAAGCACTTGTAGGCGTGCCCGCCTTCGAGCAGCTTGTAAGCCACTTCCGCATGGCGGTCGGCGCGTTGCGACTGGAACACCGGCGCATCGTCGTAATCGAGCCCGAGCCAGTCGAGCCCGTCGAGAATGGCGTCGATCGCTTCGGTCGTGGAACGTGCCTTGTCCGTATCCTCGATCCGGAGCAGCGCCTTGCCGCCGTGGTGGCGCGCATAGAGCCAGTTGAACAGCGCGGTGCGCGCGCCGCCGATATGCAGGAAGCCGGTGGGCGAGGGGGCGAAACGCGTGACAACCTGTCGACCGGCGCCATCCGCACCGTTGCCAACCGTCGCCGTACCGCTTGCCATTGTCCCAGGTTTCCTTTCAATAACAGGGTCGAAGGATCGCGGACGAGGGGCGGCGAGACATGTCAGACGACGTCGCCGTTCCCGCCGGGCGCGGAACGCCGCAGGGGGCTCCGCTACCTTCGCAGGTGCGGCAATGGGGAAGCTTGCGGCATTTGTCTAGTCCGACTTGCTGGCAGGACGCACTTGCCGCGCGCCCGTTTGAGCGGATGGCGTGGCTGGCGGTCGCCATGCTGGGCGGGATCTTCTTGTGGTGTTGGCTTCCCTCCGAGAGAGAATGGTTTGTTGCCATAGGCTTGTGCGGCATTGTTGCCAGCGTTTCGATGCTTTGCCTCGATGTGGATCGGTTTGCGCTGCTGCGTCATGCCATAGTTGGCGTCGCTCTCATGACGGCTGCGGGAATGGCGCTGATCTGGGTGCGATCCGAAGCCGTGGGCACGCCGGCCATCGGCAAGCCGATCGTAGGCACATACGGGTTTCGGATTCTGGCTCGTGAGGAGACCGGCAGGGCCGAGAGGCCGGTCAGGCTGATGATCGCAACGACCATCGCGCCCGGACAGACGATCAGGGCGCGCGTGACCGTGCCGCAGGAATTTGTCGATCCCGCTTTGGTGACGGGCGCCGTTGGCTCGGGTCGGATGCGGCTTGTGGCTCCATCGCGCCCCGTTGTGCCGGGCGCTTATGATCCGGCGCGGGCAGCGTGGTTCGAGGGGATCGCGGCGACCGGTTCATTGCTCGCGAAACCATCGATGAGCGAGGGGATCGTGTTGGACGGCCGCAGAGCGGCCGCTGATCCAGGGTTGCGAGACAGGATCGGCGATTGGGTCGCCACGCGGATAGCGGACATGGGCGGCGACAAAGCCGCGGCAGCGATCGCGGAAACGCTGGTCACGGGCAATCGCGCCGGCTTGCCGCAAGAGGACGCGCAGGCGATGCGCGATGCTGGCCTGGCACATCTCCTGTCGATCAGCGGGCTGCATGTCGGCGCAGTGATTGCAGTGGTCTGGTTCGTCGCGATGCGCGGTTTGGCCCTGATACCGTGGCTGGCCCTGCGCTTGCCGTTACCGATCGTCGCGTCGGCGCTGTCGGCCGGCGGCGGCATCGCCTATACCCTGCTGACCGGGGCCGAGCTGCCGACGATCCGCGCCTGTCTGGCTGCCGTGCTGGTTCTTCTGGCCCTCACGCTCGGGCGACGCGCACTGTCGATGCGGCTGATCGCCATAGCCGCCATCAGCGTCCTGATGTTCTGGCCGGAGGCGGCCATCTCGGCGAGCTTCCAGATGAGCTTCGCGGCTGTCGTCGCCATCGTCGCTCTGCACAACGCCGCACCTGTCGAGGCCTGGCACGAGTCGGCTCGGCACTCAGGTCCGCTCGGCAGGTTGGTCTCATGGGTCGGGCTGCTCTTCGTTACGGGCGTGGTGATCGAGCTTACTCTCCTCCCGCTGGTGCTGTTCCATTTCCACCGGGCCGGGATCTATGGCTCGCTCGTCAACCTCGTCGCCATTCCGCTCACCACACTCGCGATCATGCCGGCATTGGGGCTGGCGATCGTCTGCGATGCGCTGGGGCTCGGCGCGCCGTTCTGGTGGGCGGCGGGGCGGAGCATCGCCTTCATGTTGGACGTTGCGCACTTTGCCGCATCGCGTCCCGGTTCGGTCGTTCAGGCCGCGGCCATCGCGCCGATCGCCATGCTGATGTTCTGTATCGGCGGCTTCTGGCTCGCGCTCTGGTCCGGGCGGGCGCGGCTGTGGGGCCTCGTCCCGATTGTCGGCGGTCTCATCGCCTGCTGGCTTTTCGGCGGAACTCGGATCATGATTGCGGAGAGCGGGCGCCAGATCCTGACCGTCAGCCAATCGGGCGCATTCAGCAGTCGCGAGATGAGCGGCTTCGGCGACAGGGCCATGCTCGAATTGGCCGGGCTATCCCAGACCGAAGTCAAGACCATCGCTGCTGCCCCCGGTACGCAGTGTACAACCGCGCGCTGCCGCCTTGCACTCGTCAGCGCGGACGATCGGCTGACGGTTCTTGTCGTCCGGAAAGCAAGCGCCCTCGACAGCCCGGTTTTCGCAGACGAATGTGCCCAGGTCGATGTCGTCATCGCGTCGCTGCCATTACCGGAAACCTGCCGCCCAAGCTGGAAGCGGCTCGACGCGCAGGAACTGTCGCGGCAAGGCGGGGCGGTAATCGATGTCGAGCGCCGCACAGTCAGCCATGCGCGGCCGGATGGCGACCGGCATGGCTGGTGATCGGCTAGCTCTACTGGCGCGGCAGAGCTTCCAGGACGAGCCCAGGATCAGTGATAGCGACGAAGCAGGCCGGCAAGGCGACCCTGCACCTCGACCTCGTCGGGCCCGTAGACCTGGGGCGAATAGGCCGCATTGGCGGGATCGAGCCGGACCATTCCATTCTCGCGATGAAGATACTTGAGCGTCGCTTCCTCGCCGCGAACGAGAGCGACGATGATCTCACCATCGCGCGCCGTGTTCGTCTTGCGGATGAGCGCAAAATCGCCATCGAAGATCCCGGCCTCGACCATCGAGTCGCCCGAAACTTCCAGCGCGTAATGCTCTCCTGCGCCGAGCAGGGCAGCAGGCACCGGCAGCATCTGGCTGTCTTCCAGCGCCTCGATCGGGACACCGGCGGCAATCCGGCCATGCAGCGGAATCTCGATGACGTCGTTGGCCGCCTCTCGCACCGGCGCGGGTTTGGGCTTGGCCATTTCCACTACTTTCGCCGACGGACGAACGCCGCTCGACACGTCATCAGGTTGGCGCAGGATTTCCAAGGCACGCGCACGATTGGGAAGGCGACGGATGAAGCCGCGTTCCTCGAGCGCGGAGATCAGGCGATGGACCCCCGACTTCGATTTGAGGTCGAGAGCATCCTTCATCTCTTCGAACGAAGGCGAGATGCCCGACTCCTCGAGCCGGCGCTGGATGAACTGCAGCAGTTCGTGCTGCTTGCGGGTGAGCATGGCAATGTTCCCTATTCGCCGTTCCGATGCGAACGAACAAGGAACAATTAAGAAACAAACTCGGTCCCGTCAAGCGTATGCAAGATCAGATTCGGATGATTTCCAAAATGTCACCCTCGGCTACTTGCGCCGAATAGGGCGGGCGGCAGATCAGGGCTTCGGCCAGAGACAATGGGACGAGGGCACCGCTGTCCTGCAGCGCGAGCGGCGTCACGCCCTCTTTGGCAAAACGGGCGCGAACGAATTCGGCGCGTTTTCCCGTCGCGGGCAACGGTGCCGCGGCCAGTGCGGGTTCCCGTCGCGGAAACGGGTCGCGAGCGCCGGCCATGGCCCGCACGACCGGCAAGGCAAACAGCATCGCGGTGACGAAAGCCGATGCGGGATTGCCGGGGAGGCCGAGGATGACCTGACGCCCGCGCGTCGCCACCATCAGCGGCTTGCCTGGTTTCAGGGCGATCCGCCAGAAGTCGAGGGTCGCGCCCACCTTTTCCAGGGCTGGCCGGACGAGATCGTGGTCGCCGACCGAAGCTCCCCCCGTCGTGACGATCAGGTCAGCGTTTGCTTGCGCGGTCAGGGCGGCTGCGATGGCGTCGATCCTGTCGGGCACGGGACCAGTCTGGATGACGTCGCAGGGGAGGGCGGCCAACATGGCGGCGAGCATGGGGCCGTTGCTGGCGGGGATCTGCCCATCGGCAAGAGGTGCGCCGAGCGCGACCAGTTCATCGCCGCTGTCGATGATCGCGACGCGCGGCCTGCGCCGGACGGGCAGGGTCGCGTGGCCTGCGCTGATCGCCAGGGCAAGCGATCCTGCGGTCAATAGCGTTCCGCTCGGCAGGATCATCTCCGCCTCTCGGAAGTCCATGCCGCGCTCACGGATGTGGCGACCAGGCGGAGAAGGAAGATCACCGGAAAAACAGATGGTTGATCCGGATACCTGACATTGTTCCTGAACGACAACCATGTCCGATCCGTCGGGAACGACTGCACCGGTCGAGATCCGCACGGCTTGCCCCGGGCCGAGTGCGCTCGCGAAAGGATGACCTGCCGCACTCTCGCCGACCTTAATCCATGGCCCGATTCCATCGGCCTGTCGGACGGCCCAGCCATCCATGGCCGACAGCGGAAATGCAGGTTGGGTGCGCAGGGCCGCGATGTCTTCGGCCAGATAGCGCCCGAGCGCATCGGCATAACCCACGGTCTCAACGGGGCCGGGCCTGACGAGGGCCGTCAATCGCGCCTGTGCCTCTTCGAGCGGGAGGAGGTCGCTCAAATCTCGAGGCTTTCGCAGCCGGCGGCGCGCCAGCGGCCCGACTTCCCACCGTCCTTCGCGAGCAAGCGGATCCGGCTGACCTCCATGCCCTTGTCCACCGCCTTGGCCATGTCATAGATTGTGAGAAGTGCGATCGAAGTTGCTGTTATCGCTTCCATTTCCACACCCGTCTTGGCCGACGTCGCGGCCATCGCGCGGACCCGGATGGCTTCAGCCTCGAAGGCGAAATCCACGGTTACCGCATCGATCGGCAGGGGATGGCAGAGCGGGATCAGTTCGCCGGTCTTTTTTGCGGCCATGATCCCGGCAATCCGCGCGGTGGCGAGCACGTCGCCCTTCTGGATCGAACCGGCCTTAATCGCCTCCAGCGCTTCAGCCGACATCGCGATCCGCCCTTCGGCCAGCGCGGCGCGGCGGGTGATCGCCTTGCCGCCGACGTCAACCATGCGGGCTGCACCCACTTCATCGAGGTGAGTGAGGCGCGTCATGCTGCGCCGGTCAGCAGCGCGCGGGTCGCCGCCTCGACATCGGTCTGGCGCATGAGGCTTTCGCCAACGAGGAAAGTGCGCACGCCGCTCTTCGCCAGTCGCTCGCAGTCGGCATGGCCGTTGATCCCGCTTTCGCCGACCAGCAGCGTGCATGCGGGTGCCAGCGGCGCGAGACGCTCCGTGTTGCCGAGATCGGTGACGAACGTCCGCAAATCGCGGTTGTTGACCCCGATCAGGCGCGAGCGGAGGCGCGATGCGCGCTCCATTTCGACCTCGTCATGCACTTCGACCAATACGTCCATGCCCCGCTCGAGGGCAGCCGCCTCGATCTCCGCCATCTGCGCATCGGCAAGCGCGGCGACGATGATCAGGATCGCGTCGGCCCCGATGGCGCGTGCCTCGGCGACCTGCCAGGGGTCGACCGTGAAATCCTTGCGCAGCGCGGGCAGGGTGCAGGCGTTGCGGGCGGCGATCAGGAAATCCTCATGCCCCTGAAAGTATGGGGCGTCGGTCAGCACCGAAAGGCACGTCGCACCGCCGGCGGCATAGTCGCGCGCATGGGTCGCCGGATCGAAATCGGCGCGAATCAGGCCCTTCGAGGGCGATGCCTTCTTCACTTCGGCGATCAGGGCGAAACCTTCGGCGGCAGCGGCGCGCAGGCGGGCCTCGAAACCGCGAGGCGGCTCCTGCGAACGGGCGGCCGTGTCGAGGTCGGACAGGCTGCGCTCCGCCTTGCGCCGGGCGACTTCGCCGCGCTTGGTATCGCAGATCTCGATGAGCTTGTTAGTCATAGCGGCGCCTTTACCGTCGCGATCCAACAATCGAGAAGCGTTTTTGCAAGCCCCTTGTCGATCGCCTCGGCCGCTTCCTCCGCCCCTTCGCGAAGATTGTCGACCTCTCCTGCGACCCACAGCGCGGCGGCGGCGTTCAGCAGCACCGCATCGCGGTAGGCACCCGTTTCGCCCAGCAACAAATGGCGCAGGGAATCGGCGTTGTAGTCCGGATCCCCGCCCCGGATCGCGTCGAGCGGGTGGGCGACAAGTCCGGCATCCGCCGGCGAAAGCGTGTCGGGCGTCTCGAACCCGATGCCGACCACCGCGCTGGGCCCCGCGATGGAGAGCTCGTCCAGCCCCTCCATCCCGGACACCACCAGCGCCCGTTCCGCGCCCAGCAACCGCATCGCCTCGGCGTAGAGCGGGACCAGCGCGGGACTGGCCACGCCGACAAGCTGGCGTCGCACCTGTGCCGGATTGGCGAGCGGGCCCATCAGGTTGAAGATCGTGCGCCGCCCCAGTTCGCGGCGGATCGGTGCGATGCGGGCCAGCGCGGGATGATGGCTTTGCGCGAAGAGGAACGCGATGCCGAGATCGGGCAGGGTCTTTTCCGCGAAAATGCCCGCCCGTGCGAGGTCGAGCCCCAGCGATTCCAGCGTATCCGCACCGCCCGCCTTGCTCGACGCCGCGCGGTTGCCGTGCTTGGCGACCGGCACTCCGCAGGCCGCGACCACCAGCGCCACCGCGGTCGAAACGTTGAGGCTGTGCTGCCCGTCGCCGCCGGTGCCGCAGACGTCGATGGCATGATCGGGCGCGGCCACCGTCAGCATCCGTGCGCGCATCGCCCGGACCGCGCCGGCGATCTCCTCTGCCGTCTCGCCCCGGTCCGCGATCTCTACCAGCAGAGCGGCAATCTCGTCGTCCGGCATGAAGCCGTCGAGCATGCGCCCGAACAGCGCCTCGGTCTCCGCCAGCGAATAGCTCATGCCGGAAGGCGCGCCTCGATCCCGCAGATGCGCAGGAAATTCGCGATCATCGCGTGCCCGTGCTCGGTGGCGATGGATTCGGGGTGGAACTGCACGCCGTGGATCGGCAGTTCGACATGGCGGAAGCCCATGGCGTGGGTGCCGTCGTCATCGGGGCGGGGCGTGGTGGCGTTGATGTGCAGGACGTTCGGGACATCCTCCACCACCAGGCTGTGATAGCGCGTCGCGATGAAGGGCGAAGGCAGGCCCGCGAACACCCCGGTTCCGTCATGGTCGACCGGGCTGGTCTTGCCGTGCATCAGCCCGCCGCGCACGACTTTGCCGCCGAAGGCCTGCCCGATGGACTGGTGGCCGAGGCAGACGCCGAGCAGGGGTTTGCCCGCATCGGCACAGGCGTGGACGAGGTCGAGGCTGATCCCTGCTTCGTTCGGGGTGCAGGGGCCGGGCGAGATCAGGAACCCCGCCGCATCGCCGCGCACGGCCTCGGCCGCCGAAATCGCGTCGTTGCGCACCACGTCGACCTTGGCCCCCATCTCCATCAGGTAATGGACGAGGTTCCAGGTGAAGCTGTCGTAGTTGTCGATGACGAGGATCTTGCCGCTCATGCCTTCGCCTTTGCCGGTTTGGTGACGACGATCAAGGGGCCAAGCGGCGGTCCGCCGTCCTTGCGGCCGATTTCCGGGGCCCAGAGCTGCGATACCGCGCCGTCGAGATAGAGCGCGTCGGGCGTTTCGGCCACATCGCGGAAGAAGCGCGCAAACTTGCCGAAGCTGACCAAGTCGTCGCTGATCACGAAATGGACGCGGCCCTTCGCGTCCACGCCGACCCCGTTGCGAAAGTGGTGAGATTCGCCGTCGGGCGCGAAGTCGGGGTGCAGCTTGCCGCCGATCACCAGCATCGGGCCGGACTGGGTGGCAAAGGCTGGGCGGGGCGACTGTCTGGCGTAAGCATCGGTCGTGTCGACATGCCAGACGGACCCGCTGCCCCAGAACACGCCGTTGGGCTCAAGATGAAAGTTGCCCGGGCCATCGTTGCGGTTGAGATCGTGGATGTCGCGGCCATCGGTGACCAGCAGGCCGATCGGTTCTCCCGCCTCGTCGAACATGCCGGCGTTCATCGCCATGACGAGGCGATCCTCGTCGACCGTCGCGGCGAGCCGGTCGAAATTGCGAAGCGGCTGTCCGTCAGGCCCATCGAGGATCAGCGCGATCTGCGCCTCGCGCGGATCGATCGCACAATGGGTGAACCGGCTCGCCTCGAATACCTGCTCCACGCAGACGCGGTGGACCTGCGTGGTCTCGGTCTGCGGCACCGCCTCGCCGCAACCGGCCACCGTGAGCAGAGCCGGCGCCAGCAGGGCCAGCGCGGCGCGACGTTTCACTGGCCGAAGCCCGGTTCCTGCGCGATGCGAAGCGCCTCTCGCGCGGCGGCGACGAGCGCACCGGCCTTCGCCTCGCACTCCCGCTGTTCGTATTCGGGATCGCTGTCGGCGACGATGCCGGCACCGGCCTGGATGTGCATAACCCCGTCCTTGACCAGCGCCGTGCGCAGGACAATGCAGCTGTCGACCGAACCGTCGGGCGAGAAATAGCCGACACCGCCCGCGTAGGCGCCGCGCGTTTCGGGCTCCAGCTCGGCGATGACCTGACAGGCGCGAACCTTGGGTGCGCCGCTGACGGTGCCAGCGGGGAACCCGGCAAACAGCGCGTCGACCGCATCGCGCGACGGGTCGAGCTTGCCGACCACGTTCGAGACGATGTGCATGACGTGGCTGTAGCGTTCGACCATGTAGCTGTCGGTCACCCGCACTGTGCCCGCCTGTGCCACGCGGCCCACGTCGTTGCGGCCGAGATCGAGGAGCATCAGGTGCTCGGCCCGTTCCTTGGGATCGGCGAGGAGGCTTTCGCGGTTGGCGCGATCCTCGTCGGCATCCTTGCCGCGTGGGCGGGTGCCGGCGATAGGCCGGATCGTCACTTCGCCGTCGCGAACGCGGACGAGGATTTCGGGGCTCGACCCGATCAGCGCGAAGCCCGGTAGATCGAGGAAGTACAGGAACGGCGACGGATTGATCCGCCGCAGCGCGCGGTAGAGCGAGAGCGGCGGCAGCGGGAAGGGGGTGGAGAAGCGCTGCGCCAGCACCACCTGGAAGATGTCGCCCGCCGTGATGTAGTCCTTTGCCTTCAAGACCATGTCGCGATAGCGACCGGGCGCAAGATTGGGGTTGAGCTTCGGCTCGGGCACGTCGGCATCGAGCGCGGCCACCGGCACGCGGGCAGCGGCAAGGCGGGCGAGGCAATCCTCGATCCGCTCGCGCGCCCGTTCCACGCTGGCTTCGGGCGGCAGGTCACCCGGCCAGACCGGCGCGATGCAGAACAGCGCGTCCTTCAGCCGGTCGAAAACCAGCAGCAGCGCGGGCCGGACGAACAGCATGTCGGGCACGTCGAGCGGGTTGGACGGCGGACGACCGATGGTCGGTTCGACCAGCGCGATCGTCTCGTAGCCAAAATAGCCGACGAGGCACGACAGCGCGGCGGGAAGCTGCGGCGGAACATCGAAGCGGCATTCCTCGACCAGTGCGCGCAGGGACGTCAGCGGATCGGTGCCCGTGGGCGCGAAAGCATCGCGGTCCCGCCGCCAGTCACGGTTGACCTCCGCCTCGCCGCCGTTCGCGCGGAACACGAGATCGGGGTCGAGGCCGAGCAGGCTGTAACGCCCGCGGACCTCGCCGCCCTCTACCGATTCGAGCAGGAAGTCGCCGCGGCCCGGCTCGATCAGCTTTACTGCGGCGGCCACCGGCGTGTCACAATCCGCGACGACCTGCCGCCAGACCACCGAGGCACGTCCGGCGGCGAGTTCGGCGCGGGCGCGATCGTCATGAGCGCGATCGGCCGCCTGCTGCTGGCTTCGTTCGGCGGTTGTCGTGCCGGTCATCGTCAGGCCCCCCGCGCCGTCCTCAGCGACCGCCGGTCATCTGGTCGGTCACGGCCTTCACCGCCGTCTCGTTGCGGGTCACGCCGACGTCGGCGGCAATCGCCTTGGTCAGTTGCGCGCCCATCTCGCCGCCCAGCGAATCGCCGAGCTGGCGGCGGATCGCGCCGACGATCGGGTCGCTGGCGGCGACCGGCCTGGTCTCGATACTGTCGAGATCGACGATCATGAAGCCGAGGTTACGCGGGCCTTCCAGCTTCTTGGTCGTGCCCTTGGCCATCTGGAACATCAGGCCGAGCGCCGGCGGCACGGGGCGACCGCTGGCGGTAAGCGCCTGGCGGGTGGTGTTGATCTGGTCGACCGGCGGCATCGGCTTGCCGGCGAGCTTCATCGCCTCTGCCGGGGACTGCCCCTTCTGGATCGCGGCGAGCACGCGGTCGGCGGCCTGGCTGGCCAGCTTGGCACCTTCCTGCAGGCGATAGGCGCGCTCCAGCGTCGGCTTCAGCACGGCGTAGGGCGGCGGGGCGGCGGCGATGACGTTGCCCGGCGCGAAGATCGCATAGGACTTGCCATCGGCGGACGAGGCGATCTGCGGATCGCCGCCTTCCTCCATCGCGAAGATCGCGGGCACGAGCCGGGCGACCAGCGGCGAGGGCGCGGCTGCCCCGCCGAACGGCTGGCCATTGGCGAGAAGCTCGCCGCTCGTTTCGACCTTGGCGCCGAACGACTTGGCGATCTCGGCCAGGCTCGCGCCCTTGTTGAGCTGCTCTTCCGCGGCAGCGGCCCGCTCGGCCAGCGCATCGGTGCGCTTCTTTTCGGTCAGGATCGCGGCGATCTCGGTGCGGGCGGCGGCCAGCGGGCGTTCGTTGGTGCGGGTGATCGAATCGACGCGCATCAGGTACCAGCCGAGCGGACCGCGCACGGGGCCGGCGATCCTGCCCTGCGCGGTTGCGTAGACGACCTGCGTCACGGCAGGCGACGTGCGGGTGGACAGGTCCGCCCGGTCGGCCGCGGCGACCTGCACCGTCGACAGGCCCTTGGCCTGCGCCACGGCGGCCATGCGCGAGGGATCGGCCAGCTCGGCCAGAACCGCTTTTGCGCCGGCTTCGGTCGGGAGGACCAGCTGGGTCAGCGTGCGCGCTTCCTTGCCCGCATACTGCGCCTTGTTGGCGTTGTAATAGGCGGCGATCTCGGCCTCGGTCGCGGCGACATCGGCCACGCCCGACATGTCGATCAGCGCGTACTGCACGGTCCGGCGTTCGGGCAGCGAAAACGCCGCCTTGTTCTTGGCGAGGTAGCTCTGCAGCAGCGCGTCGGTCACCTTGACGTCACCGGCAAAGGCGGCGGACGGGATCAGCGCAACCGAGCCGCGTCGCGTCTCGTTGAGCAGGCGAGCGTACTGCGCCGCGACCTTGGCCGGAATGGTGGTGCCGATCTGCGCGGGGATCAGCGTCATCCGCGCGGCAAGACCCTGCTGCAGGTCCGAGCGCAGCAGGGCATCGGAAATGCCGCGCTGGCGCAGCGCCGATTCGTACATGTCCTGGCTGAACTTGCCGTCGGGGCCCTGGAAGATCGGGATATCCTTCAGCTCGCTGCCGACCAGCGAGTCGCCGATGCGCAGCCCTTCGCGGGCGGCAAAGGCAAACACGGCCACGCGTTCGATCATCGCGTCGAGCACGCCCTTGGCGCCGCCCTCGGCGATATACTCCTTGAGGGTCAGCTGGGGGTTGTTCTCCCGCTCCCGATCAAAGGCGCCGTTCAACGTTTCGCGATAGGTACTTGTGGAAATCCGCTCGTCACCGACCGTCGCCACCCGTTCGCCCCCGGCAATCCCGCCGAAGCTGCCGCCGGTGATGTCGGCACTGGCAAAGGCGAGCGCCATCAGGCCGACGAAGGCCAGCGCCAGAAAGACGCCGATACGCGATTGGAAAAGCTTGCGAAAACCCTGGATCATGACCTGTACGACCTGTGCGAGATACTTGCGGCGACGCATGGGCGCGGCCGGTTTGCGCGCCGCTCTAAACGGCTAAGGGCGCGGCTGCAACCGATCGGCCCTTCCTGCTTTGACAGTCCCGCCCGCATCGGCTAGCCGCGCCCCGCCTGACAAGCACTTGTCACGGGGCAACCTAGGCAACGGAAAGGGGCTCATGAGCCAGCGCTACTACATCGTCGGCAATTGGAAGATGAACGGCCTTCGCGCCGCCATGACCGAGGCACGTGCGATCGACCGTGCGGCCCAGCGGCTGCCCAAGGTCGAGGTGGCGATCGCGCCGCCCTCGACCCTGATCGCGACCATGCGCGAGGGCGTGACCAACATCGGCGTCGGCGCGCAGAACTGCCACAAGGCGGAGAAGGGCGCGCACACCGGCGATCTGTCGGCCCAGATGCTGCGCGAGGCGGGGGCGGACTTCGTCATCGTCGGCCACTCCGAACGCCGCGCCGACCATCACGAGAGCAACGAGGACGTCAAGGCCAAGGCCGAAGCGGCACAGGCGATCGATATGAGCGTCATCCTGTGCTGCGGCGAAAGCGAGGCCGAGCGCGATTCGGGCGAGGCGGAAGAGATCGTCGCCCGCCAGCTTGCCGCTTCGCTGCCCGAAGGGTGCCAGCGTCTGTCGGTGGCCTACGAACCGATCTGGGCCATCGGCACCGGCCGCGTGCCGCAGGTGTCGGACGTGGCTGCGATGCACAAACGCCTTCGTGCGGTGCTGACCGAGAAGTACGGCGATGCCGGGGCCGAAGTGCGTATTCTTTATGGCGGCTCGGTCAACGGCAACAATGCCGCCGAACTGCTGGGCGTGCCCGATGTCGGCGGCGCGCTGGTCGGCGGGGCCAGCCTGACGGCGGATGGCTTCGTGCCGATCATCGCCGCCGCTGCCGAACAGGAATGAGCGGACCGCTCGCCCGACCCGGGCCGCAGCACGGGATCGTCTTGTCCTGACACCGCCTTGCACCCCCGCGACCAAGGGGGTAAGGGCGGCGGCAATCGAACCTATTCTTGAGAAGATTGGCAGGTCATGTCGTTATTTCTGTTCCTGACGGTGGTGCAGGCGCTGGTTGGCGCCGCTCTCGTCGGTGTGGTGCTGATGCAGCGGTCCGAAGGCGGCGGCCTCGGTGTCGGCGGTAGCCCCTCGGGCCTCATGTCGGCGCGCGGTGCGGCGGACTTCCTGACCCGCGCGACGACCATCCTGGCGACCATCTTCGTCGTCTTGTCGATCGCCTTGGCTGCGGTTTCGGTGAAGACCACGTCGGGCAACAAGGTCGACACCTCGCTCGACCGCAGCCTGCCGGCGGCGACCACCGATCCCCTCGCTCCCGCCCAGACGGCGCCCACCCAGACGGCACCGGCCCAGTCCGTGCCGGGCAACGTTGTGCCTGCTGCGCCCGCAAACGACGATCCGCTGGGCGGCGCGGCCGGCCAGTAAGGCGCGCGTTTGCCGACGCGCGCGCCGGGTTCGGGCGCGCGTCGACACGTGGATCATCCGATTTCTGTGATAACCGGTGCCCGCCTCGCTTGCGGCAGGGCCCTTTTATTGATTAAGGCACGACTCCCATGGCGCGGTACATTTTCATCAC
>CAYRLC010000041.1:15220-19693 GCA_964424995.1 uncultured Croceicoccus sp.
GGCAAAGGTCTCATGGCGGCAAGCCTCGCGGCGCTGCTGCAGGCGCGCGGCTACAAGGTCCGCATCCGCAAGTTCGACCCCTACCTGAACGTCGATCCCGGCACGATGAGCCCGTACCAGCACGGCGAGGTCTTCGTGACCGATGACGGGGCGGAAACCGATCTCGATCTCGGTCACTACGAACGCTTCACCGGTGTTTCCGCGCATCAGGGCGACAACATCACCTCGGGCCGGATCTACCAGTCGATCATCGCCAAGGAACGCCGCGGCGACTATCTCGGCGCGACGGTTCAGGTCATTCCGCACGTCACCGACGCGATCAAGCAATTCGCCTTGGCCGATACCGAGGGACTGGACTTCGTGCTCTGCGAATTCGGCGGCACCGTCGGCGATATCGAGGGGCTGCCCTTCATCGAGGCGATCCGCCAGCTCCGCAACGAGCTGCCGCGCGAGGATACTTGCGCGATCCACGTCACGCTGGTCCCCTACATCAAGGCGGCGGGCGAGTTGAAGACCAAGCCGACGCAGCACTCGGTTCGCGAGCTGACCTCGCTGGGCGTGCAGCCCGACGTCCTGCTTTGCCGCTGCGAACAGCCGCTGCCCGAAGGCGAACGCCGCAAGATCGCGCAGTTCTGCAATGTGCGGCCCGAGGCGGTAATCCCCGCGCTCGACGCCAGCAGCATCTATGCCGTGCCGCTGCAGTATCATGCCGAGGGGCTGGACGACGAAGTCCTGCGGCACTTCCGCATGACCGCGCCGCAACCCGATCTCTCGACCTGGGTCGACATCGTGGATCGTTACGAGAACCCGGAAAGCGAAGTGACTATCGCCGTCGTCGGCAAGTACGTCGGCCTCCCCGATGCCTACAAGTCGCTGAACGAAGCGCTCGTCCACGGCGGCATGGCGAACCGGGTGAAGGTGAAGATCAACTGGATCGACGCCGAACTGTTCGAACAGGACGATAGCGACATCATCGCCCAGCTCGAACCGATGCACGGCATCCTCGTGCCCGGCGGCTTCGGCACGCGTGGTACCGAGGGCAAGATCGAGAGCGTGCGGTTCGCGCGCGAACGAGGCGTGCCGTTCCTCGGCATCTGCCTCGGCATGCAGATGGCCTGCATCGAAGGCGCGCGAAACACGGCCGGGATCGCCAAGGCATCCTCGACAGAATTCGGCGCGACGGAAGAACCGGTCGTCGGCATCATTACCGAGTGGATGACCAAAGAGGGTCTGGAGCAGCGCGCGGCCGACGGAGATCTTGGCGGCACGATGCGCCTTGGTGCCTACGACGCGGCTCTGTCCGGCAACAGCCGGGCGGCCTCGCTTTATGGCTCGACCGTGATTTCAGAGCGACACCGCCACCGTTACGAAGTGAACGGCGCCTACAAGGAGCGGCTTGAGCAGGGCGGTCTCATTTTCTCGGGCATGTCGCCCGACGGTCTGCTGCCCGAAATCGTCGAACGTCCTGATCATCCATGGTTTATCGGCGTGCAGTTCCATCCTGAACTGAAGAGCCGGCCGTTCGATCCGCACCCGCTGTTCGCCGGCTTCATCGGGGCTGCACTCGAACAATCGCGCCTGGTCTGACCGGAATTCGCGCAAATCGGCGCTTTTTTATGCCAAGCCCCTTGCGAATGCCCGCAGCATTCCCGATACCTGCTGTGTGATTTGTTAAATGATTCCGGTCACAAGACGGCCCCGCACCTCGATGCGAGTGCGCCGGATGATTGGAGCGTGACGGATCATCAAGGGCATGGAGAGTTGATTTTCTTCGACAAGGCCAATGGCCGATCTGAACGCTCAGGCAAGGCGAGCGTTACAGGCCAATTCGGACCTTGTGGCCGCGAACAGGCGCGGCATGGCCGGAAAAGAAATAAGGCTATCGCTGCCGACCAGCGATAGTGGTATATGGGCTTGCTTCTCGGGATGACTGTCTTTCTGCGACCCGGATAGTCATTCTAGGAGGCATGGCGGCGGATACGTCGCGGGGGCGAACTTCGGTTCGCCCCCAAATTACATAAAAATCGGCTTTTGGCCAGACTGGCGCGCCTGATTTACTCAGGCGCGCCATTTATTTATGTGTAAATCGCCGGTTTTACGCAGCCTTGTCGGTGCCGTCCCCGGCATCCACGACGGTCAGCGGCTTGGTGCCGTTGATCGAGATCTTCTTCGGTTTCATCGCTTCGGGAACTTCCCGCTGCAGATCGATGGAGAGCAGGCCGTCGGCCAGCTTCGCGTCCTTTACCAGCACGAAATCGGCCAGTTCGAACCGGCGCTCGAACCCGCGCTGGGCGATGCCGACATGCAGGAATTCTCCGACGTCGTTGTCCTCGCCCTTGCGGCCGGTCACGACGAGAAGATTCTGCTGCGCGGTGATGTCGATGTCATCGGGGCGGAAACCCGCCACCGCCAGCGTGATGCGGTAGTGGTCGTCGCCGCGACGTTCGATGTTGAAGGGCGGATAATTATCGCCCTGGTTCGCGCGCGCATTGTTCTCCAGAAGGTCGAACAGGCGGTCGAAGCCGACGGTGGTGCGGCGATAGGGGGTGAAATCCATGCGGTTCATGATGCAAATCCTCTTGTTCGAGCAATTCACGGCAGGATTGTCGCCCGGGCCCGTTCGGCACCCGGTCATCCTGCCCACGATATGACCGCACACCCTTGCGGCGTGTGCTGTCCGACCACATCTGGGATTGCGAAGATGCCGGGTCAAGTCCCGGCCCGCCAGATGCAAGACCAGACAGATACAAGGAGTTCCCCCGCGTGACTGAAGCCAGCCCGTCGCCGAAAGTCGAGATCTACACCCAGTTCGGTTGCCCCTACTGCCACCGCGCGGTCGCGCTGCTGCAATCGAAGGGCGTCGAATTCACCGAATACGACACGACGATGGACCGGGCGAAGCGGGCCGAGATGGTCGAGCGCAAGCCCGGCGCGCGGACCGTGCCGCAGATCTTCATCGACGACGTCGCAATCGGCGGCAGCGACGACCTCTCGGCGCTGGACCGTGCGGGCAAGCTGGACCCGATGCTCGGCCTGTGAACGAAACCGCACCCGTCCGCATCGCGCTGTACCAGGCGACGACGGGGATCGATCCCGCGAAAAACGCAGCCGACCTCATGGCCGCAGTCCGGCAGGCCAAGGCAGGCGGTGCCGCGATGCTCTTCACGCCGGAAATGTCGGGGCTGCTCGACCGCAATCGAGAGCGCGGTGCGGTGCATATCGTGGCGGAGGTCGAAAATCCGGTCCTTGCCGCCGTGTGTGACGCGGCGCGGCAGGAGGGCATGTGGGTCGCGCTAGGCTCGCTGGCCATCCTGCGCGACGACGGGCGCTTCGCGAACCGCTCGTTCGTGATCGCGCCGACTGGCGAGATCGCGGCGCGCTACGACAAGATGCACATGTTCGATGTCGACCTGGCCACCGGCGAGAGCTGGCGCGAATCGAACGCATATGCCCCGGGCGAGGATGTCGTGACGGTTCGCACGCCTTTGGGGCTGCTGGGTCTTGCGATCTGTTACGATCTGCGGTTCCCGGCCCTGTTCGGGGCGCTCGGCGACATGGCGTGCGACGCCATCGCCTTGCCCGCATCGTTCACGGTGCCGACCGGCGAGGCCCATTGGCATATCCTGCTGCGAGCCCGCGCGATCGAGGCGAGCGCTTTTGTCATCGCCGCAGCGCAAGTGGGGCATCACGAGGACGGACGCAGTACGTTCGGTCATTCGCTTGTCGTCGACCCTTGGGGCGAAGTGCTACTCGATATGGGTGGCGACACGTCCGGTGTCGGTTTTGCCGAAATCGACCTGGCGCGGATCGCAGAGGTGAGGGCGCAGTTGCCCAGCCTTGCCAATCGGCGCAAAATCCCTAATTCGCGCAGCCGATGATCGTTTTCGACCTGTCCTGCCACCCTGCCGGCCACCGCTTCGAAGGCTGGTTCCGCTCGTCGGAGGATTTCGCGCGTCAGCAGGACGCCGGTCTGTTGTGCTGCCCGGAATGCGGATCGAGCGATGTGGCCAAGGCGGTCATGGCCCCCGCGGTCGGACGAAAGGGCAACCAGCTGCCCGCCGTTCGTAGAGAGCCGGTCGAGGGCGAACCGTTGCCGCCGAACGATCCGCCCGGCGGCCAGGTCGCGACGATGACCCCCGAGATGCGCCACGCCCTTGATACGCTGATCCGGCTGCAGAAAGCGGCGCTGGAAAAATCACGCTGGGTTGGCGGCGAATTCGCCGATCAGGCGAGGGCGATGCATTACGGCGAACAGGAGGCAGAGGCGATCCACGGTTCGGCCACACACGAAGAGGTCGAAGACCTGATCGACGAAGGCGTCGAAATCGCCCCGTTGCCGTTCCCGGGCGCCCCACCCGACATCGTCAACTGACGAGGCGGATCTCGATCAGGTGCAATGACTTTGCCCGATTGTCTTTCGCGCACCCGCACCGTACACGCAGATCCCAAGTGCGCCCGTAGCTCAGCAGGATA
>CAYRLC010000042.1:0-5468 GCA_964424995.1 uncultured Croceicoccus sp.
GGGGCCGATCTCGCCTATCACTACCAGAAGGCGCAGGGCGTCGACGCGCTCGTCGATATCTGGGGCGCGGATCACGCCGGCACGGTGAAGCGGATCAAGGCCGCCGTCGCTGCCATGACCGAGGCGGACGGCACGGCCACCCCGTTCGAGGTCAAGCTGGTCCAGATGGTGCAGCTCCTGAAGGGTGGCCAGCCGTTCAAGATGAGCAAGCGGGCCGGCAACTTCGTCACGCTGGCCGACGTGGTCGAGATGGTGGGCAAGGACGTCGTCCGCTTCACCATGCTGACCCGCAAGCCCGAAGCGCAGATGGACTTCGACTTCGACAAGGTGGTCGAAGCCTCGAAGGACAACCCGGTGTTCTACGTGCAGTATGCCCACGCGCGCATCTGCTCGACCCTTGCCAAGGGGGCCGAAGCCGGTTTCGCACCGTCGCCCGCGCATCTTGGCCTCTTGGGTGAGGAAGAGATGGACCTCGTCAAAATCGCCGCGCAGTTTCCACGGCAGGTGGAGGCGGCCGCTCGCGCCCGCGAACCGCACCGGATCGCCTTTTTCCTCGCCGATCTGGCCGCGGCGTTCCATTCCTACTGGAACGTCGGCAACGACCGGGTCGACAAGCGTTTCATCGTCGCCGACAATGCCGACTTGTCCGGCGCGCGCCTCTATCTGGCGGCGCAAGTCGGGCAGGTGATCCGCAACGGCCTCGCCATCCTGGGCGTAGAGGCGGCGGAGCAGCTTTGAGCGCTTTTTTGAGCCCAGATTGAGCGGGGGTCGCTGACGTGAAGGCAGAGGCAGGGGCAAGCGGTTCGGCGGATGGCGAGGGCAGGCTCGCGCTGGGCGAACCCGAACTGCGCCTGCCCTGGCTCGAATCGGCGGACGAGAATGTCGACGAAGGGCTCGACTGGGCGCGCATCGGCAAGTTTGCGGGCGTCGTTGCCGGCCTGCTCGTCGCCATCGCCGCGGTGATCCTGCTGCTGACCCAATGGGCCAGCGCCCCGCCCGAAGGCGACGGCTCGCTGATCGAGGCACCGGCCGAGCCTTACAAGGTGCGGCCCAAGGATCGCGGCGGATCGATCGTCGCGGGCACCGGCGATACCGCCTATCAGGTCGGGCAGGGCGTCGATAACGAGGCGACGCTGGCCGAAAGCGACACCGCGCCCACGCCGACTCCAAGTGCCTCGCCCTCGGCCAAGGCCAGTGCGGCACCCGAAGCGCCGATCAGCGGCGTCGCCGTGCAGATCGGCGCCTATTCGAGCGAGGCCGACGCGCAGAAGGGCTGGGACCAGATCCGCGCCCGCTACGAACCGCTGGGCGGCTATACCCGCCGCATCGTGCAGGGTCAGGCCGACATCGGCACCGTGTGGCGGCTGCAGGCGGTCACCGGATCGATGGCGGGGGCCTTTGCGCTGTGTGACGATATGCGCCGCAATGGCATCGAATGCCAGGTGAAGCGTTAAGACGCTAGGATTTCGGCCGGGGCGGCCTGCAAATCGCGCCGCGCTGCGCTTCCGGTGCTCACGTACTGAAGTACGCTGTGCTCCGGGTCGCAACGCGGCACGATTTTCGACTCGCCCCAACCAAAATCGGGCTGGCCGCTTTTTGCATGCACTGAGTCGGGCATGGCTGGGCGGTGGGGGTTGTCTTGGCGGGCGGGTTGGCGGACGGTTGCGACTCGATGATACCGGCAATCTTTGGCCTCTCGGGCCTCGAGCTCACCGATGTGGAACGTGCGCTGTTCGCGTCTTGCGAACCGGCGGGCTATATCCTGTTCGGGCGCAATTGCGACAGCGTGGCGCAGATGCGGGCGCTGACCGACGATCTGCGCAGCCTGCACGGGCGCGATGACCTGCTCATCCTGATCGACCAGGAAGGCGGGCGCGTCAGCCGGATGAAGCCGCCGGTCTGGCCCGCCTATCCGCCGCAGGGATTGTTCGACCGGCTCTACGACGTGGCTCCGATCTCGGCTTTGGAGGCGGCGCGCTGCAACGCCCGCGCCATCGGGCTGGATCTTGCCGAAGTCGGCGTCAGCAGCGACGCGCTCCCGCTCCTCGACGTGCGGCAGGAAGGCGCGCACGACGTGATCGGCGACCGCGCGCTGGGCCACGATCCGCTGCGCGTCGGCTCGCTGGGCCGCGCCGTGCTCGACGGGCTGGCCGAGGCCGGGGTGGTCGGCATCGTCAAGCACATGCCGGGCCATGGCCGCGCGCTGTGCGACAGTCACAAGGACCTGCCCCGCGTCTGCGCCACCGATGCCGAGCTTTCTACCGATCTCAAGCCGTTCGAGACGCTCCGCGATGCGCCGATGGCGATGAGCGCGCACATCGTGTTCGAGGCGTGGGACGCGCAGAACCCCGCGACCCAGTCCGCCACCGTGATCGAGGAGATCATCCGCCGCCGCATCGGTTTCGACGGCCTGTTGATGAGCGACGACATCGACATGGAGGCTCTGTCGGGCACGATCCCCGAACGCTCCGCCGCCGCGATCGCTGCGGGATGCGACGTGGTGCTCAATTGCTGGGCGCGGATGGACGACATGGAGGGCATTTGCGCCGCCCTGCCCGAGATCAGCGCCGATGCCCGCCGCCGCCTCGATGCTGCGATGGCGGGCGCGGACGTCGCCCGACCGTTCGACCGGGCCGAGGAACGCGCGGAGGCGATCGCCAAGCGGGACGCGCTTTTGGCTGCGGCTGGCGTTTCGGCATGAACGCTGGGGGCGAGCCGCAACTGCCGCTCGCCCATGACGCAGCGGTGGACGATTGGGACGCGCTGCCCGTCACTGCCGACGAGCTCGAACGTGACGATCCGGCCCGGCTCTACATCGATATCGATGGCTACGAAGGCCCGCTCGACATCCTGCTCGACCTCGCCCGGCGGCAGAAGGTCGACTTGCGGCGGATTTCGATCCTCGAACTGGTCGACCAGTATCTCGCCTTCATCGACCGCGCGGGCGAGATGAAGCTGGAACTGGCCGCCGACTACCTCGTGATGGCGGCCTGGCTGGCCTATCTCAAGTCCGCGCTCCTGCTGCCGAGGGAGGAGCAGGAGGATCCCAGCCCCGAAGTGCTCGCCCTGCGGCTGCAGCTGCGGTTGCAGCGGCTGGCCGCGATGCGCGAGGCGGCGGCGCGGCTGATGGCGAGCGACCGGCTGGGCCGCGACGTCTTCCTGCGCGGCGAGCCCGAGGGGCTGCGCGTCCTGTCCCGCCGGGCGTGGCAGTGCGAATGGTACGATCTCGTCCATGCCTATGGCCGGGTCAAGGCGCGGACTGCACCGGTCGTCCACATGGTGCGCGAGCGGATGGTCATGACGCTCGAATCGGCGCTGAGCCGGGTGTCGGCCATGCTCGGCGTGGCGATCGACTGGATGGAACTGCGCCAGTTCCTTCCGCCCCACGCCGATCCGCAACTGCGCAAGTCGGCGCTCGCCTCCAGCTTCGTCGCGGCGCTGGAACTGGCGAAACAGGGCCGGGCCGACATCGCGCAGGAGGAGACGTTCGGCCCGCTGCGGCTGAAGTCGAAGACCCGGACGGCGAAGGGCGAATGAGCCGCCCCGACGATCTCGTCCGCGCGGTGGAAGCGCTGCTCTTCGCCAGCGAGAATCCGCTGAGCCGCGACGAGATCGCCGAGCACTTGGGCGGCGCCGACGTGCGCGATGCGCTGGCGGAACTGGAGGAGACTTACCGCGAGCGCGGGATCAACCTGGTCCAGCGCGGGCGGCTCTGGCATTTCCAGACCGCGCCCGACATGGCGCATCTCCTGCGACGAGAGCGCGAGGAGGCGCGGCGGCTGTCGCGCGCGGCGACCGAGTGCCTTGCCATCATCGCCTATCACGAGCCGGTGAGCCGGGCCGAGATCGAATCGATCCGCGGCGTGCAGACCGCCAAGGGCACGCTCGACGTGCTGATGGAAGCAGGCTGGGTTCGCGTGGCGGGTCGGCGCGAGGTGCCGGGACGGCCGGTGATCTATGCGACGACGCCCGAGTTCCTGACCCACTTCGGCCTTGCCAGCCGCCGCGAACTGCCCGGACTTGCCGAACTGCGCGCGGCAGGGCTGCTCGATCCGGTGGAAGAGGCGATGGAGCGCGAGATGGCCTTGCCCGAGGATCGGACAGGCGATGATGCAGAGGACGAAAGCGCCGATGATCGCGGGTCTTGTGACGAACCGACGGGCTCACTGGATATGGACGGCCAAACCTCCTAGATAGGGCGGCAGATACCGGGCCATCATGCCCGCGAAGGAGATCTCCCGTGAACGTCGGCCCCTGGCAACTCATCATCATCGCGCTCGTCATCCTCGTCCTCTTCGGGCGCGGGCGGATTTCCGAAATGATGGGCGATTTCGGCAAGGGCATCAAAAGCTTCAAGCAGGGCATGAACGACGAAAGCGGCAAGGACATGATGCGCATCGAACAGCCGCGCGACGTCCCTCCGCCCGCCAGTCCCGCGCCGACCGCCGCGCCCACGACCGACAGCGACAAGGACGGCGACGTTCGTCCCTGATCGCCGGCAGGTTGCAGCACACCAGCGGATAGCCGAGCGATGTTCGATATCGGTGCCACCGAACTCCTGATGATCGTCGTCGTCGCGGTGGTCGTCATCGGGCCGAAGGACTTGCCGCTTGCCTTGCGCACGGCCGGTCGCTGGATCGGCAAGATGCGGCGCGTGTCGGCGCATTTCCGTTCCGGGCTGGACGCCATGGTGCGCGAGGCGGAGCTGGACGAGATGCAGAAGGAATGGGACCGCCGCAACGCCGAGATCATGAAACAGCATCCCAGCGTCGATCCCGCGACCGGCCAGCTCGCGCATCCCGCCGCGGAGGTGGAAGCGTCGCCGCCGCCAGCCGAGCCCGCAGCGGCCAACACGGAGACCGCCACGCCGCCGCCCACCGCCTTGCCGCTGTTCGACGAACCCGCGCCGCAAGCGCCCGCCAAGGACTGAGCGTGGTCTTCAAGGTCACCGATCTCGACGAGACGGAAACCCCGCTGCTCGATCACCTGATCGAACTGCGCCGCCGCCTGTTGCGCGCGATTCTGGCTCTGATCGCGGCCTTCGCGGTGTGCCTGCCGCTGTCGGACAAGATCTTCGGCCTGCTGGTCCGCCCGCTGACCGCCGCGTTCCCGCCGGGGCAGGGCAAGCTGGTCTATACCAAGCTCTACGAGGCGTTCTTCGTCGAGGTGAAGGTCGCGATCTTCGCGGCGTTCTTCCTCGCCTTTCCGATCATCGCCAACCAGCTCTGGGCCTTTGTCGCGCCGGGGCTCTACGCGAAGGAGAAGCGGGCCTTCCTGCCGTTTCTCTTCGCCTCGCCGATCCTGTTCATCATGGGGGCCTCGCTCGCCTATTTCTTCGTGATGCCGACCGCCTTCAAGTGGTTCATCGGCTTTCAGGGCGCGACCGGCGGCCTGCAGGCAGAGGCGCTGCCCGCGATGGGCGAATACCTCGACCTCGTCATGCAGTTCATCCTCGCCTTCGGGGCGAG
>CAYRLC010000042.1:5568-19638 GCA_964424995.1 uncultured Croceicoccus sp.
TCCGGCGCGGTCGTCACCGGGATCGCCGTATCGGTCGCCGACCACACCTTGTGCCCGGCGATATAGGTTTCGATGACCCGCCCCTGCCGCAGTGTCGCTACCGGCGCGAGCAGCGGGTCGACCGTGACCAGCACGAAATCGGCCCATTCGCCCTTCGCCAAAGTGCCGAACCGGCCCTCCGCACCCATCGCGTAGGCACCGCCCGCGGTATAGGCGGCCAGCGCATTCTCCCGCGTGATGATCTCCTGCGGCTGCCACCCCCCGAACGGTTCGCCACTGGCGTCGGTGCGCGTGGCCGCGTCGGCGATGCCCTCGAAGACATTGGGCACCTCGACCGGCGCGTCGGAGCCGAAGGCGAGGTGGGTCTTCGCGTTCAGCATCGACTTCCACGCATAGGCGCCGGCCAGCCGCGTCGGGCCCAGCCGCGCCTCCGCCATCGTGCGGTCCGACACCTTGTGGTGCGGCTGCATCGAGGCGATGACCCCTTCGTGCGCAAAGCGGGGCAGGTCCGACGGGTCGATCACTTGTGCATGTTCGATGCGCCAGCGCCGGTCGCCGGTGTAGCTGTCCTTCATCTCGCTGATGGCGTCCAGCGCCTCGCGATTGGCGGCATCGCCGATGGCGTGGATGGCGACCTGGAAATCGTCCATCGCCGCGCGGCTGAGCAGGTTGCGCAGCTGCGTCCCGCCGATCATCTGCAGCCCGGTGCTGTCGGGCATGTCGGCATAGGGCTTCATCAGCCACGCCCCGCGCGACCCCAGTGCGCCGTCGAGGTAGAGCTTCACCCCTGCCAGCTTCAGCCGGTCGCCATAGAGCCACGGGCTCGGCCCCGGCCCTGCGATGGTGACCATTTCGTCCACCCCGCCGGCATAGGCCGCGATCCGCAGCGAGAGGCGGTTGACGTCGCCCTCGCGCCGCATCGCCTGCCAGTCGAGCAGGCTGATGCCCATGTCGGACACCGCCGTCACGCCGTTCGACAGCAGCAGCTCCTGCGCCTTGCGAAAGGCGAGGTCGCGTTCCTCGGGCAGCGGGGCGGGAAGCTGTTTGGTGATGATCGCGGTCGCCGCGTCGACGAAGATGCCGCTGGGCTTGCCGCCCGCCATGTCGATGCGTCCGCCGCTGGGTGCCTTGGTCGCGGCGGTAACGCCGGCGCGCTTCATCGCCTCGCTATTGGCCCATCCGGCATGCCCGTCGGCGCGTTCCAGCCAGACCGGACGGTCGGGCACCGCGGCGTCGAGCTCGGCGGCGGTCGGCAGGCGGCCCGCGTTCCACGCCACCTCGTTCCAGCCGCGCCCGATGATCCACGCCTTGTTCGGGTTGCGGCGGGCATAGTCGGAAATCTTGTTCAGCGCCTCCGCCATCGTCTTCGTGTCCGACAGGTCGAGCCCGATGGTGTTGAACCCGATGGCCGAGAGATGGACATGCGAATCGATGAAGCCGGGCAGCAGCACGCGGCCCTTGCCATCGACGCGGTACTGGATGTTCTTGGGCTTCTTCGGGACAGACTTCAGCGTTTCCTTCACCCGGCCCTGATCGTCGACGATCATCGCGGCAAAGCGCTCGACCTGCCCGTTGGCGTCGATGCGGATGCCCTGGATATTGTCGACCAGCGTGTCGGCCTGCGCCGGGACGGCCAAGGCGAGCAGCGCGGTGGCGGACAGGAGGATGGCAGGCCTGCGGGAGAGGCGGACGAAATGCGGTGTGCGACCAGTCATGGCGCAGCGTCTAAACGGCATTTCCATCGCGCGCCATATCCGATAGGGGCCGCATCCTATGGCAAACAGCAGCACAGCGACGGAACTGGCGGCAGCAGGCGATGCCCTGCCGCTCGACGCAAACGACGTTCGGGCCGCGGCGAAGGCGATCGCCGGGCAGGTCGTGCGCACCCCGATCATGCATTCCAAGACGCTGTCGGCGATTACCGGCGCCGAGATCTGGCTGAAGTTCGAAAACCAGCAGTTCACCGCCGCCTACAAGGAACGCGGCGCGCTCAATGCCCTCCTCAAGCTGACCGACGAGCAGAAGGCGCGGGGCGTCATCGCGGCGTCGGCGGGCAACCATTCGCAGGGGCTGAGCTACCACGGCACCCGGCTGGGCGTGCCGGTCACCATCGTCATGCCGCGCACGACGCCGACGGTGAAGGTGATGCAGACCGAATCGGTCGGCGGCAAGGTCGTGCTCGAGGGGGAGACCTTCGACGAGGCGAGTGCCCATGCGCGGCTGCTGGAAAAGGAACTGGGCCTCACCTTCATCCACCCCTTCGACGATCCGGTCGTCGCGGCGGGGCAGGGGACCGTCGGGCTGGAGATGCTGGAGGACGTGCCCGAACTCGACACGCTGGTCGTGCCGATCGGCGGCGGCGGGCTGATCTCGGGCATCGCGACCATCGCCAAGGACATGAAGCCGGGGATCGAGGTCGTCGGCGTGCAGGCCGCGCTCTACCCGTCGATGTTCGCCCGCATCAAGGGCGAGGTGCACGAGTGCGGCGGCGACACCCTGGCAGAGGGCATCGCGGTCAAGGAGCCGGGCGAGATCACCAGCCAGGTCATCGCCGCGCTGGTCGACGACATCGTGCTGGTCGAGGAAAGCGCGCTGGAAAGCGCGGTCGCCATGCTGCTGCAGATCGAGAAGACCGTGGTCGAGGGCGCGGGCGCGGCGGGTCTTGCCGCGGTCATGAGCCACCGCGAGCGGTTCGCCGGCAAGAAGATCGGCCTCGTCCTGTGCGGCGGCAATATCGACACGCGGCTTCTGGCCAATGTTCTTTTGCGCGACTTGGCCCGTTCGGGCCGCCTCGCGCGGCTGCGGATCACGCTGCAGGATCGGCCCGGTGCGCTGTTCAAGGTGATGCGGGCGTTCAATGCGCATCACGTGAACATCATCGAGATCTACCACCAGCGCATCTTCACCACCCTGCCGGCCAAGGGCCTGATCACCGACATCGAGTGCGAGGCCCGCGATCGGGTGCAGATCGAGGCGCTGATCGCCGCGCTGACCGAGCAGGGCTACACCGTGAGCGAGGCCGAACTCGCCTGAACCGGCGGGGTCGCATCGGGGCGGTGTGACCGTCCCGTTTCGGGAAAGGCCTTGCGGAACTTGCGGAGCCGGATGCGGTTTCGTGGTTAATGGGCTTTAACACTTCCGCCATGTCGGGCATAAGGACGGGACACGCCGCATCGCGACTGTCCTGGTTGTCGCGATCGCGCCGGTTGGCAGGTCGGCCCAATGCCCGGGCCGACCTCGCCCGCCCGGACCATGCTGACGACAGGGGGCTTTGACAGGATCTGTGACTGCCCCGGTTCGTTTTCCCCGCTTCTACGTGACCGCACCTGCACCGTGCCCCTATCTGCCGGGCCGACAGGAGCGGAAGGTCTTCACCGAATTGTCCGGTCCCGATTCCGACGCACTCAACGATGCGCTGGGCCGCATCGGTTTCCGCCGCAGCCAGACGGTCGCCTATCGCCCATCGTGCGCGGGTTGCAATGCCTGTGTCTCGGTGCGCGTCGTCGCTGCCGAATTCCGCCCGTCGAAGACTCAGGGGCGCACGCTGGCGCGCAACGCCGACCTCGTCGCCACCGCCTGCCGGCCGTGGTCCACGGTCGAACAGTTCGAACTGCTGCAGAAGTACCTCGCCTCGCGCCACCCCGGCGGCGGCATGTCGGCAATGGACGAGATGGACTATGCCGACATGATCGAGCAGACGCCCGTCACCAGCTATGTCATCGAATATCGCGAACCCGGCGATGGCGAAACGCCCGGCCGGCTGATCGGCGCGTGCTTGACGGACCGGCAGAACGATGGTCTTTCAATGATCTATTCGTTTTACGATCCGAACCATGCTACACGGTCGGGGCTGGGCAATTACATCATTCTCGATCATATCCAGCGCGCAGCCGCCTCGGGACTCGCTTACGTCTACCTCGGTTACTGGATCGAGGGTTCCTCACGCATGCAATACAAGGTGCGTTATCGTCCGCTCGAAAAGCTCGGTGCCGATGGCTGGGAACGCTTCGATGCAGAGCGGCAGGAAGCGCTCATCGCCGATGTGGTCGCAGCACCAAGTGTCAGCCGCGATGGCGGCGGACTGCGCAAGGACGGCCTCGTCAGGGACGGCATGGCGGCCGACCACGACCTGCGCCGCGCGCAGCGGGGCGATCCCGTCTCCCACGACTAGTCTTGCCCGGCGTGCGACCCTGCTGTCCGGGGTCATGGCGCTGGTGCTCGGCGCCACGCTGCCGCACGCGGCACAGGCGCAGTCGCTCGATGCCGATCCCGAGCTGGAGGACCTGATCCCCGATTCGGCCATCGCCGATCCGGAAGCCTGGGCCACCGACACCACCGCCGCGCACACACCGGAACAGGCCGGGCCCGAACCCGAAACGCCGATGACCGACGACGCGGCCATCACGCTCGACTGGCCGGAGGGCGATGTCGACGTGGCGATCGAGCCGCTGGAGGAAGATCCCGCGCTCGCCGAATCGCTCTCGCGCGAGGCGGGCCGCCCGGCGCAGGACATTGCCCTGCCGGAAATGACGCAGGAACGCCCCGCCGCGACCGAGCAGGTCAGCGCCGAGATCGGAAAGCGGATCACCCTGCGCTATCCGGCCTCTTTCGCGGAGTTCGAACGGGTCGAGGAATTCCGCGAACGGTTCAAGATGCTGTCCGATCTGGTGCAGCTGGCCGATGGCGACGACAACCTCGCCCAGCTCGCCAACCGGGCCAAGGCGGACCAGGAGCTGTTGCAGACGCTGCTGTCGGTCTACGGCTTCTACGACGGCGACGTGACGCAGAGGGTCAATACGCCCGCCGCCGGGCAAGGATCGGGCACCGACGGAGCGGTGGTGGCTAGCGACGCGCGCTTCACCTTCACCATCGATCCGGGCGCGCGCTATACCTTCGGCACGATCGACCTCGGCGGGCTGCCGGGCACGGGCGATGACTACGGCCTGCTGCGCGGCGCGTTCCAGATCGCGGAGGGCGATCCCGTCTACGAGGATGCGATCGTCACCGAACGCATCGACCTCAATGTCGCGCTGGGCGAGAACGGCTACGCCTTTGCCGAGGTGGGTGCGCCCGACCTGCTGGTCGACCATGCGCGAGACGAGGCGGACCTGACGATTCCGGTCACCCCCGGAGGCAAGTACGTATTCGGCACGGTCGTCAGTTCCAAGCCCGATTTCCTGTCAGGCAAGCACCTGGCCGACATCGCCCGCTTCGATCAGGGCGAGATCTACCGCGCCAGCGATGTCGAGGACTTGCGCCGCGCGATCCTCGCCACCGGACTCGTCTCCACGCTCTCGGTCCAGCCGCGCGAGGTGACCGCCCCGGCAAACGGCCAGCCGGGCGTGGTCGACCTCGACGTCGATATCACCGAAGGGCCGCTGCGGACGATCGCGGGCGCGATCGGTTATGCAACCACCGACGGCATCCGTGTGGAGGCGAGCTGGGAACACCGCAACATGTTCCCGCCCGAGGGGATGCTGCGCCTGCGCGGCGTGGCCGGTACGCAGGAACAGCTGATCGGCGCGACGTTCCGGCGCAACAACTGGCACGGGCGCGACAAGGTGCTGTCGCTCGACGTCTTCGCCAACACCATCGACATCGATGCCTACGAAGCGCGAACGGTGTCGGCGATCGCCAAGTTCGAGAAGCTGTCGACGCTGATCTTCCAGAAGGAACTGTCGTATTCGATCGGTGTCGAACTGGTCGCCACGCAGGAACGCGAAGGCGCGCTGACCGGAGAGACGGGCCCGCGCGAGACCTATTTCGTCGCCGCGCTGCCCGGCTCGGTGCTGCTGGACCAGAGCGACAGCCTGCTCGATCCCACCCGCGGCTGGCGGCTGCAGGCCTGGCTGTCGCCCGAAATCTCGACCAGCAACGGCACGCAGTCGACTTACGCGCGCGCCTCGCTCGAAGGGCGCTACTACCAGCCGGTCACCGACAGCATCGTCGTGGCGGCCCGGGCCAAACTGGGCACGATCCAGGGCACCACGCTCGACAACATCGCGCCTTCGCGCCGGCTTTACGCGGGCGGCGGCGGTTCGGTGCGCGGTTATGGCTACCAGCAAATCGGGCCGCAGGACACGCTCGGCGATCCGACCGGGGGGCGCTCGCTCACCGAATTCTCGATCGAAACGCGCGTGCGGACGGGAATGTTCGATGGATCGCTGTCGTTCGTGCCGTTCATCGATGCAGGCGCGGTGGATACGACCACCACGCCGCGCTTGCGCGACTTGCAGTTCGGCGCCGGTGTCGGGGTGCGCTATCATACGAGCTTCGGCCCGCTGCGCGTCGATGTCGCCACCCCGCTCAACCGCCGCCCCGGGGACGGGCGCATCGCGGTCTATGTCGCGCTGGGCCAGGCGTTCTGATGGCCGAGGATATTGCCATCGACCAGGCCGAGCACGTTCCGGCGGCCCTGCTCAAGCCGAAGCGCGATTGGCGGCGTTATTGGCGCAACCGGATCATCGCCGGATTCGTCGGCCTGCTGATGCTGATCGGCGGCGCGGCGCTGCTGGTCGACAGCCCGATCGGGCATCGCTTCCTCGTCGACAGCCTCGCGTCCTACGCGCCGGCATCGGGCCTGCGGATCAAGGTCGGCCGGATCGAGGGGTCGGTCCTGTCGAAGGCGACCCTGCGCAACGTCGAGTTCTACGACAGCCAGGGCCGGTTCCTTGTGGTGCCCGAAGCGGAACTCGACTGGCGGCCGCTGAAATGGTTCTCGACCGGGCTCGACGTGCGCAAGCTCGTCGCCCGGCGCGGCACGCTCAGCCGTCTGCCCGCGCTCAAGCCCGGCGATCCCGATGCGCCGATCCTGCCCGATTTCCCCATCCGCATCGATCATTTCGAACTCGACCGGCTCTATGTCGACAAGGCGGTGGCGGGGGTCGGCCGTTACGTGAACCTGCGCGCGCAGGCCGATATCGCCAAGGGTCGCGCCAAACTCAACGTGCTCAGCGAACTGGGCGGCAAGGATCAGGTCTTCCTGCGGCTCGACGCGTCGGAGAAGGAGAACCTGCTCGACCTCACCGCCCGCTACAATGCCCCTGCGGGAGGGTTGCTCGCGGGCATGGTGGGCGCGAAGGAGGACATCGCGGCCACCATCGATGGCAAGGGGGCGTGGAACGACTGGCGGGGCCGGCTGGCGGTGTTAAAGGCGGACGAACCCTTCGCCCTGCTCAAGCTGACCAAGAAAAACGACGTCTATGGCGCACTGGGGCAGATCATGCCCGGCGAGATGCTCACCGGCCTGCCCGCCCGCGCGGTGGGCGACAAGCTCAGCGTGAAGGTCGACACGAAGTTCGCAGGCAGTGTCTTCGACGGCCGCGCGGTCATGGTCGGCAAGGGGGCGTGGGTCGGCGCGGATGGCGTGCTGGATCTGGCCGACAACGCGGCCAGAAACGTGTGGATGCGGGTCCGGGTCACCGATCCCGACCTGCTCGGCGCGCGCACCGAGGGGCTTTTCGCCGACCTTACCGTCGATGGCCCGCTGCGCGACCTTGCCATCGGCTATCAGGCTTCGGCCGACCGGATCGCCATGGGCACGACGCAGCTTGCCGCGCTGAAGGCGGCGGGCGATGCGCGGTGGGACGGCGCGAAGCTGGTGCTGCCGTTGAAGGCGAGCGCCGGGCGGGTCGAGACCGGCGTCGAACTGCTCGATCCGCGCCTGCGCAATGTCGCCCTCGACGGCACGCTGGTTTACGGAGCAGGGCGGCTCCGATCCGAAGGACTGGCGCTGGCCGCACAGGGGCTGACCGCGCGGCTGTCGCTTGACGGCAACGTCACCACCGGGCGCTATGCGCTGAAGGGTCCGGTCGAGATGCTCAACCTGCCGCTCGAAGGGCTGGGCAATGCCAATGCCCGCGCCGACGTGTCCGCGATGATCGGCGGGCCGCAGGGGTGGAGCGTCGATGCGCGGATCGACGGCAAGCTGGTCAAGGTCAGCAACGCCTCGCTCGCCAACATCGCGGGGCCGGCCATCGCGATCACCGCAGATGTATCGACCGCGGGCAACGCACCGGTGCTGGTGCGCAGCGCGCGGATCACCTCGCGCAACTTGCGCATGACGTTGGCGGGCAGCCGCGCGGTGAACGGGACGGTCAAGCTGACCGGACGCGGCGAACAGGCGCAGTACGGCGCGTTCACGGTCGATGGCACGATCGACGGAGCCGGGCCGCACGCGGTGCTGGTCTTCGCCGATCCCTACCCGGCGGCAGGGCTGAAGGACGTGCGCGTCGCCATCGATCCCAAGGGCGACGGCTTTGCCATCGTCACCTCGGGCATGAGCACGCTGGGGCCGTTCGACGGAGAGCTGTTCCTCGCCATGCCGGCGGGCGGGCCGACCACGGTGGACATCGCCCGGCTGACCGTGTCGGGCACCGACGTTTCGGGCCGGCTGACGCTGCGCGACGGCGGCGCTGCGGGCACGCTGGCGCTGACGGGCGGCGGGGTGGAGGGCAATGTCCTGCTGACCCCGACGGCCGCCGGGCAGGGCGTGAAGGCCGACGTGATCCTGCGCAACGCCCGCTTCGACGGGCCGACGCCGATCACCGTGCGCATCGCCCACATCGTTGCCGACGGCACGCTGGGTAGCGGCGGCACGATCACGGCAAAGGTCATGGCGCAGGGCGTGCAGCGGGGCACGCTGTTCATCGGCCGGCTCGCCGCCGAGGGCCAGATGACCAACGGCGTCGGCACCTTCCGCGCCGATGTGGCAGGCCAGCGCAACGCCCGCTTCAACTTGCGCATGATCGGCGACATCGCGCCCGAACGCATCAGCTTCGGTCTGCGCGGTCGCTATGCCGGCGAGACGATCCGCATGCCGCGCCGCGCCGTGCTGGTGAAGGACGGTGGCGACTGGGTGCTGCAGACGACGCAGGTCGATTTCGCCGGTGGATCGATCCAGGCATCGGGCCGGCTCGGCGATACCACCAGCCTGACGGTGAAGGTGGCGAAGATGCCGCTCGACATCACCGACCTTTTCATGCCCGAACTGGGCCTGGGCGGTTCGGTTTCGGGCGTCGTCGACTACATCGACACGCCCGACGCGCCCGGCACCGGCAAGGCGCGGCTGAAGTTCGACGATCTCACCCGCTCGGGCCTCGTCCTCACCTCGCGCCCCGTCGATATCGCGCTGGTCGCCGAACTGGGGCCCAATGCGCTGCAGGCGCGCGCGGTCTTCGACGATGACGGGACGCAGAGCGGGCGTTTGCAGGTGCGGGTGTCGGAGCTGCCCTCGCGCGGGGACCTGATGGACCGCTTGCGGGCGGGTTCGCTCTATGGCCAGATGCGCTATTCGGGCGCGGCGGATGCTCTGTGGCGGCTCGCGGCGATCGAGCTGTTCGACCTCACCGGCCCGATCGCACTGGCGGGCGACGTGCGCGGCACCATCGACCGTCCCATCGTGCGCGGCACCCTGAAGGCGGACAACCTGCGCCTGCAATCGACGCTGACCGGCACCGATATCACCGGCCTTAGCGCGCGGGGCAGTTTCGACGGGTCGGTCCTGCGCATCTCCCGCTTTGCGGGCAAGGCGGCGAACGGCGGGGCCGTGTCGGGCAGCGGATCGGTCGACTTGTCCGATATCGCGACCAACGGCGTCGGCATGGATATCCGCATCGCGGCGCGCGATGCCCGTCTGCTCAACCGCGACGACATGGCGGCCACCGTCACCGGCCCCTTGCGTATCGTCGCGAAGAACAACACCGGGACCATCGCCGGGCGCCTCGACGTGGTGAGCGGACGGTGGAAGCTGGGAAATGCCGAGGCGGCGGCGACCCTGCCCAACATCGCCCGGCGCGAGGTGAACGCTCCGCCCGATCGCCAGCCGCGCACTGCGAGAATGGCGCCGTGGCGTTATCTGATCGACGTGCGCGCCAACAATCGCTTCGCCGTGACCGGCATGGGTCTCGACAGCGAATGGGGCGCGGACATCGAGTTGCGCGGAACCACGGACGCACCGCGGCTGAGCGGCGAGGCGAACCTGGTCCGTGGCGGCTACGAATTCGCGGGCAAGCGGTTTGAACTGACCCGCGGCCGCATCCGCTTTTCGGGCGAGAGCCCGCCCGCACCCCGGCTCGACATCGTGGCAGAGGCGGACATCAACGATATCAACGCCAAGATCGCGATTACCGGCACGGCGCTGTCGCCGATCATCACCTTCAGCTCGGTGCCCGCCCTGCCGGAAGAGGAAGTGCTGTCGCGCCTGCTGTTCGGCGATTCCATCGCCAACATCTCCGCGCCCGAAGCGTTGCAGCTGGGCGCGGCGCTCGCCTCGATGCGGGGCGGCGGGGGCGGTGGGCTTGATCCGATCAACAAGCTGCGCGGCGCGCTGGGGCTGGACCGGCTGCGCATCATCGGCGCGGACCAGGCGCTGGGGCGTGGCACCAGCGTTGCGGTCGGCGAATATCTTGGCCGCGACTTCTACGTCGAGCTTGTCACCGATGGTCAGGGCTACAGCGCGACCGAACTGGAATACCGCGTGACCGGCTGGCTCTCGCTGCTGGCGACGGTGTCGTCAATGGGGAACAACTCGATCGGGGCCAAGGTCAGCAAGGATTACTGACGCGAAAACGCCGGCCCGTTGCGGGGCCAGCGTTCGGGTGTTTGCAAGGGTTCCGGCGTCGGTTCAGAACTTGCGCAGCACCGTGTCGATGGGCAGTGCGGTGCCGTTGGTGGCCAGCACTTCCTTGCCGGTGACCTTGGCGGTCGTGCCGTCGCCCGTCTTGACGGTCAGGGCATCGCCTTCCTTGCTGAAGGTGACGGTGGCATCGCCCATGGTCTTCATCTCGACCGGGCCGCCCTTTGCCTCGATCGCCTTGGCGATGTCCTCTTCGCTCATCGCGCCGGGCAGGACATGGTCGCGCAGCACTTCGACAAGCAGCGCGCGGTTCTCGGGCTTGTCGAGGCCCGCCGCGCTCACCGCGTTGAAGGCATCGTCCGTCGGCGCGAGCAGCGTGTAGCTGGCCGAACCGTCGAACACCTGCGCAAGGCCGGTGTCCTTCATCGCGGTGCCGACCACCGACAGCGAATCGGCTTCGCCCAGTTCGGCGGCGAGGGTATCGTTGCTGATGGTCTCGCCGGTCGCGGCTTCCTCGGTTCCCGAGTTGCAGGCAGCCAGCGGGACGGCGAGAGCGAGGGTGGCGGCCATGAACAGGCCGCCCCGAAGACGGGTCGCAATCATCTTCTGTCTCCTCAAAGCACCATCTCGATCGCGGAGGCGACCAGCATCGTGGTGGGGTCGATGCCATAGACGTAGCCGTCACTGTAACGGTACATCATGTCCGGCGTGTCGTAGTACCGGTCGCGGTAGCCATAGGGCACGTTATAGACGCTGTAGCCCGAGGGCATCGGCTGGCCGATGTTAAAGCTGTCACCCGTCAGCAGCGCAGCGATCGAGGTGATCGCGGCCGTTTCCGGGTCAACGCGATAGAGCACGTTGTCGGCGTAGCGATAGCTGCCGACCGGGCCGAGGCCGTAGTAGCTCTCGTAATAGCTCGGCACCGGCTGGTAATCGAACCAGGTAGGCCAGACATTGCCGCTCGACAAGGCGCCACCCAGCAGCGGGTAATAGCCCAGGATGCGGCCCGCGTCCGAAATGCGGACGAGGTTGTTGTCGTAGTAGCGATAGCGCCCGTCGACGAGACCCGGCAGGCCCCACCAGTTCGACCGGTCGTAGTCGTAGTCGTCACGCTTCACGAGGCCCGGCGGGTTGCAACCGTTATTCTTCTTGGCGAGGCCCGGCGGGCACCCGTCGATCAGACCGTAGCTACGCGCGAGATCGTCGCGGCTCGAATAGCTGAAACGATCGTCGCGAACATATTCTCGGCCGTTGTAACGCACGACCTCGCGGTCGCCGCGGTCGGCCCTCGAGTTGCCCTTCGCATAGTCGGACTTGCCGTTGCCATTCGCCTTCATGCCGGAATTGCCATTGTCGCGGGCGACCTTCACGTTGCCGCGATTTTCGCTGGCTTTGGCCTTGCCGTTGCCGTTGCCGTTACCATTGCCGCGCTCGGCCTTCACCTCGCGCTGGACCGCGGCCTTGGCATTGCCCTGTCCGCCACCGTTCGACTTGGCGGACCCGCCGCCGTTGCCGTTGCCATTCTGGGCCAGACGGGTCGGGGCAGATTTGCCATTGCCGCCGCCGTTGCCCTTCTGGCTGCCGCCAGCGCTCGCTTGCGCCCTGCCGCCCTGCTTGTCATTGCCGTTGCCGTTTCCGGGTTGGGCACTGGCGCTACCGGCGGCCAGTGCGACCGCCGCAACGCCCATGAGGAAGTTACGCATCGAAAATCTCCTTTAGCCGCACCAACGGTGCGCTCGCCGCTGCGTTCCGCAGATGCGGTGAGGCGTTGCCGTGCGGCAGGGCGAGTCGAGCGTGCGACGGGACGGTCGGAACTGCCTGAATGACCGGTTTAGGCGGCGTTCAGCGGGGGTGGGCTGCCCGAATCCTCGGAAGTGAGATCATAGGTGACGATACCGCGCGGGTGCGCCTGACGGCCGGTCCACCGCTCGTGCGTGAGCGACCTTTCGGCATCCTGGCGGCCGGTCGCCCAGTGCTCGTTTATCGTATAGCGCGAGAACTCGTAGTCCTTCGAATGGCTCTCGCTCATCTCGCTGCGGTTGATCAGGTGCATGATCGACACCCCGCCGTGGCTGGGCAGGTTGGCGAGGAACTGCGCATCGGGATCGTCGCGCAATTCGTCAGGCAACTTCTTCACCAGCCGCCTTGCCGCCTGCCGCAGCTTCTCGACCTGTTTGTTGAGGTCGGTGTTGAGGCGGGTGCGGCTCGAATAGCGGATGTCCTTCTCGCGCTGCAGCGCATCGGGCAGGGTCAGCGGCATGCGTCCGCGCGCGCTGAACAGGTCGACCTGGAAGATCGTGAGCCCGCCGTTGGGGCTGGTATCGAGCACGTATTGGAGCGGCGTGTTGGAGACGAGGCCGCCATCCCAATAGGGCTCGCCGTCGATGAAAACGGGCGGAAATCCCGGGGGCAGGGCGCCGCTGGCCATGATGTGTTCCGGCCCGATCTCGCAGCAGCGATTGTCGAAATAGATGAAGTTGCCGGTGAGGACATGGACCGCGCCGACGCTGAGGCGCACGCCGCCCGGCGCGTTGAGATAGTCGAAGTCGACGAGGTCGAGGAGGGTTCTGCGCAGCGGTGCGGTGTCGTAGAAGCTGATCGCACCGTCCTTCGCGACGTTGCTGTCGGGCCAGAACATCGCGGGCGGCACCCAGCGCGGTTCGAAGAAGCCGGGGATGCCGGTCATCGCCACGGTCGCGGCGCTCATCTCGTTGAACCAGCGCCGCGCCTCTCCGTCCCGGGCGGGGGCGGGCCAGGTCACGCGGCTGGAGGTGAGATCCCAGAATGCGCGCAGACGTTCGAGCCGGCGTTCGGGCGGGTTCCCGGCGATGATCGCGGCATTGATGGCCCCGATCGAAATCCCCGCGATCCAGCCGGGTTCGGTGCCGTCGGCGCAAAGCGCCTCGAACACCCCGGCCTGATACGACCCGAGCGCTCCGCCGCCCTGCAGGACGAGGACGGTACTTTCGTCGGTAGGCTCGCGCGCGAGGTCTGTTGAGGCCATGAGCGCTATATGGCCGGCTCGATTGTGCATTGCAACATGGAGTGCGCCCGTGTCCGAACTCGGCGCGGCGATCCGATGCGAAAAGGGCGCCCGGTTTCCCGGACGCCCCTTCGCTTCGTCGATGCCGGAAGGCTTACGACGAGTAGTACATGTCGAATTCGACCGGGCTCGGCGTCATTTCGAACTTGTAGACGTCGTCCCACTTCAGCTCGATGTAGGCTTCGATCTGGTCCTTGGTGAAGACGCCCCCTTCGAGCAGGAACTCGTGGTCCGCGCTCAGCGAATCCAGAGCCTCGCGCAGCGAACCGCACACGGTCGGGACCTGGGCGAGCTCTGCCGGCGGCAGGTCGTACAGGTTCTTGTCCATGGCGTCGCCGGGATGGATCTTGTTCTTGATGCCGTCGATGCCGGCCATCAGCAGCGCCGCGAACGAGAGGTAGGGGTTCGCCAGCGGATCCGGGAAGCGGAACTCGACGCGCTTGGCCTTTTC
>CAYRLC010000043.1:0-7962 GCA_964424995.1 uncultured Croceicoccus sp.
ACCGGCGCGCGGGCGATTTTGCGCAGGCGATGATGGATCTGGGCGCGACGATCTGCACCCCGCGCGATCCGCGCTGCCTGCTGTGCCCGCTCTCCGGCCCATGCGAGGCGCGGCGGCACGGCATCGCTGCCGACCTGCCGAGAAAAGCGCCGAAGAAAGCCCGCCCCGAGCGCACCGGCACCGCCTTCTGGATCGAGCGTGATGGGCGCGTTCTGCTGGTGAAACGGCCCGGCAAGGGCATGCTCGGCGGTATGCGCGCGCTGCCCGACGATGGCTGGAGCGCGAAGGCCGACGGTTCCGGTGAGCCGGGCTTTCCCGTCGTCACAGGGTCGGCGCTGGGGGCGGTGGCGCACGGCTTCACCCATTTCGGACTGACCCTGGCGGTTCGCGAGGCCACGCTTGCCGGGCCCGAACCGGCGGGCGAGTGGTGGCCGGTGGCCGAGATCGGCGAGGCGGGTCTGCCCACGCTGTTCGCCCGGGCCGCCACGCTCGCCATCGCCACGCGGGCAGGCTGATCGATGGCGCATTGCGCACCGTGCCCGCGCCGCGTACGTCCCTACCGATGACGAGAATAATCACGCAACTCGACCGGGCCGACCACGTCCGCGCCGACCCGGAAGCCCTGTCGACCTACATGGGCCTGCGCGCGCGCCTGCTCATCCTCAACGGTCTGCTGCCGCCGCTGGATCAGGACGGTGCGCTCACTTGGGGCTCGCTGAGCGACGCGGACGAGGATGCGGAACTGGTCTTCCTTGGCATCGACGGCGATCGCGGCTGTTTCGCCGCCGTGCCGCGTGCACCGGTGCGCGACGAACGCGGGCAGTTCATGCGCGCGATGACCGCGATGCGCGACGACCAGTTCGGCATTTTCGCCACCGCGCGGGCCATCGTCGACTGGCACAGCCGCCATCGCTTCTGCGCGCAGTGCGGTTCGCACACCGCGGTCGCCAAGGGGGGCTGGCAGCGCGCCTGTCTCAACGATGCGTGCGGCGCCCAGCATTTCCCGCGCACCGATCCGGTCACGATCATGACGGTCGAGCACCGCGACGCGGAAGGGCGGCGCCGTCTCCTGCTCGGCCGCAGCATCGGCTTTCCCGAAGGCCTGTACTCGGCGCTGGCCGGCTTCGTCGAGCCGGGGGAGACGATCGAGGAAGCGGTGCGGCGCGAGGTGATGGAAGAAGCCGGGCTTCCCGTGGCGCAAGTCCGCTATGTCGCCAGCCAGCCCTGGCCGATGCAGTCGCAGCTGATGATCGGCTGTGCCGGTGTCACCTTCCACGACCGCATCGTCATCGACAGGACGGAACTGGAAGATGCCCGCTGGTTCGACGAGCACGAGGTGCGCGAGGCGATGTCGGGCCGCGATGCCGGCTGGCGCCCGCCGCCGCGCTACGCCATCGCCCACCGCCTGATCCGGCACTGGCTGGATGAAGTGCGGGGTTAAAGGGGTGCGGGGCTGAGGCCCTAGACGAGCCCCAACTTCGACAACTGACCCAGCAGGCGGCCGGGCAGGACGTCACCGCTGTCTTCGCCCTCGGCCAGATCGGGCGGCGCGTCCGCTGCGGAGAGGTAGCGCCATCCCTGATGCGCGCGTTTCGGGCGCGACTGCACGCGGATCAGCCGCGGTTCGAGATCGATCGACCAGCGCCCGCTATCCAGCTGGGCGAACCCGATGATCGGACTGCGCGCGACAAGCGCATGTTCGTGGATCCAGTAGAGCGAGCCGCCCTCCAGCTCCTCGACCCGCTTGGGGCAATAGCGGGTGGTCAGTGACAGGCGCGGGCGATTGGCGAACCAGCTTTCGATCTCGGCATAGCTTTTCGCGCCGAACGCGATCTTGGTGAGGTGAAGCTGGCCGGTCGTCGTCATCGCCCCGATATGGGAAGCGCGCGCCGTGTGAAAAGTGCCTCAGCCGGTCAGGCCCGCAGCGACGGCAAGGCCGAGGAAGGCGAAGAAACCCATCGAATCGGTGATCATCGTCACGAAGACCGAAGATGCCACCGCCGGGTCCTGGTCCAGCCGGTCAAACAGGACCGGCACGGCCACGCCGGCAAGGCCCGCAGTGATGATGTTGATGAAGACCGCACAAGCGATCACCACGCCCAGCATCGGCTGGAAAATGATCGCGGTGGCGCCGCCGATCAGGGCTGCCACGGTCACGCCGTTCAGCATGGCGACGCGCATCTCGCGCCACAGGACTCGCACGGTGTTCGACTGGGTCAGCTGGTTCATCGCCAGCGCGCGGACCGAAACCGCCATCGTCTGGGTGCCCGCATTGCCCCCGATCGAGGCGACGACGGGCATCAGCACCGCCAGCGCGACCAGCGTCTCGATCGCGCCGCCGAACGCGGCGATGATCGAGGAACCGATGATCGCGGTGCCGAGGTTGGCGATCAGCCAGCGCACGCGTTCCTTGTAGGAATCGCGGATCGGCTGGTTGATGTCGCCTTCGCCCGCGCCGCTCATCAAGAGGGCGTCCTCGCTCGCCTCTTCCTGGATGACGTGGACGACGTCGTCGGCCGTGATCTGGCCGATCAGGCGACCGGCGCTGTCGACAACGGCTGCTGAAATCAGCGCGTATTTCTGGAAGCGCAGTGCCACTTCTTCCTGGTCCATCGTCGCCTGGATCAGTGTCTGGTCGCGCTTCATCACGTCGCTGATCGGGATGTTGCGCGGGGTCCGCAGGATCCACGATAGCTGGCAGGTGCCGACCGGGCGATGCGCGGGGTCGACGACGAAGACTTCCCAGAACTCGGTGGTGAGGTCGCTGTTTTCGCGCAGGTAGTCGATGAGGTCGCCGACGGTGATGTGTTCGGGCACCGCGACCAGATCGCGCTGCATGAGGCGGCCCGCAGACTCCTCGGGGAAGGAAAGCGCATCCTCGATCGCCGCGCGGTCCTCGGGGTCCAGCTCGGCAAGGACGGCGCGCTGCTCGTCCTCCTCCAGATCCTCGATCAGGGCGACCGCGTCGTCGGTCTCCATCTGCTCGGCGATCTGCGCCACGGTCTCGGCGGACAGGTCCTCGAACAGTTCGTCGCGGACGTGTTCGTTGAGCTCGGAAATGACCTCGCCGGTCATCAGTTCGGCGATGGCCTTACCCAGCGCCGGGCGCTCTTCGGCCGGGATCAGCTCGACAAGGTCGGCGATGTCGGCGGGGTGGAGCGGTTCGACCAGCTCGTGCACCCGCTCGTCGTCGCCTTCGTCCACCGCGTCGCGGACCGCTTCGACATACTCGCGGGTAAGGCGGTCATCCTCGTCGAGGTGCGCCTTCTCCACCTTTGCCTCCTCGCGCCGGTCGCCCGCACGTGCGCCCTCGTCACGAAGACTCTCGTCATCGTGGCGGCGCGGGTCCAGCAGGGTCGGATCGTCGCGGTCCATGGTGCACTTGATCAGGAGGTTGCGGGGAGCCGGTCGGCACGCGGTGCGTCAGGCGACCCCGTGTCTAGTTTGCTGCGCCGCAAAAGCAACCGCCGTGACAGGCGTGTCATCCCTGCTCGGGATCGTACTGCCTCTCAGGCTAGCTGTGGACCGGCTGTGGACAAATCTGTGGGCATGCTTGGGGAGCAATCCGGCACAGGCCGGGGATGACTTTGCGAAGGATGGCCCTATATCCGCCGGGCAGAGGGTGTCGCGGCCAGACGGGTCGGGTGCCTTTTCCATAAACAGCCAACGGAGCACCCATGGCCGAAACTCTTACCTTCTCGATCGACACCGGCGACGGCGAGCCCAAGGACGTTGTCATCAAGCTGCTGCCCGAAATCGCGCCCGGCCATGTCGAGCGTATCAAGGAACTGGCCAGCGAAGGCTTCTACGATGGCGTGAAGTTCCACCGCGTGATCCCCGGCTTCATGGCGCAGGGCGGCTGCCCCAACGGCACCGGCATGGGCGGTTCGAGCAAGCCGGACCTGAAGGCGGAGTTCAACGATCACCCGCACACCCGCGGCGTCTGCTCGATGGCCCGCACCAGCGCGCCGAACAGCGCGAATTCGCAGTTCTTCATCTGCTTCGACGATGCGCGCTTCCTCGATCGCCAGTACACCGTCTGGGGTGAGGTCGAGAGCGGCATGGACGTGATCGACGCGCTGCCCAAGGGCGAGCCGCCGCGCAATCCGGGCAAGATCGTCAAGGCGACCGTCGCCTGATCCGCCTACCCTGACAGGTACGGGCGGAACGAACATGGGGCGCGGGTGGCGGGCAGCGATGCCGGCGATCCGCGCCCTTTTCGTTGCCGGTCTCGCCACGGTTCTGACCGGCTGCGCGCACGACATCTCGCGCCTTTCGCACGACTGCCCGGGCAAGGGCGGCTGGTGCCCGGAGGCACGTCGGGTCGCGGTTGCGGCCTGGCCCTATGCGCAGATGGCGCAGAATGCCTACTGGCAAGGGGCGGAGGAGAGCGACGGCGACTATGTCGACCGGCTCTACGTCCTGCCCTACGATATTCGCGAAAGGTTTGCCTCGGTCGATGACCGTTACGGCTATGCCTATTCGATCTACGACCGCATCGGCGCGGACGGGCGACTGGCGGAGGTGATCCTTGCCTATCGCGGCACGGAAGGACCCAAGGACTGGTGGCACGGCACGCTGCTGGGCCGGCAGGGGCCGCGCGGGCTGGCGACCTATCGGCAGGTGAGGGAGGGGCTGGACCGGGCCGGTCATGGCGCGGTGCCGGTGACGCTGGCGGGTCATTCGCTGGGCGGGCGCATAGCCGACCATGTGCTCAAAGGGGTGGAGCGCGAGGATGGTGCGCTGCCTCCGACGCTATCGAGTTACCTGTTCAATCCCAATGCCGGTGGTGACGATCTCACGCTCCTTCGCGGCAAAGATCGCCCGTTCCACACCGCCATCTCGGAATCGGGCGAAGTCGCGAGCCTGGCGCGCGCGGCGGCGCTGGACGGTGCGTGGGACGGCTATGTGATCGACTGCCAGACCACCATCGATCCCGTGCGCAAGCACTACATGCGGCGATTGGCCGATTGCCTGACGTGGGTCGCCGCGATCGATAGTGCCGAGGCGCGCCTGTCGGTCGAACGGAACGAGATCCTGCCGCCGCCCGTCAATCGCGGTCCGACCACGCCGAAACTCGACCGTCGCGAAGCCGAACTCGCGGGCTAGAGCCCGGCGTTCACCAGCCAGTCGTGGAAGATCCGCACCGGGCGGCTTTCCAGCGCGCGCGGCTTGCAGATGAACCAGTAGCTGTAGGGGCTTTCGACATTGATGTCGTAGAGCTGAGCGATACGGTCGTCGTTCGACCGGGCAAGATGGTCGCCGTGCATGATCGCGATGCCCAGCCCCTGTGCGGCCGCCTCGAGCATCAGCGGACCGCTGTCGAAATGATCGACTGTCGGTTCGTAGCGCGCATCCATGCCCGTGGCCTTGCGCCAGGCATCGAAGCTCTTCGTCATGTCCGAGTGGATCATGAAGCTCTGCTTGGCGAGCGCGGCCGGATCGGGAACGGGGCCCAGCTTCGCCACCAGTTCGCTCGAGGCGATGGCGTGGACCCGGTTGTGGTCGAGCCTCACGCAGTGGAGGCGCGTATCGGGATCGTCCGATAACGTGATCGCAGCGTCCAGCGTATCGCCCAGACGCGGGATCGGATGGGCGGACGAATCGATGTCGATGTGCAGCGTGGGGTAGAGCCGCCGCAGCTCAGGCAGGCGCGGCACCAGCCGCTGGCCGCCGAACAGCGGCATGACGCCCAAGCGCAGGCGCATGACCTTGGTGTCGGCCATCTGCTTGCCGATCTGGTCGGCCAGCTCGTCGAGGATCGGGGCGACCGCCTCGAACAGCGAGTGGCCGTCTTCGGTCAGGCCCATCGACTGATGCTTGCGGTTGAACAGCTTCTTGCCGGTGAAATCCTCCAGCGCCGTCAGCCGCCGCGACAGGGCCGAGGGGCTGAGCGCCAGCTCCTCCGCCGCCGCCTTGGCAGATCCGAGGCGGGCAATGCGCACGAACGCTTCGAGTGAGCGCAGCGGCGGCAGTCGGCGGGCGACCATCAGTCGATCTCTGCCGCTTCGGCCACGTCGTCGGCGACGGGCGGATGCAGGCGCAGGCGCTCGACGTGGCGTTCGTTGCCGGCGATCACTTCCAGCTTCCAGCCGCTGTCGTGGTCCATGATCTCGCCCACACAGGGCACCTTTTCGGCCAGCACGAAGGCCAGCCCGCCCAGCGTATCGACCGATTCCTCCACTTCGCCGAGCCGCGGATCGACCCGGCGGGCCACGTCCTCCAGCTCGACGCGGGCGTCCGCGTCCCACATCCCGGCATCGAGCGGCACCAGCAGGTCGACCGGTGCGTCGTCGTGCTCGTCCTCGATATCGCCGACGATCTCCTCGACGAGGTCCTCGATGGTGATGATGCCGTCGGTGCCCGAATATTCGTCGACCACGATGGCCAGGTGCACGCGGCGCGAACGCATGTCCGCCAGCACGTCGAGCGCCCCGCGCGCCTGCGGCACGTAGAGCGGCTGGCGCATGAGCTTGGTCCAGTCCGCCGGTGGGTCCTTGCGCTGGGCGAGGAAGGGGAAGACATCCTTGATGTGCATCATGCCGATCACGTGATCGAGCGATTCGGCATAGACCGGCATGCGCGAATGGCCATGTTCGGCGAAGAGCGCGATCAGCGATTCCCAGCTGGCCGACCGTTCGACCGCGATGATCGCACCGCGCGGGATGGCGACGTCGTCGGCGTCGTTCTCGCTGAAATGCAGGAGGTTGCGGAGCATCTGGCGCTCGATCGCCGAAAGATCGCCGCCGCCGCGCGACGCACCGTCTCGCTGCTCGTCCTCCTCGTGCTCGTCGATGGCCTCCTCGATCTGGGCGCGCAGCGACTGGTCGCCCTCGCTCCCTTCGAAGAAGTCGCGGATACGGCTCCACAGGAATCGCTTGTCCCCCCGTCGGTCCGGCTCCGGGTTGCGCGCATCGCCACTGAAATCGCCGTCCGACATCGTCGGCTCCGATACTCCATCAAGACAGGCTTCCCGGCATCGTGCCGGACTACGCCCCGCTTACTCGCGGTCTCCGTAAGGATCCGCGATTCCCAGGCGTGCCAGAATGCGCACTTCGAGCGCCTCCATCACCTCGGCATCGGCATCGCTCGTCTCGTGGTCGTAACCGGCGAGGTGGAGCAAACCGTGGACAAGGAGATGGGTTGCATGGTTCGCAAGTGCAACAGATTTTTCGTCCGCCTCGCGCGCGCAGACGCCGTGGGCCATCACGATGTCGCCCAGCATGGTCGGGATCCCGTTACCGATGTCGGCAAGTTCCTCCGGCTCAAGCATCGGAAAAGAAAGCACATTCGTCGGTTTGTCGCGGTCGCGCCATTCCCGGTTCAAGGCGTGCACTTCCTTGTCCTCGCCCAGCACCAGGCTGACGAGCACGTTCGGATGGGCGATGGCGGGAACCTCCGCCGCCGCGGCAAGGGCGGTGGCGCTGGCCCATTCCTCCCAGTCCGCGAAGCCAGGACCGGGCGAATCGCCCCACACCGGGTCGACATCGAGCTCCAGCGTAGGCCCCTCCGGCATGGGCCCGGTGGCTGATCCGGTCATGATCCCGGCGACTTCTCCGCATTCGGGCCTTCGTAGGCATCGACGATACGGCCGACGATCGGGTGGCGCACGACGTCGGCGGCGGTGAAGCGCGACACTGCGATGCCCTGGATGCCCTCCAGCCGCCGAACCGCGTCGGCGAGGCCGGAAAACGCGTCGCCGCCGGGAAGGTCTACCTGTTTCGGGTCGCCGCAGACGACCATCCGGCTGTTCTGGCCGAAGCGGGTCAGGAACATCTTCATCTGCGCCGGCGTGGTGTTCTGCGCTTCGTCGAGGATGACGAAGGCATCCCCCAGCGTTCGCCCTCGCATGAAAGCAATAGGCGCGATCTCGATCTCGCCGCTGGCGATGCGCCGTTCCACCTGTTCGGCGGGCAGGCAGTCATAGAGCGCGTCGTAAAGCGGACGCAGGTAGGGATCGAC
>CAYRLC010000043.1:7972-19534 GCA_964424995.1 uncultured Croceicoccus sp.
GCCGGGCAGGAAGCCGAGCCGCTCCCCCGCCTCAACCGCGGGACGCGACAGGATCAGGCGCTGGACGCTGCCGGTGATGAGCTGGGCGACCGCCTGCGCCACGGCGAGGTAGGTCTTGCCGGTGCCTGCCGGCCCGAGGGCGAAGATGATCTCGTTGCCGGTCAGCGCGCGCATGTAGTCGATCTGCGCGGCGGAGCGCGGCACGATCGTTTTCTTGCGGGTACGGATCATGACCGGGGGCTGCTTGTCGTCGCCGGTGATGATGCCTTCCAGCGTCGGCTCGCTCGACATCGCGATCAGCGATTCGACCGCGCCCTGATCCAGTTCGAAGCCTTGTTTCAAACGGGTGTGCATGCCGCCCAGCACGTCGCGGGCGCGGGCCACGGCTTCTTCCGAACCCTCGATCTGGATGCGGTTGCCGCGCGCGGAGATATAGACGCCGAGGCGGTTCTCGACCTGCACGAGGTTGGCGTCGAACTGTCCGAACAGCGCGCCGAGCACCTCCGGATTTTCGAATTCCATCTCGGTCCGCGCCCTCTGGAGGCCGCCGCCTGCCTGGGCGGAATGGCCGAACGTGCCATATGCGGGATGGGTGGCATCGGACGTCATGTCGTCGCCGGGAAAGTTGGGTACGCGCGCGTGCTTGCGGCTCACTCGATTTCCTTTGGCAGCGCCGGGCGGGGATGCCCCCGCGCGACTCGGGTATGAGCCAAAGATAGGAAACCGTGGCCTGCTGGCAAGATATGGCGAGCCGCTATGCCCGGCTCTAGCGCCGGGCGGTTTGCGCGGGCTCAGTTCGCGGCGGCGTGTCGGCAGGGCGACGTGTCAGGGTGGCACTGGCGCCCGCCGATCACCTCTTCGCCGTCGCTCAGCAGGAGCTCTCCGTTAGGCCCCTGTGCGATGGCGGGGCCGTGGCGAAAGAACGCGGCGAGCGCCGCCGTGGCGGTGGGGCGATGCGTGTCGCAGGTCTTTTGACTGACATCGCCGGTGATCATGCGACCGTCGCGGACCACCGCCTTGCCGGTGATCGCATCGGGGCAGTCCATCCAGATCGAGAAAGTCCCGCTGCCGAACGCGATGACCGGCGGCCGCGATCCGCCATCCTCGACGGTGAGGCGGAACGGTGCGCGGCTCAGCGGTGGCGGCGCGGGGTCGGCGCGGGGCGGGTCGATCTGCGACAGGGTCACGCTGTGCGCCATGGTCGCCAGCATGATCTTCCCCTCGGCATTGCTGCCGATCAGCGGCTGGCCATGGAGCACGCCGCCGACGATAGGGTCGGGCGCACCGGGCGGGCAGGCGACGAGAGTGGAGACCGACGACCCGCCAGTGGCAAAGCTGGAGCCGCTGCGGACATAGAGCGACTCGTGCGAATTGCAGCCGCCCCAGTGGAGCGACGACTGGCCGAAGTATATGCGAACCGGGTCGCTCCATGCTTCGCCCAGCGGCTTGCCGTCGATGGCGACCACCAGCCAGCCGGTTCCGGCAAGGTCGAATGCGACGGGCGCGAACCCGTCGGCGAGCTGCGGGCCGGATGTGGGCGCCGCGGCTGGCGGCGGCGGTGTCGCGGTTACTTTGGGATCGACTGGCTCGGCCGGTACGGCGACGCTGTCGTCCGGTTGCTGTGAGCAGGCGGCGAGCGACAGCGTGGCGATCAGGAGCGCGGCGGGAAAGCGAACGGCCATGTCTGCTATGTCGAGCGAAACCCGTTCTCGCGCAAGCCGCCCCCTCAAGACGAAACCCGGTTACAGGACCCGGGCGGCCAGCGAATTGGGCCCGGCCTCGACCAGTTCCACGCGGACCAGATCGCCGACGGCACAATCGCCGGTGAAGTATGCCGATTGCAGCCAGGGCGTCTTGCCCAGCCACTGCCCGTCGCGGCGGCCGGTGCGCTCGACCAGCACGTCGCAGGTGCGGCCGACGCTGGCGTTGTTGAAGGCCTGGCTGTCGCGGGTGATCGCCGCCTGCAGGCGTTGCAGGCGCTCGTCCATCACCTCGGCCGCGATCTGTTCGGTCATCGTGGCCGCCGGGGTGCCGGGGCGGGGCGAATACTTGAAGCTGAAGGCGGCGGCGTAGCGGATCTCTTCGACAAGGCGCAGGGTCGCTTCGAAATCGGCGTCGGTCTCACCCGGGAAGCCGACGATGAAATCGCCGCTGATCGCGATGTCGGGCCGGGCGGCGCGCACCTTCTCGATCACGCGGACATAGCTTTCGGCGGTGTGGCTGCGGTTCATCGCGGCCAGAATCGGATCGCTGCCCGCCTGCACCGGCAGGTGGAGATAGGGCATCAGCTTGCCCACTTCGCCATGCGCGGCGATCAGCGCGTCTGTCATGTCGTTGGGATGGCTGGTGGTATAGCGGATACGCGCCAGATCGGGCAGCGCGGCCAGCTCGCGGATCAGGCCGTCGAGACCGATCTTGCGGCCCTTCGCGTCCTCACCGTCCCACGCATTGACGTTCTGACCCAGCAGGGTCAGTTCGCGCGCGCCCCGGTCGACCAGTCGCTTCGCCTCGTCCATCAGGTCGGCAAAGGGCCGGCTGATCTCCGCGCCGCGGGTGTAGGGCACGACGCAATAGGTGCAGAACTTGTCGCAGCCTTCCTGCACGGTCAGGAACGCGCTGGGCGCGCGCTTGCGCCGGGCGGGCAGCGCGCCGAACTTGGCCTCTGCCGGCATATCGGTATCGGTAACCCGCTCGCCGGCGGTGGCCTTGTCGATCATCTCGGGCAGGCGGTGATAGGCCTGCGGTCCGACGACCATACGCACGTCCTTCGCGCGCTTCATGATCTCCTCGCCCTCCGCCTGCGCGACGCAGCCGGCCACCGCGATCAGCGGGGTGGTGCCATCATCGCGCTTCAAGCGGCCGATGTCGGAATAGACCTTTTCCGCCGCCTTTTCGCGGATGTGGCAGGTGTTGAGCACGACGAGATCGGCATCCTCGCCCTCTGCCGCGGCTTCCATGCCTTGCGCGCCGAGCAATTCGGCCATGCGCTCGCCGTCATAGACGTTCATCTGGCAGCCGAAGCTCTTGACGCGGAAGCTTTTGGGGGCGGTGACCTTGTTCATGCGCGCGCCCTTACGCGCTTTTTGCCGGCAATTGAAGATCAAGCGGGATCGGCGAACCCATGATCGCGCATCCAGCCAGCATCGCGTGCGAAGCGCTCGCGATTGGCCTTGGCCTCTCCGCGCTGGACAACGAAGCTGTCGAACGGGCCTTCGAGGAAATCCTCGCAGCAGATCTGCATCACGCCCGGCATCCTCGCCGACCAGTCGCCCACAAGCGCATCGCGGCGGATGCGGATGGCGCGTGCGGGATCGAAACGGACGAGGTGGCCGGGGACGGTGGTCAGCGACGTGAGAGCCGTGAACTTCGCGTCCGTCACGTCGAGGGCCCAGTCGACGTCGCGATAGTAGCCCGCCATCGCCGCCATCCAGGCGTCGACTGCGTCCGCCCCGGCGCTGTCGAACGGATGGGGGGCGAAGCGCAACAGCATCGTGGTCAGCTTGCCGCGCAGGGTCACGTGGCGGAACACGCAGGCATCAAGCGCGAGATACATCGGACCTGCCTGACCCATGGTGTCGAGCAGGCAATGCTCGATGGCTGTGCCCGCAAGGAGGCAATTGTACTGGCGGCATTTCACCGCCGCGCAGTCGCGGATGTGTCGCCATGCGCCGGGATTTGGGCTGGCGAGCATGGTGCCCATGACTTCGCAGTCCAGCAGCCGATGGCCCGACACGTGTACGGGATGGTCGCGTCCGGCGATCTGGCGAAGGTCGAGTGCCTGGCCGGTCGTCTCGATCACGCCGGAACCCTGGTTTCGAGCGCCCGGCGGGTCGCCTCGGCGATGCGCTTGCGCCCGGCGAGTTCGTCGCCCTGCAGCGGCGGGAGAAAGTGGACGGTGACCGGCATGTCGCCGCCGCGCCCCAGGATCTTGAGGAAGTTCGCCATGCCCGGCTCGTCGCCCACCCAGGCGATCGCGCGGGCGTCGGGGCCATAGTCGAGATAGACGGGCTGGACCTGCACCCCCTCCGGCGCAGGATCGATGGCGGAAAGAAGGCTGCTCTTCAGCGGCAAGAGGGCGGTGCCGTCGTTGGTCGTTCCTTCCGGAAACAGCGTGACGACGTGCGCATCGTCCAATGCGGCGCGGACCTGCTCGACCTGCTGCGCGACCGTGGCGCGGCGGGTGCGAGCGATGAAGACAGTGTCGTTCATCTCGCACAGCCATTTCAGGAAACGGCTGTCGGCCAGCCCGTCATGTGCGATAAACGCCGCGCCGCTGGTGGCGGCGAGGATCGGGATGTCGAGCCAGCTGACATGATTGGCCAGCAGGATCGCGCGAGGCCGGGCCAGCGTGCCCGTCGTCGTCAGGCGGACGCCGACGATGAAGGCGATGCCGGCGAGGAAGATCGGCGGAACCACACGCCGGCGCAACATCGTGTGGGTGACGAGATGGCCGGGGATGCAGGCGATCAGCCAAGCCACCATCGCGGCCAGCCTGAGGCCGATCCGCACCCGGCGCACGAGATTCAGTCCCGATCCAGCTTCACGCCGTAGAGTTCCATCCGGTGATCGACGAGCCGGAAACCGAGACGCTCGGCAATCTGGCGCTGCAGCGCTTCGAGTTCCGGATCGACGAATTCAACGACCTTGCCGGTCTCGACATCGATCAGGTGGTCGTGGTGCGCCTCTGGCGATGCCTCATAGCGCGAGCGGCCGTCGCCGAAATCATGGCGGTCGAGGATCCCCGCCTCTTCGAACAGGCGCACGGTGCGATAGACGGTCGCGATCGAAATACGCGGATCGATGGCCGAGGCGCGCTCGTGCAACCGCTCCACGTCCGGATGATCCTCGCTATCCGACAGGACGCGCGCGATGATGCGGCGCTGCTCGGTGATGCGCAGGCCGCGCTCGGCGCAGACGGCTTCGATGTCGATACGATTGGGCACGTTGGGTGAAGTCTTTCAGGTCACGGGCAATTGCCGAATGGATCGATCATAGATCGCCCCGCACATATCGCAACCGCCCGCGCCCCTGTTTCTCCCCGAGCCACTGTTTCCAGAGGTGCGCAAACGGCGTTCGGCAGGGCCAAACCGCCGGTGCGTCCCGGAGACGATGATCAGGCTTTCTTCGCAGTCTTGCGACCGCCGGGCTTGCGACCCAGGCCGATCTTCTTGGCCAGTTCGCGACGCTTCTCGGCGTAATTGGGGGCGACCATCGGATAGTCGGCGGGCAGGTTCCAGCGCGCGCGATACTCTTCCGGGGTCATGTTGTAGTGCGTCATCAGGTGGCGCTTCAGCATCTTGAGCTTTTTGCCGTCCTCAAGACAGATGATGTAGTCCGGTTTCACCGACGAACGTACCGAGACGGCCGGTTCGGGCGGCGACTCCGGTTCGCTGACCACAGTGCCGAGGCCTGCCAGCGCGTTGTAGATGTTGTGGATGAGGGTGGGCACTTCGTCTACCGCAACAGAATTGTTGCTGACGTGTGCCGCGACGATGTCCGATGTCAGCGTAATCAGCGTTTCCGACATGTCCGAGACAGACTGTTCCATTTGGTTGTAACCTCTTGCAATTCACCAAGGTCGCCGATCGCCGAAAAGCGAATAGGGGGATAGGGGAGCGAACATTTGGTCATCAGGTGTATAGGAAACGATTTCTGGTGTAACAACCCCTTCTTTTGGAGGGTAACTATTCAAAAATGAAACAGGTTTTGATGCAAATGGCGCATCCATTAGGTATCGATTTACAATAATCGCTATGTAATTTGTGCGAGATTTTTTGCCAGCGTTACTGCATTGCGCAAATAGCCGTCCGCACCGCGGTAATAATCCCGGCGGAAGCCCACTTGATGAAAGTCAAGTCGCGAATAGAAGTGTACCGCATCGTTATCCTCTCGCATCTCAAGGAAAATACGGCTGGCTCCACGATCCGTAGCGGAAGAGAACAAGTGTTCCATCAAACGCTGGGCTAAACCGTGACGTCGATAATCGGGCGAAACCGCCAGCAACAGCAGTTCTTCTTCATCGAGGATCTGTCGCGACAAGTAGAAGCCCGCGACCGGTACCTTGCGAGCCGGCGGTCCGATGACCCCGGCGGCATCGATCAGGGCAAAGCGGGTTCCCGGGATGAGCAGCGACGATCCGAGCTGACGCTCGTTCCATGCCTCTCCGAATGCCGGGTCGAAGGCGGCGAGCATGACATCCATCATGCCCTCCATCTCGGCGCGGCTGGCCATCATCGCGCCTGTTCCGGCAGGGCGGAAGACTGACCCGGCAGGGTGGCATCGGGACCGCGCCCATAAAGCGGACGGACATCCGGCGTGAGGCTGGTTTCTGCAAGCAGCATGAACTGGCGAGCATCGGGAGTGACGAGGGCGGCCCTGCCGTTTCCGCGCTTGGCCACCAGCGCTTCGGCCTGGCTGCCGACGACGAGCTCGGTCGAGATCTCCAGCGCGGCATCTGCGGGCCGCAGCGAACGCACCGGACCGGTGCTGGCGCCCTCGTCGACGAAGGTTTCCACGAACCATTCCCCGTGCCCACCCTTATTGGCCACCGTGAGGCCGACCGGGCCGAACTCGGCGCGGGCCTGCGCGGCAATCAGGGCGAGAGTGGGATATCCGACAATGTCCGCCTGCCAGGCGATGGCCAGCGCCTTTGCCGCTGCCAATCCCACGCGAATGCCGGTAAAACTGCCGGGGCCGAGTGCCACTGCGATCCTGTTCGCCCGCCCGCGATCGGGCAGGGCGGCGATCATCGGCAACAGCCGCTCCGCATGGCCGCGTCCCAGCAACTGCCATTCGCCCGCCAGCAGGGTATCGCCATCGAACAGTGCAACCGAACAGGCATCGGTCGCACTATCAATCACCAGTGTTCGGGCGATTACCGAGGGGGCAAACTCCGGCATGCGGGTCATGGCAAGGGCCGTGGGCGTGGCGGCGGGATCAGGCCGCGCGCACCTCGGTCACTTCGGGGACGTAGTGCTTGAGCAGCCCTTCGATACCCTGCTTGAGCGTGGCGGAAGATGAGGGGCAACCGGCGCAGGCGCCCTGCATCGTGAGGTAGACGACGCCTTCGCGAAAGCCGCGATAGACGATGTCGCCGCCATCGTTCGCGACGGCCGGGCGGACGCGCGTTTCGATAAGGTCCTGGATCTGGGCGATGATGTCGGCATCGGCGGGATCGTCCTGGAACTCGTCGTCGGCCGGAACGGCGATAGCCGCCGCGTCGCCGCCGGTGAACAGGGGCGCTTCCGACACGAAATGGTCGAGCAGCACGGCGACGACTTGCGGCTTGAGGTGCGCCCATTCGACGCCAGGCGCGGCGCTGACCGACACGAAGTCCGATCCGAAGAACACGCCCGTCACGTCGCCCAGCGAGAACAGCGCGGCGGCCAGCGGCGAGGCTTCGGCATCGTCGTGATCGGTGAATTCGCGGGTGCCACTGGCCATGACCTGCCGCCCCGGCAGGAACTTGAGCGTGGCGGGATTGGGCGTCGTTTCGGTTTCAATGAACATGACGCCGATTTAGGCCTATGACCGCGCGGTTCAAGCGATCATTTTACGCGCATCGGCACTGCCATGACGGGGATGTTCACTGGTGCTTCACGGTGGGGCACCATATATGCCGCCCATGAACGTTCTTTCCCGCGTTGCGCCGGCCGGCGCGCTGATCCTTTCGGCACTCGCACCCGCCTTTCTTGCCCAGCCCGCGCTGGCCCAGCCCGCCCCCACGGCGGAAGCGCTTCGCGAATGGCCGAAGGTGGAGCTGGACCGGCCGTGGATCTATCGCGGCAGCGACATTCCGCCCGACACCGAATGGCAGTTCGGCGAGCTTTCCAACGGGCTGCGCTATGCAGTGCGCTTCAACGAAGTGCCGCAGGACCAGGTCTCGATCCGCGTGCGCATCGATGCCGGTTCGCTCCACGAAACCGACAAGGAGCGCGGCTTTGCGCACCTCATCGAGCATCTGACCTTCCGGGAATCGAAATACCTCAAGTGGGGCGAGACGGTCCCCAAGTGGCAGGAGCTGGGCGCGACGTTCGGGTCGGATACCAACGCCGAAACCTCGCCGACGCATACGGTCTACAAACTCGACGTGCCGAACATGAACCCGGCCAAGCTCGATGAGACGTTCAAGCTGCTGTCGGGCATGATCGAGGCGCCGACCTTCAGTGAGAAGGGCGTCCGCACCGAGGTGCCGATCGTGCTGGCCGAAATGCGCGAGGTCGGCGGCGCGAACAAGCGGATGGCGGAAGCGACGCGCGAGACGTTCTTTGCCGGCATGCGGCTGGCCGACCGTTCGCCGATCGGCACGGTCGAAACCCTGAACGCCGCCAACCAGGCCAGCGTCAGCGCTTTTCACGAGCGCTGGTATCGCCCCGACAATACCGTGATCTCGGTCGCCGGCGATGTCGAACCGGCGGTGATGGTGCAGATGCTGGAGAAATACTTCGGCGGCTGGAAGGCGAGCGGCGCGGCTCCCGTCGCGCCCGATTTCGGCAAGCCTGCTCCGGGCCCCAACGCAGTGCAGGCCGCCGGTGCCATGGCCCCGGTCGACAAGCTGGACGTGCGGGTCGAGCCGGACCTGCCCACTGCGGTCAGCTATGCGATCATGCGCCCGTGGCACAAGGTGTCGGACACCATCGCGATGAACCAGGGCCGGCTGACCGACCAGCTGGCGATGGCGATCATCAACCGCCGCCTGGAGACCCGCGCGCGGGCGGGCGGCAGCTACCTTGCCGCGCAAGTCGGGCAGGACGAGGTGAGCCGGTCGGCCGACATGACCTTCGTGTCGGTGCGCCCGATCGGCAACGACTGGCGCGCCGCGCTGGACGATGTGCGCGCGGTCATCGCCGACGCGCTCGCCACCCCGCCCAGCGAGGCGGAGATCGCGCGCGAATCGGCCGAGTTCGAAAACGCCTTCAGCATCGGCGTGGAAACGCAATCGGTGCAGCAGGCGACCGATCTCAGCAACACCATCGTCGATGCCGTCGACATCCGCGAGACGGTGGCCGCGCCCGACACGGTGATGAAGGTCTTCGCCGGGATGAAAGGCAAGGTCACGCCCGAGGTGGTGCAGCAGCACACCCGCGACCTGTTCAGCGGCGCGGTGTTGCGCGGCGTGCTCAACGTGCCGACCAAGGCCGATGGCGACATCGCCGCCTTTCGCACCGCGATGGTCGCCCCGGTCCAGCCCGACGCTTCGGCCCGGGTGGCCGACCGGACGGTATCGTTCGCCGAACTTCCCGCCCTCGGCACACCCGGCAAGGTGGTTTCGGAGCAGCCTTCGGGTATCCTCGGCATAGAGACCATCGAACTGTCGAACGGTATCAAGGGCCTCGTCTGGGCCAGCGATGCGGAGCCGGGCCGGGTGTCGGTGCGGGTCCGCTTCGGCAACGGCTATGGCGCGTTCCGGGCCGAGGACGCGCCCTATATCGCGCTTGGCGAAGCCGTGCTGATGGGCACCGGCATCGGCGATCTCAAGCAGGACGATCTCGACCAGCTGGCGGTGGGCCGCAAGCTCGGCCTCGACTTCGCGATCGAGGACCGGGAGTTCGTCTTCGGTGCCGAGACGCGCGCCGCCGACCTTGCCGATCAGCTCTACCTCTTTGCCGCCAAGCTGGCGACGCCGGGCTGGGATGCGGCCCCGCTCGAACGGGCGAAGGCCGGAATGATCACCAGCTACGACAGTTTCGGCACCAGTCCGCAAGGGGTGATGCAGCGCGATTTGGACGAATTGCTGCGTGGCGGCGATCCGCGACTGGAAACGCCGACCCCGGCCGAACTGGCGAAGACCGATATCGCCGGGTTTAGGAAGGTCTGGGCGCCGATCCTCGCAAGCGGGCCGATCCAGGTCGAGATCTTCGGCGACGTGAAGCGGGAAGATGCGCTGGCGGCGCTCAACAAGACGTTCGGCGCGCTCGCGCCGCGTCAGCCTGCGGCATTGATGCCCGAACTGGCGCGCACGCCCGCGCCTTCTGCCAAGCCGACCGTGCTGACCCATCGCGGTGATGCCAACCAGGCGTCGGCCGTGATCGGATGGCCGACCGCGTCGGGCCGGTCGAAGGTGCGCGTCGCGCGGCAGCTGACGATCCTCACCGAAGTGTTCAACAACCGGCTTTACGACGCGATGCGCGAACGGCTGGGCGCGACTTATACGCCGAGCGTCGGGTCGCGCTGGCCGATGGATATCGACAACGCGGGCGTGGTGCTGGCCTATGCCAACGTCCAGCCCAAGGACGTGCCGGCGTTCTTCGAGGAAGCGCGCAAGATCGCCGCCGATCTCGCCGCCGCGCCGCCCACGGCAGAGGAACTGTCACGCGTGACCGAACCGCTGCGCCAGATGATCAGCCGCGCATCGTCGGGCAACGGGTTCTGGCTGCGCGAGCTGGCCGGCAGTGCCCGCGATCCGCGCCGGTTCGACGACGTGCGCACGATCCTCAACGATTATTCGCAGACCACGCCCGAAGCCATGCAGCTTCTGGCCAAGGCCTTCCTCGATAATTCGAAGGCCTTCGAATACGCGATCGTCCCGGCCGACAAGAAGAGCGTGGCAAAGAAGTAGGCTGTAAAGGTTCGCCGCAGGTAGGTTCGATCTGTGTGATCGGAATTGTTTGCGGCTGAAACCTTTGCAATACGCGGGGGGCTCGCGTATTGGCGGGCCCATCCCGACAATTCGGACGATTGGACACGCCGCCCGACGGGATGGCGGCGATGGACAACCCCATGAACAAGACATGCGGAGCAGGTAACGTGGCGAGCAACTGGACCCCCGAAAGCTGGAAATCGTTCGAGGGGCGGCATCTTCCGGAATATGCGGACAAGGCGGCCCTTGCCGAAGTCGAGCAGCGCCTGTCGACCTATCCGCCGCTGGTCTTTGCCGGTGAAGCCCGCGCGCTGAAGCACGACCTCGGCGAAGTCGCCAAGGGCCGCGGCTTTCTGCTGCAGGGCGGCGACTGCGCCGAGAGCTTTGCCGAGTTCCACCCCGACAACATTCGCGACACGTTCCGCGTGCTGTTGCAGATGGCGGTCGTGCTGACGTTCGCCAGCAAGCAGCCGGTGGTGAAGGTGGGCCGCATGGCCGGCCAGTTCGCCAAGCCGCGCTCCGCGCCCACCGAAGCGATCGAGGGTGTCGAACATGCCAGCTACTTCGGCGACATCATCAACGACATCGCTTTCGATGCCGATGGCCGCAAGCCCGATCCCGAACGCATGGCGCGCGCCTACGGTCAGTCGGCCGCGACGCTGAACCTGCTGCGCGCCTTTGCCGGCGGCGGCTATGCCAACTTGCGCCAGGTCCACCAGTGGACGCTCGATCATATCGGCCGCAGCCCCTGGGGCGAACGCTTCGCGCAGACCGCCGACCGCATCGGCGAGGCGCTGGACTTCATGAAGGCGTGCGGCATCGATGCCGACACCGTGCCGCAGTTGAGCGCGACGAGCTTCTACACCAGTCATGAGGCGCTGTTGCTGCCTTATGAGCAGGCGCTCACCCGTCAGGATTCGCTGACCGGCGACTGGTATGACACCTCGGCGCATATGCTGTGGATCGGTGACCGCACCCGCTTC
>CAYRLC010000044.1:0-18721 GCA_964424995.1 uncultured Croceicoccus sp.
CATCACGTTGTAGTGCGGCACGACCTTTTCCGCACCGTAGTAGGTCAGCGTCACGATCGAGCCGCCGTTCGGCATCATCGCCGCGGCCCGCTTGGTCACCGCGACCAGGCTGTAGGCCGAGATGTTCAGCGTCATCAGGAAGTTGTCGAGGCTGGTGTCGACATATTTCCCGCGCAGCTCGTTCTTGTCGGAAAAGCCGATGGCGTGGACGACGAAATCGATGGTCGGCCAGCGCGCCGCCAGCGTGTCGAACGCGGTGTCGAGCGCGGCCATGTCGGCGACGTCGCATTCGATCAGGAAATCGCTGTCCAGGCTTTCGGCCAGCGGGCGCACGCGCTTGGCCAGCGCCTCGCCCTGATAGGAAAAGGCCAGTTCCGCGCCCTGTGCGTGCAGCGCCCGCGCGACGCCCCATGCCAGCGACTTGTCATTGGCCAGCCCCATGATGAGACCGCGCTTCCCCTGCATCAGCGTGCCGGTCGGTGGTGCCTGTTCGTCCATATTCGCACTCATTCCTGGCTGCCGGAGGTCTGCGCCTCCGCCCTTGCAGCCGTGGTTTCGGTTTCCGACGCGGGCATCGTGGCCAGCGCGGCATTGAGCTCTGCGCCCGCGACGAGCCCTAGCCCGACCAGCCAGAAAAAGAAAAGGGCGATCATCACCCCGGCGAGGCTGCCGTAGGTCAGGTCATAGGCAAAGACGGTCCGCAGCACGAGCGGCAGCGACAGGCTGACGAGGATCCACCACGCCGTCACGAAGACCGCGCCCGGCCACTTTGGATATTGCGGCCCGCGATAGATCTTGGGCGTCAGCGTCACGAACAGCAGCCAGAGCGACAGCAGCAGCCCCGCCGATGATCCGATCCGCGACAGCGACAGGCGGGTCGAGACTTCCCCGGCATTGGGGAACCAGGCCTCTATCGCCTGTTGCGCGGCGGTGATGAAGAACTGGGCCGAGAGGCTCATCATCAGGAGGATGATCGCGCCGATGATGACGCCTGTCGAAAACAGCCGGTGCTTCCAGAAATTGACCGACGGTTTGGTGTCGTAGGCGCGGTGGAGGATGTCGCGGATCGTCTCGATCAGGCTGCCCACCGTCCACAGGCCGAAGAGGGCACCGACCCACAAGAGCCAGCCGGTCCGCGCCGAAACGACGTCCTTGGCCACCGGCTCGATCACCTCGGCAACGACGCGCGGGACCGCGAGCAGCAGGGCGTTGATCGCGGCGGTGCGGTCCGCCGCGTCGCCCATCAGCGAGAAGATGCCCGCCGCGACGATGAAGAAGGGAAAGAGCGACAGGATCGCCATGTAGGCGAGGTTGCCGGCGTGAATGAACCCGTCGTTCCACGCCCCGCAGGCGACCCGCTTCACGATCTCGAAAGTACGGGTGCCGGGGCCGATCTCGGTCCTGACCCGGTGGTAGTGCCGCTCGATCCGCCGCTTCATGCCCGGTCGCCCGGATGCGGGCGGTGCGCGACCCGCATCGGCAATCGGCCGAACGTCACACGCCCAGCCTCGCGCGGACGGCGCGGGTGTCGGTCCAGCCTTCGAGCCGCTGCTTCAGGTCCGCGTCGCTTTCGGGCATGTCGATCTGCAGGGTGACGAGCTGGTCGCCGCGGCTCCCGTCCTTGCGGGTGAAACCCTTGCCCTTCAGCCGCAGGACCTTGCCCGACGAGCTGCCCGGCGCGACGGTCAGCATGACCGCGCCGCTGGTGGTGGGCACCTTGACCTTCGCGCCATTCAACGCCTCGTCCAGCGTCACGGGAAGGTCGAGCCGCACGTCGTCGCCTTCGCGGCGGAAGAAGGCGTGGGGTTTCTCGACGATGGTGACGGTCGCATCGCCTGCGCCGCCGGGGCCGGGCTGACCCTTGCCCGACAGGCGCATCTGGAACCCGTCGTGCGCGCCGTTGGGCAGTTTCAGATCGATGGTCTTGCCGTCGGACAGAGTGATCCGCTGCGGCGAGAGGTTGGCGATGTCGGTCAGGGGCACGGCCAGCCGGTATTCGACGTTGGCACCCTTGGGCGGAGCGCGATACTGCCCGCCGCCCATGCCGCCGCCCATGCCGCCGAATGGACCACCACCGCCACCGCCCATGCCGCCCGCCCGGCCAGCGCGGTTGCCGCCGAACAGGCCCTCGAACAAGTCGGAGAGGTCGACTTCCTCGCCCCCGCCGAAGCCGCCGCCCCCCATGCCGGCTCCCATGCCACCGGGTCGCCGCCCGCCGAACGGGTCGCCACCGCGAAAGCCGCCGCCGCCCATCCCGAACGGCATCTGCGGGTTGCCATCGAGGTCGATCTCGCCCCGGTCGAACTGGGCGCGCTTGTCCTTGTCCGACAGCAGGTCATAGGCCTTGGTCACGTCGGAAAACCGCTCCGCCGCCTTGGGATTGTCCTGGTTGCGGTCGGGGTGCAGCTCCTTCGCCAGCTTGCGATAGGCGGACTTGATGTCCTTTTCGGTGGCGGTGCGCTGCACGCCGAGGATCGAATAGGGATCGGCCATGACGGGATAGCTAGGTAGGGTTTGCGGTTTGCGCAACGGTCCTTCCGCCGGGCGGTGGACAGCGACCGACCTGTGCATCGGCCCAACCTGTTGCATCTTCAGCGTCAGGCTTTGCGCCGCGCGGTCGCTGTGCCTATGGTGGGGTGAAGGGGCCGGAGCCGAATCCGCGTCCCCTTGCGACTAAACTGGACCGGACTGGCAGACGTGGAACCCGAACTCCTGGCCGAAGATGCGATCCCCACGGGCGATCCCTTCCGTCTCTTCGACGAATGGATGGCCGAGGCGCGCGAGAGCGAGCCCAACGATGCCAACGCCATGGCGCTCGCCACCGCCAGCGCGGGTGGTGCGCCTTCGGTGCGCATGGTGCTGCTGAAGGGTCATGGCGCCGATCTGGGCGCCGATGCGGGTGGGGGCGGCGGGTTCGTGTTCTACACCAACCAGCTGAGCCGCAAAGGCGGCGAGATCGCGGCCAATCCGCAGGCGGCGCTGCTGTTCCACTGGAAGAGCCTGCGCCGGCAGATCCGCATCGAAGGCCCGCTGGAACCCGTGAACGAGGCGATGGCCGATGCCTACTTCGCCAGCCGCGCCCGCGATTCGCAGCTGGGCGCACAGGCCAGCGACCAGTCCGCGCCGATGGCCGACCGCCGCGAATTCCTCGACCGGTTCGAGGATGCGCGCCGCCGCTACGAAGGCAAGGACGTGCCGCGCCCCCGGCACTGGAGCGGCTATCGCCTCGTGCCGCAGGCGATCGAGTTCTGGCACGACCGCCCGTTTCGCCTGCACGAACGCCGCCGCTTCACCCGCAGCGGCAGCGGCTGGGCATCGACCCTGCTCTACCCCTGATCGACAGGGCCCGACGATGACCGAGACCGAAACCGCCCTGCGCGGCACGCTGACCCGTAGTGCCGCGATCGCCAGCATGTCGGTGGCCGCGCTGCTGCTGGTGCTGAAGATCTATGCCACGGCGCAGACCGGGTCGACCGCGATGCTGGGCAGCCTCGCCGATACCGCGCTCGACGTAGTGGCCAGCCTTGTCACGCTGATCGGCGTATGGGTCGCGGCGATGCCCGCCGATCACGATCATCGCTTCGGCCACGGCAAGGCGGAGGCGCTGGCCGCGCTGGTGCAGGTGGTGCTGATCTCGATTTCCGCTGTCGGCATCGCCGGGCGCGCGATCTCACGATGGATCGAGGGCGGACAGGTCGAGGAGGCGGGCATGGGGATCACCGTATCCGTCATCGCGATGGGGGCGACCGTGCTGCTGCTGCTGTGGCAGCGCCACGTTATCCGCAAGACCGGCAGCGTCGCAATCCAGACCGACCATGTTCATTACCAGTCCGACATCCTGCTCAACCTCGGCGTTATCGCCGCGCTGGTGCTGGACCAGTATGTCGGTCTCGCCGGAGCAGACCCGGTCTTCGCCATCGCCATCGCGGCATGGCTGGCGTGGAACGCGTGGCAGGCGAGCCAGCAGGCGATCGAACAGCTGATGGACCGCGAATGGCCGCTGGAAAAGCGGCAGCGCCTGCTCGATGCGGTGCGAGACAACCCGGACCTGCACGGGCTGCACGACTTGCGCACGCGCACGGCGGGCACGCGCGATTTCGCCCAGTTCCACATCACTGTCGACCCGCAGATGACGGTGGCCGAGGCGCATGACGTGATGGACGCGATCGAGGCAAAGTTGCTGACCGAATTTCCCGATACCGAGTTCCTGATCCACACCGACCCCGAAGGCCATGTCGAACCCTATGTCGGCGTGCCGGTCGACTTGTTGAGCGAGGGCGCTGCGGCCGACGTGAATGCCGAAGGTGCCATCGTGCGCGCAGGCGAGGGGGCCTGATCCGATGCCCGCGATTCCCTTCTGGCATATCGATGCCTTCGCCTCAGCACCCTTCACCGGCAACCAGGCCGCGGTGATGGTCTTCGACAACGGCTTTCCCGACGACGAGACGATGCGCCGCATCGGGGAAGAGAACAACTTTGCTGAAACCGCCTTCCTCGTCCCGCATGCGGGCGAGGATGCCGACTGGCAATTGCGCTGGTTCACGCCGGAGATCGAGATCGGCCTTTGCGGCCATGCGACGCTCGCTTCCGGCCATGCGATGCTGGGCGCGAGCGGCGCGGATGAAGTACGGTTCCTGACCCGCAAGGCGGGCGTGCTGACCGTGCGGCGATCGGGAGCGGGCTACGAAGTAGCCCTGCCGCTGATCACCACTGCGCCGGGGCACTTCGCGGAGGCGGTGGCGGGGCTAGGCGCGGTGCCGCTGGCGGCGAACACGTCACCCGGCCGCTACAACGTCTTTCTTTATGAGGACGAGGCGAGCGTTCGGGCGCTGACGCCCAATTTCAAGGCCCTGGCCGCGCTGGGCGACCACCAGTTCATTTGCACCGCCCCCGGCGACCGGACCGACGTGGTCAGCCGCGTCTTCGTGCCCGGTGCGGGCGTGGACGAGGACAGCGTCACCGGTAGCGCCCACGCGGTCCTGACCGCCTACTGGACCGAGCGGCTGGGCCGCGACAGTTTCACCGCGCACCAGGCCTCGCGCCGGGGCGGCGACCTGATCTGCCGGCGCGAGGGCGATGTCGCGTGGCTCGGCGGCGACTGCGTCACGATCCTCGAAGGAACGTTCCGCTACTAGCCTTTCGGAAACCGGGCGACGAGATCGCGCATCGCGCCGCGCAGCGCCTTCTGCTCCTCGTCGTTCGATATGCCGAGGCGGACCACGACGAGATCCTGCGCGGGCGAGACCAGCGTGTACTGCCCGTGAAAGCCGAGCATCGCGAAGATGCGGTCGGATACCTCGCCCGGGAACAGCACCTCGTTCCGGTCGTCATCCCGCGCGCGGTTCAGCCATATCTGCGCGCCATAGGCCGGATCGCGCGGCGACGGCGTGGTCATGAAGCGCACCCATGCCTGCGGCACCACGCGCACGTTGTTCTCGGCAACCCCGCCCCGGCGCAGCATCTCACCGAACCGGGCCCAGTCGCGGGCTGTCGCGCTCAGCATCGATCCGCCTACGAACGTGCCGCGCGCGTCGAATTCCGGCACCGCGCTGGTCATGCCGAGCGGGGCGAAGAGCCGGTCGTGCAGGTATCCCTGCATCGCGGCGTGCCGATCCTCCGCGGCATCCGACGCGGTCAGCGACCGGGTGGCGATATCGGCCAAGATCACGCTGCCCGGTGTCGAATATTCGAAGGTCGCGCCCGGATCGGCGTCGAGCGGCTGGGTTTCGGCATAACGGGCGAGATCGTCGCGCCCCTCGAGGAACAGCATCCGCGCGTTGTCCGACGCGTAGGCCGGGTCCGCCACTTCGTCATGGCGCAGGCCCGATCGCATCTGCAGTAGTTGCCGCACGGTGATCGCGGCGCGCGGATCGCCAGCCCGTTGCCAGCGCGGCAGGGGTGCCGGTTCGTCCAGCGCCAGCGACCCGTCGGCGATCAGCATGCCGATGACGATGCCGGTCACCGACTTGGTCATCGACCAGCCGAGATGGCGCGTCTGCGGGCCGTAGCCCTCGGCATAGCGCTCGGCAACGACGCGGCCCTTGTGCATCACGACCAGCGCGCGCGTCTCTCCGGCCTCGCTGGCGAAAACGCCGTCGATGGCGCGGGCCAGCCCCTCGCGCGAGGCGCCGGGATCGCCCTTGGCCAGCGCGCCGAGCGATTCGGCAGACGGCGGATCTTCGGCAGGGGTTGCCGCACCCGTCGCATCGCAGGCGCTAAGCACTGGCAGCAGGGCGGCGGCGAGGATAAGGGGGAGGCGGCGGCGCACGATCACGGTGCGCCTGTTCCGACACATCCACCCATCAAGGCAAGTCGCAAACCACGATGCCCACCGGCAAATCGCAACCGTCCCGCAAGTCGGGCACCTTTCAACCCGGCCGCCGCAAGTCCGCCATCGCGATCGGCGTGGTCGCGCTTGTCGGCGTGTCGCTGTTCTGGGGGTGGGAGCCGCTGACCATGCAGGCGGCGGCGGGCACCGCGTTCGGCGCGCGGGTCGGCTGCTCGTGCCACTTCGTCGGCGGCCGCGCGGTCGGCGATTGCGAAAAGGATTTCGTCGACGGCATGGCGCTGGTGTCGCTGAGCGCGGACGACGATGCCAAGACCGTGACGGCCAGCGTGCCGCTGATCGCCAGCACCACCGCGACCTGGCGCGAAGGCTGGGGCTGTGTGCTGGAGCCCTACGAGGGCTGAGTGGCTGGCACCGGCGACCATGCTCCTGTAGGAACTTCGCTCTGCGGCAGGCACATATCGCCGGGCGCACGCCCTTTGAACGGCACATCCTGCAAATCCATCGGCGGGGGCGGCATCGGCGGGATCGTTCGCGCGCAGGTCGGCTCGCTCTGCCCTTGTGCGACACAAGCGGCGATCTGATCGCGTCTCACTTCTGCCATCCGGTCGGTCACTTCGCGCTGGTTCTCGTTCATCGCGGCGCGGTTCGCTTGTGCCTGCGCCGGGGTCAGGTCGCAGACCGGGGTGCGCGCGACATTGTCGAGGATGACGACATCGGGATTGCCGCCGCATTGCTGGCGCAGGGCGTGGACCGCGGTCTCGATCCCGGGAAGCGCGGGCATTGCATCGGTCGCGATGATCCCGGTCTCTCCCACCCGAAGGCTCCCCATTCCAGCAAGGCTCCCGACCGTCAGCCAGCCCGCATCGTCGATGAAGACCGCGTTGGCCCGGGGTCCGAGAATGAGCAGCGGCCCCGCGCCGGTGCCGAGGCGCAGGCAGCCGTTGGTCAGCACGACGCGGTCCTCGCTCGGGCCGCGCAGCGCGGTGTCGGCCGGTTCGGGCAGGTCGATGATCGAGATCCGCTCATCCGGCAGATTGGCATAGCCGCCGGAAATCACCGCGATGACGCGGACCGCCGGGCCGACTTCGCCGATGAACGCCCCCTCGGGCATGGCCATCGCCTCGGTCAGGCTCAGCGGGCCGCCGGTGGCGAAGCTCGATCGCATCAACTGGTCCTCGGTGCCGTAGCGGACCGGTGCGTCGATCACGTTGCCGAATGCGAATCGCGCACCATGGCCGTCGCCAGAAAAGCCCATGCCTTGCGGGCGGACCACGCCGTTGCGCGGCTGGATCAGCGATACGGCCGGTTCCGGAGCCGCGCTTTCAAAGCGGCGCGGGCCGATGTGAAACGGATCGAACCACGCGAGCATGGCGAGAAGCAGCCATCCCCCGATCAACAGGCCGAGCGCTGTGCCCCGGCTCTTGCGATCCGGCTGCAGCCTCAGGCCTTTTCGGTATCCTCGATCCATCCACCACCCACGACCCGGTCACCGGCATAGAACACCGCCGCCTGTCCGGGGGCAACCCCGTATTCCGGCTGGAAAAAGCGCACGCGGATCGTGCGACCGTCGCCCGGCTCGCCCTCGCCCGGCCCGCCCTCGATCGTGCAGGGCACGGGCTTCGCCAGCGAGCGGACCTTGACCGTGATGGGCCCATCGGGAAGCGGGCCGATGGCATTGGTCTCGACCACCTCCATAGCGCCGACGGCGAGCAGCCGCTTTGGCCCGACGAGCACCGCCTGCTGCGAGGCATCGATGCCGGTGACGTAGAGCGGCTCGGCCTGTCCGCCGATCTCCAGCCCGCGGCGCTGGCCGACGGTGTAGTGGATGATGCCCTTGTGCTCGCCCAGCTCTTCGCCGGTTTCGGCATGGAGGATCGGGCCGGTCTGCCCGGCGGCGGGGCGCAGCTTCTTCACCAGCGAGGCATAGTCGCCTTCGGGCACGAAGCAGATGTCCTGGCTGTCGGGCTTGCTCGCCACGCCAAGGCCGAGTTCGGCGGCGATGGCGCGAACCTGCGGCTTGGGCAATCCGCCCAGCGGAAAGCGCAGGAAGCCGAGCTGGGCATCTGTGGTGCCGTAAAGGAAATAGGACTGGTCGCGCGCCGGATCGGCGGCGCGGTGCAGTTCGGGGCCGCGTTCGCCCATCACCCGCTGCACGTAGTGGCCGGTGGCGAGGCAATCCGCCCCAAGCTCGCGGGCCATGCGGAACAGGTCGGTGAATTTCACCCCCATGTTGCAGCGGATGCACGGGATGGGAGTGCGCCCGGCCATGTATTCGTCGGCGAAGCGGTCGATCACGTCTTCGCGAAACTGGCTTTCGTGGTCGAATACGTAATGCGCGATGCCCAGCCGGTCGGCAACCGCCCGCGCGTCGCGGATATCGTCACCGGCGCAGCACGCACCCTTGCGCTTCACCGCCTCGCCATGGTCGTAGAGCTGCAGCGTGACGCCGATCACTTCGGCCCCGCTCTTCGCCGCGAGCGCCGCGACGACCGACGAATCGACCCCGCCCGACATGGCAACGACAATGCGGCGCGCGGACAAGGGCGGGGCAAGCTGGAACAGGGCGGCCAGCGTCGCCTCATCCCAAGGTGCAAGACCGGCTTGCGTATTTTGCTCAATCGCGGGGGGCATGGCGCGCGCCTTACACGCAATGGCCCCGCGGCAAAAGAGAGCGCTTCTCCGCCGAACCTCCGTGATTCCACATGTCATACCTGTCAGCCGGATGCGTATTTATGCTTAATCGAACGTAACCACTGCATTTACGGCTTTTTGACCAAGCAGGCGGCATGGTTGCTCCCATGTTCGCAAGATTCCCCCATCTCTCGGACGTCGATCCGGACCGGCGCGATGGCAAGCCGCGCCGGCTGGACTGGCACGCGCTGCTTGCCAGGCTCGACGCCCAGCGCGACTTGCGCTCCTCGTTCGGCGAAACCCTGGGTTCGCGCAGCCTCGCCCAGTTGATGGCCGAAGGCAGCTTCGATCCGCGCGCGGCGGAAATGATCTTTTCGCTGGCGGCCAGCGTGAACGTGCCGGGCGACTTGCCCGAACGCCGTTTCTCGCCCGAGGATCTCGCCAACCTGTCGCAGGCGATAACCGACGGGGCGGCGCGTTTACGCAATCCTAAGCCTTCGCAAGCTAAGGAAACTCACGAGGCCGGACCATTCCCTGTCGGCGACGACGGGGACGATGCCGACTCCGCGACCCCCGGGCCGCAGTAAAGATAAGTTGTCGAGGACAAGATGACCGAGAACCGCGGATGATCGAAAACCAGGACATCAAACCTGCGATGGTGATCGGCCCGCTTGGCGAGCCGCTGACGGTGGACGACCTCCCGCCGCCCAGCACCAAGCGCTGGGTCGTGCGCCGCAAGGCCGAGGTGGTCGCCGCGGTCAATGGCGGGTTGCTGACCATCGACGACGCGTGCCGCCGCTATGACCTGACGCTGGAGGAATTCGCCTCGTGGCAGCGCGCGGTCGAGCGTTCGGGCATGAAGGGCCTGCGCGTGACCCGCATCCAGCACTATCGCGATCTCTACGAGCGCCAGATGAAATACTGAGCGTTCCGAAGACGGGCGTTCCACCATTTACCGCGAAAATTTGTCGTCCTGTCGTGGAACCGACAGGGCGATGCATGCGTTTCCGGCTCCACAACAACAACGGACTAGGAGACGATGTCGTGGACTGGATCATCGCAATCGTAGTGGGCGGTATCGCTGGCTGGCTGGCCAGCATGGTCATGGCCCGCGATGCCTCGATGGGCATCCTGATGAACGTGATCGTCGGCGTGATCGGCGCGATCGTCGGCAAGTTCCTGCTCGGCCTGCTGAACGTGGGCGGCGACGGCAACTGGCTGCTGTGGTTTATCTCGGCGCTCGTCGGCGCGATCGTCCTGCTCGGCATCGCCAATCTGGTGCAACGCGGTCGCGTTCGCTGACAATAATATCAATAGATACGACCAGCCGATTGTATCGGCGTCGATAGCTTGATAATTCCTGCACGGAACGGACCCGCCGCAGGGGCGGGTCCGCAAGAGTGTTCGCGTTCGCGGCGGAACGCGACGGCTCTTGTCGATGGTGTCCTATTTGAGTAATACAGCGTCGTGATCCGACGCACTCTTGGGGGTGCCGACAGGCTGGGTGCAATGAATTACGATACGCCGATCATCGACCATGACCGCGCCGGAACGGGAAGGCCCGTAACCGGAGGCGAAGAGGTCGTCTTTTCCGAGACCCGCATGGTGACCGACGATGACGAAGCCCATCAGAGCCGCCGCCGCAAGCAGGTGCTTATCATCGGCGGGATCATCGCCGCCTTGTTGCTGGCGATCGTTCTCTTCATGGTCTTCGGCAACAGCGGCGAAACCGCCGCCGCAGGTGACGAGGCGTCGCAGATCCCGGTCGTTTCGGTCGTCGTTCCGGGCAGCGAAAGCGTCGTCGGCGGCATCACCGCCAGTGGCACGCTGGCCGCGCGCAATGCCATGCCCGTCGGCTCGGTGGGCGAAGGCGGCCAGATCACCGCGATCCGCGTCGACGAGGGCGACTGGGTCTCGCAGGGTCAGGTTCTTGCCGTCGTCGATCGCTCGGTCCAGTCGCAACAGGCCGCCGCGCAGGCCGCGCAGGTGCAGGTCGCCCGCGCCGATGCGCAGCTGGCCCAGGCAAATCTCGACCGCGCGCTGCAACTGGTCGATCGCGGCTTCATCTCCAAGGCCGATGTCGATCGCCTGCGTTCCACCCGCGACGCCGCGTCGGCTCGGGTCCGCGTCGCCGAATCGCAGCTGCGCGAACTCAATGCCCGCAATGCGCGGCTCAACATTCTCGCCCCTGCGGGCGGCCTCGTCCTCACTCGCAATGTCGAAGTCGGCCAGGTGGTCGGCGGCGGCGGCGAACCGCTGTTCGTCATTGCGCGGGGAGGCGAGATGGAACTGGCCGCGCTGGTCGGCGAAAGCGATCTGGCGCGCCTGTCGGTCGGCGCTCCGGCCAAAGTGAAGCCGGTCGGGTCGGATCGCGAATTCGCCGGGCAGATCTGGCAGCTTTCGCCCACCATTGACGAAACCTCGCGCCAGGGTGAGGCGCGCGTGGCGCTCGCCTACGATCGGGCGCTGCGTCCGGGCGGGTTCGCCACCGCGACCATCGGCACCGGCGGCGTCAACGCCCCGGTCCTGCCCGAATCGGCGATCCAGAACGATGCCAAGGGCACGTTCGTCTACGTCGTCGACAAGGACAACAAGGTCCGCCGCCGGGCGATCCGCACGGGCCTCGTCACCGACACCGGCATCACCGTGGTCGAAGGGTTGACCGGCGACGAGCGGGTGGTCCTGCGGGCCGGCGGCTTCCTGTTCGAGGGCGACGAGGTCAAACCGCAGCTGACGACGCTCGCGAACTGACGGGCGAACGGCCGTGAACCTTCGCAACCTGTCCGCCTGGTCGATCCGCAACCCGATCGTGCCCATCGTGCTCTTCGCCGCTCTTCTGCTGGCGGGCATGTTCTCGTTCGCCGATCTCGACGTGAACGACATGCCCGACGTCGATTTTCCGGCGGTGACGGTGACGGTGGTGCAACCCGGCGCGGCGCCGAGCGAGATCAACACCCAGATCACCCAGAAGGTCGAGGCCGCGGTCCGTTCGATCAACGGCGTGGACGAGATCCAGTCGACCGCCAGCGAAGGGTCGACCACCACATTCGTGCAGTTCGAGCTCGGTACCGATTCCAACGATGCGACGAACGAGGTGCGCAACACCATCGACCAGATCCGCAGCGATCTGCCCGACGGCATTCTCGACCCGCAGGTCACGAAGGTCGACATCGGCGGCGGCGAGGCGATCGCCTATTTCGCGATCTATGCCGACGACATGACGATGGAGCAGCTGAGCTGGTTCGTCGACGATACGGTCGCCAAGCAACTGCTCTCGATCGAGGGCGTGGCGGCGGTCGATCGCAGCGGCGGTGTCGACCGCGAGATCCGGGTGGTCCTCGATCCGCAGAAGATGCAGTCGCTGGGTGTCACCGCGTCGCAGGTCAACCAGGTGCTGCGCCAGATCAACGTCGATGCTGCCGGCGGCCAGGCCGAGATTGCCGGGTCGCGTCAGTCGGTCCGCGTGCTGGGCAGTGCGGGCAACGCCTACGATCTGGGCGAGACGCGCATCAACCTGTCGGGCGGGCGGATCATTCGCCTGAAGGATATCGCCACGGTCAGCGACGGCTATTCCGAGCAGAACCGCATCGCCAAGCTGAAGGGGCGGCAGGTCGTGACCTTCGGCGTTTCGCGCGCCAAGGGTGCCTCCGACGTCACCGTCTACGACGCATCGGTCGCGATGATCGACCAGATCGTCAAGGAAAACCCCGGCGTCCACGTCTATCCGCTCTACACCGGCGTCCCCTACACCAAGAGCCAGTACAAGAGCTCGATCGAGGCGCTGGTCGAAGGCGCACTGCTCGCCATCGTGGTGGTGTTCTTCTTCCTGCGCGACTGGCGCGCGACGATCATCAGCGCCATCGCCATCCCGCTCTCGGCGATCCCGACTTTCTGGTTCATGGACCTGATGGGCTTTTCGCTGAACACGCTGTCGCTGCTGGCGCTCAGCCTGGTGGCCGGCGTGCTGGTCGACGACGCCATCGTCGAGATCGAGAATATCGTGCGCCACATGCGCATGGGCAAGTCCGCCTATCAGGCCTCGATCGACGCGGCGGACGAGATCGGCCTCGCCGTCGTCGCCACCACGATGTCGATCGTCGCGGTCTTCCTGCCGGTGGGCCTGATGCCGGGCATCTCCGGGCAGTTCTTCAAGAACTTCGGCCTCACCGTCGTCGCCGCCGTGCTGATGAGCCTGGCGGTCGCGCGCATGATCACGCCGATGATCGCCGCCTATTTCCTGCGCGCCAAGGGCCACGCCGAACATGGCGAGGGCCGGCTGATGGACATCTACATGAAGGTGCTTCCCTTCATGCTGGACGAGCGCAAGGCAGAGGCGCGGCTGGAACGACCGGCGCGCAGCATCGAGATGTTCGTGCCGGCGTTGGTGATGTTCTTCTTCATTCTCGCCATCGTCGGTCCCGTCGGGCTGGCCGGCGCGGATTACGGCCTTACGATGACGGAAGCCCTGACTGCGGCTTTGGGTTCGATCGTCAAGAGCATCGCGATCGCCGCTGCAGCCGCGCTGCTCACATTCTTCATCGCCCTACTCTTCGGTTTTCTGCTTCGCGTCACTGGTCGGACGAATGTACGAACCTTCGACCGCATGACCGCCTTCGGACACCGCGCCTGGGCTCGGCTCGGTGATCACCGCTTCTGGGCATTCGGCGGCGGCGTCGCGGCGCTGGTGATCACCATCGTGCTCTTCATGGTCCTGCCGCAGCAGTTCCAGCCTTCCATCGACCAGGACACCAGCCGGGTCACGATCAAGATGGTGCCCGGCACCACACTCGAACAGACCGAGGTCGTGGCCGACAAGGTCGCCGCGCTGCTCTACCAGCAGCCCGAAGTCGAACGCGCGCTCGAATCGATCGAGGAAGGATCGGCGCGCGTCTTCGTCGGGCTGAAGGACGACCGCGAGGTTACCAGCACCGAATTCGAACGCCGCCTCGCGCCCGAATTCCAGAAATTCGCCGATGCCCGCATCAGCTTCGCGTCGCAATCCGGCGGGTTCGGCACGGGCCGCGACATCACGGTCATGCTGGCCGGGTCCGATCCTGTCCTGCTGGAATCGACCGCGAACAAGATCGTCGACGAGATGCGCGGGCTGCCGATGGTCGTCGCCCCGCGGATCGAGGCGGACCTGCAGCGGCCGGAATTGCTCGTCACACCGCGCCCCGATCTTGCCGCGCAGCTCGGCGTCACGACCCAGGCGCTGAGCCAGGCGGTGCGCATCGCCACCATCGGCGAGATCGACCAGAACGCGGCCAAGTTCTCGCTGTCCGACCGGCAGATTCCGATCCGCGTGATCCTCGCCAAATCCTCGCGCCAGGATATCGCGACCATCCAGAACCTGCCCGTGCCGACCGCCAGCGGCGGTTCGGTGCCGCTGGGCCGGGTGGCCGACATCTCGTTCGGGGCCGGTCCGACCGAGATCGAACGCTTCAACATGTCGCGCCGTGTGCTGATCGGCGCAGATCTTGCCGAAGGTGCGATCAAGGGGCCGGTGATGGAGCGGATCAACAAGCTCCCCTCGATGCAGGCCCTGCCGACCGGCGTCACCACGCCCGTGGTGGGCGAGGACGAGTGGCAGGCCGAGATGATCCAGAACTTCATTATCGCGGTTATCACCGGCATCTTCCTGGTCTTTGCGGTGCTGGTCCTGCTCTACAAGCGGGTCGTCTCGCCGCTGGTCAACATGACCTCGCTGCTGCTGGCGCCGCTGGGCGGGCTGCTCGCGCTGATCATGATCGGGCAGCCGGTGTCGATGCCGGTCTATATCGGGGTGTTGATGCTGCTCGGCATCGTTGCCAAGAACTCGATACTGCTGATCGACTTCGCGATCGAGGAGATTCAGAGCGGCGTGCCGAAGAAGGCCGCGATCATCGATGCCGGGCACAAGCGCGCGCAGCCGATCGTGATGACCACGGTGGCGATGGCGGCGGGCATGGTCCCCACCGCCTTGTCGCTGGGCGGCGACGGGGCCTGGCGCGCGCCGATGGGCACGGTCGTGATCGGCGGCCTGCTGCTGTCGACCCTGCTGACGCTGGTGATCGTGCCGGCGGGCTTCAGCCTTGCCGACGGGTTCGAGAAACGGATCGGCCCGAAGCTGCGCAACGTTTTCCTCACCTATCGCCCCGGCGATGATCTCGGTGACGACGTCGTCGCAGCGCCCGCGCAACCGGCGGAATAGGCGAAGGGTCGCCGCCGTCTCGCAGCCTGCACTCTCGCCCCAGCCCGATCGCGCCCGCCCGATGCGCCGGGTCGCGACCGGGCTCCTGGTGCTGATGGCCACGGTCTTCCTCGTCGCGCATCGCTATCAGGGCGTGCACCCGGCGGTGGGCTACGTCATGGCCTTTGCCGAAGCGGCGATGGTCGGCGCGCTGGCGGACTGGTTCGCGGTGACCGCGTTGTTCCGCCGTCCGCTCGGCCTGCCGATTCCGCACACCGCGATCATTCCCACCAACAAGGATCGCATCGCCGATACCATGGCGGGCTTCCTGCGCGCCCATTTCCTGACGCCGCAGGTGGTGGCGCGGCGCATGGGCCAGATGAACATCGCCCGGGCAGCCGGCGACTTCCTTGCCGATCCCGACCGGCGCGGCAGCATCGGCGTGCGCGCGGGCGCGGCGGAGCTGTTTGCCGAAGTGCTCGAATCGCTCGATCCCGAACGCATGGGCGAGCAGGTCCGCGCGGGGCTGAAGGCGCAGGCCGACAAGCTGGAGATCTCGCCCCTGATCGGCCAGGTTCTGCAGGCCGCGATTGCCGACCGCAAGCACCTGCCGCTGATCGACGCGTCGATCCGCTGGGCGGGCCTGACGCTGGAGGCGAACGAGCCGATGGTGCGCCAGATGATCCACGACCGCGCCAACGCCCTGCTGCGCTGGACCGGGCTGGACGAAAGGCTCGCGAACTCCGTGCTCGACGGGCTCTACCGCCTGCTCGCCGAAATGCTGGTCGATCCCGACCATCCCGTCCGCGCGAAAGTGCAGGAGGGGCTGGAGAAGCTCGCCCACGATCTCGTCCACGATGCGGCGATGCGCGCCAGGGTCGAGGGGATCAAGCACGAGATCCTCAACAGCCCGGCCGTCGGCGCATGGTGGCAAGGGGTGTGGGAACGGCTGCGGCGCAATTTAATCGAAACCGCGCGCAAACCCGATGGCATCCTGGCGGGCCAGCTCGGCGGTGCGCTCGCCGAACTGGGGCAGGCGCTGCAGAAGGATGCGCGGTTGCAGTGGCAGGTCAACCGGTTCGTCCGGCGCAGCACCGTGGGCATCGCCAACCGTTACGGCGACCAGCTCGTCCGCCTCGTGTCCGAAACGGTGAAGCGCTGGGACGCGGTGACGATTACCGAGCGGGTCGAGGGCGCGGTCGGCCGCGACCTGCAGTTCATCCGCATCAACGGCACGCTGGTCGGCGGACTGGTCGGGCTCGCCATCCATGCGCTGGATCTAGCCCTGTCGTGACTGGTGCCGCTTTGCTCCGTTCCGGACACAGCCTAGGCATTAATCCCTAGCCCCGCCGCCGCTGCGCGTTGAGGGGCGAGCGTTAACCCTGATCCCTGCCGGCCCGACGCGGGGCCGACGTGCCATGCAGGGGTCGCGCCGATGTCCGCCATATCCGATGCGCTCGAACGCGAGGTTGCCGCCATCCGCGCCCTGCCCGCCGACGGAACGCCTCGCGATCGGCAGCGGCGCGACGCGCATTTTCAGCGCATCATGCGCCTCATCGCACCGCGCGTGCGCCACTTTACCCGCGCCTACGGCCTGCTCGACATGGTGGACGACGCCTGGCAGGCCTGCGCCATCGGGGTGCACCGGGCCATCTGCGAATACGATCCGGACCGGGCGAAGTTCACCACCCTCGTGAACTGGCAACTGCGCTGCGAATTGCAGGCGCTGCGCCACCGGGTGCGACTCGATTCGCGGGACAGCGCGCGCAAGATCGGTGCGCGGACCGTCTCGCTCGATGCCCTGATGCAACCCGAGCCCGACAGCGCTCCGCTCGAGATCGAGGACGAGGCCGCCGCCAAGCGAGTAGAGGAAGCGACCGCCGCCCGGCTGGCGCAGGAAACCTTCGATACGCTGCTGGCCCGGTACGAGGACGACATGCGCGAAAGGGCGCTGCGCGATCTGGCGCGGCAGGCGATCATCGAGCGTGCGACGATGCCGGGCACCGGTCACCCGGATGCCTTGCACATGGTAGAGCAGAATCTCGCGATGGAGCGGGCGATCGTCACCCGCTACGTCTTTGCCGACAGCGACCGCGGCAAGTTCGACCCCGACCACCCGCTCGACAACGAGAAACAGCGCCAGATTTCGAGGCGCGTGCTGCGCAACCTGCGCAGCCGGATGGATCACGCGATGGTCAGCTGACCGGCGCCGATCGCAGCATCAGGCACCGCGCAGCCACGCGCGCTGGTAGACCCGGTCCTGCATCGAATGAAGGCCGAGCAGCGCATCGGGTAGGTCGGTGGCGAGGAAGGCGTCCGCCGCCGGTTCCTTGCGCGCCCAGTCGTTCACTTCGCTGCGATGGGCGAACCGCCACTCGCCATTACGCCGCTCGTAGCGGTCGATATAGCGGCCGCAGATGGTGAGATCGACCGGCGCGCCATCCTCCACGATCCGGTGGAAGGCGTAGAAATAGACCTCTCCGAACGCCACGTCGGGGTGGCCGTCCTCGAACTCGATCAGGTGCTGGCCGATGAGGTGCTGGTTGGCGATGTGTTCGGTGAGCAACCCTTGTGCAAACGCGACGAACTCGGCCGCCGGGCCGACGAAGATGCCGTAATCGGTTGTCGCGTCGGGCCAGAATGTGGCCAACTGCAAGTCGCTGTCCAGCCGGTCCTGCCCGCGCATGTAGCGAGCGGCGAGGTCGCGGATCGCATCCTTGGCGATCAGGCGGTCGAGGTCGTTCATGGCATGGCTCCCGAATGTGTCCTCTTCCCGGACCCTGGCCCTTTTCTTCGTGCCCTGTCGTCCGCTCCTTGCGACGCAATGTCTCACAAGTCCGGTCAGGCAGGGTCCTGCAAATTCGGACAGGTCCGGCAGGTCATTCCATTCCCGCGATGCTCTCGCGGACCAGATCACGGGTCCAGTCGAACAGCGACCCTTGCGCAAAGGGCAGCAGGATCTGCACCACCACCAGCCGCATGTGCCTTTCGAGGTCGCGCGAGGAAATCGTGCTGCTTGCCCAGTGCTCGATCGTGGCGACGACACCCATCGAGAAGATCAGGGGCAGCGCTTCGGGAATCTCGGACGGGAACAATCCCTGCTCGGCCAAGTGGCGCAGCGACTTGTGGACATAGTCGCGGTAGACTTCGTGCAGCCCGATGAGGTCGGCATGCTGGATCAGCACCGGCGCGTAGGAGCGCGCCATGTCGGGATCGGCCAGGGTATAGCGCGTCAACGTGGCGCACAAATCCAGCAGGAAGCCGGTGCCGGGATCGGGCGCCGCGTCCCAGGCCTCGGCGATGATGTCGGCGGTCCGCTCCCGCGCGCTGGCGGCGATCAGCGCCGCCTTGCCGGCGTGGATATTGAAGAGGGTCCGCTCCGCCACGCCCGCTTCCTCGGCGATCATGCGCATCGACACGCCTTCGAAGCCGTGCTTGGCGAGCATGGTCTGCGCCGCGACAAGAATGCGGCGGCGGCGCTCGCTCTGGCGCGGGGAAAGCTGGCGGCCGGGATGCTGGTCGGGGGAAGTCGACATCGCGCCCGAATTAAGCGTAAGCCCGGGATGCGTTCAATGCAAATTGCAACGCGCTGCATAACGGCGATGGCGAGAAGGTGGATGCCCCGCGAGGAT
>CAYRLC010000045.1:0-6850 GCA_964424995.1 uncultured Croceicoccus sp.
GTGCTGGGCTGGAAGGAATTCGAGATGGAGGTCGTGCGCGACCGCGCCGACAACTGCATCATCGTCTGCTCGATCGAGAACCTCGATCCGATGGGCGTGCACACCGGCGACTCGATCACCGTCGCGCCGGCGCAGACGCTGACCGACAAGGAATACCAGATCATGCGCAACGCCAGCCTGGCGGTGCTGCGCGAGATCGGTGTCGAGACCGGCGGTTCCAACGTGCAGTTCGCGGTAAACCCCGAGGATGGCCGCCTGATCGTCATCGAAATGAATCCGCGCGTCTCGCGCAGTTCGGCGCTTGCGTCGAAGGCCACCGGCTTCCCCATCGCGCGCGTCGCGGCGAAGCTTGCCGTCGGCTACACGCTGGACGAAATCACCAACGAGATCACCGGCGCGACCCCGGCCAGCTTCGAGCCGACGATCGACTACATCGTCACCAAGATACCGCGCTTCGCCTTCGAAAAGTTCAAGGGCAGCCAGAACAAGCTGTCGACCGCGATGAAATCGGTTGGCGAAGTCATGGCGATCGGCCGCAACATGAAGGAATCGCTGCAGAAGGCGCTGCGCGGTCTGGAAACCGGGCTCGACGGGTTCAACCGGATCGAGGAGCTGGAAGGCGCGTCGAAGGACGTCATCACCGCTCGCCTCGCCGAGCGGACGCCCGAGCGCCTGCTGATCGTGGCGCAGGCCTTCCGCGAGGGCATGACCCTCTCCGAAATTCACACGGTCACGCAGTATGACCCGTGGTTCCTCAAGCACATCGAACAGATCATCGAGGAAGAAGCCCGCGTCGTCGAGAACGGCGTGCCGGGCGATGCCGAGGGGCTGCGTCGGTTGAAGGCGATGGGCTTTTCCGACAAGCGCCTTGCCACGCTGGCGGTGCGTTCGGTCGGCGTGGCGGGCGGCATGGGCGAAACCCAGGCCAAGCGTTCGGGCCTGCTCCACGATGCGCTGCGCGCCATGGCGGGGGGCACGAGCGAGGAGGAGATCCGCAAGCTGCGCCACAAGCTGGGTGTGCGCCCGGTGTTCAAGCGCATCGACAGCTGCGCCGCCGAATTCGAGGCGATCACGCCCTACATGTACTCGACCTACGAGGCGCCCCTGTTCGGCGAGCCGGAGAACGAGGCCGATCCGTCCGATCGGCGCAAGGTCGTCATCCTGGGCGGCGGTCCCAACCGGATCGGGCAGGGGATCGAGTTCGACTACTGCTGCTGCCACGCGTGCTTCGCGCTGGAAGAAGCCGGGTTCGAGACGATCATGATCAACTGCAACCCGGAGACGGTGTCGACCGACTACGACACCTCGGATCGCCTCTATTTCGAGCCGCTGACCGCCGAGGATGTGCTGGAAATCCTCTCGGTCGAGATGTCGAAGGGTGAACTGCTGGGCGTCATCGTCCAGTTCGGCGGGCAGACCCCGCTGAAGCTGGCGGCAGACCTCGAAAAGGCGGGCATCCCGATCCTCGGCACCAGCCCCGACGCGATCGACCTTGCCGAAGACCGCGAGCGTTTCGCCAAGCTGGTCAACAAGCTGGCCCTGAAGCAGCCCGCCAACGGCATCGCGCGCAGCCAGGAAGAGGCGCGCGGCATCGCGGCGCAGATCGGCTACCCGGTGCTGATCCGCCCGTCCTACGTGCTGGGCGGCCGCGCGATGGAGATCGTCGATTCGGTCGCGCAACTCGACGAGTACATGGAAACCGCGGTTCGCGTTTCGGGCGATTCGCCGGTGCTGATCGACCAGTACTTGCGCGATGCGATCGAATGCGACGTTGACGCGCTGTGCGACGGGACCGACGTGGTGGTCGCGGGCGTGATGCAGCACATCGAGGAAGCGGGCGTCCACTCGGGCGATTCGGCCTGCACCCTGCCGCCCTACAGCCTGTCGGACGAGATCATCGCCGAGATGGAGCGCCAGGCCGACGCGCTGGCCCGCGCGCTGAAGGTCGTGGGCCTGATGAACATCCAGTTCGCGGTGAAGGACGGCGAGGTTTACCTGATCGAGGTGAACCCGCGTGCGTCACGCACCGTGCCTTTCGTCGCCAAGGCCATCGGCGACCCCATCGCCAAGATCGCCGCGCGCGTCATGGCGGGCGAGAAGCTGGCCGACCTGCCCACGATCAAGCGCAAGGTCGACCATATCGCGGTCAAGGAAGCCGTCTTCCCGTTCAGCCGCTTCCCCGGCACCGATCCGGTCCTGTCGCCGGAAATGAAGTCGACGGGCGAGGTCATGGGCATCGACACCGACTTCACCGCCGCCTTCATCAAGAGCCAGCTGGGCGCCGGCGCGGTGCTGCCCGAAAAGGGCGTGCTGTTCGTATCGGTGAAGGACAGCGACAAGGATCATATCCTGCCCGCCGTGCGCAAGCTGGCTGACAACGGCTTCTCGATCATCGCGACGGGCGGCACGCAGCGGTTTCTCGCCGATAACGGCGTGGCGGTCGAACGGGTGAACAAGGTGGCCGAAGGTCGTCCGCACATTGTCGACCGGATCATCGACGGCGAGGTCGCATTGATCTTTAACACCACCGAAGGATGGCAGAGCCTCAAGGACTCGGCCTCGATCCGGCAGGCCGCGCTGGAGGGGAAGGTGGCGATCTACACCACTGCCGCCGCAGCGGTCGTCGCGGCCGATGCCATCGTGGCACAACGTGGCGGCGAACTTGAAGTGCGGTCGCTTCAATCCTATTATGGCTGACTGACCGGAATTTCCCTCCAACGTTCAGGATGTTCCCGCACTCGCGTCGGCACGAAGCGAGTGCAGGGCCGCCTGTCCCGGAAATTCTACGCGACCACGCAGGAACAGGGAAAGACATGGCGAGTATCGAAAAAGTCCCGATGCTGGCGGAAGGCTACGAAAAGCTTATCGCGGACCTCAAGACACTGCGTGACGAACGTCCCCGGGTGGTCGACGCCATCGAGGAGGCACGTGCGCACGGCGACCTTTCGGAAAACGCCGAATACCACGCCGCCAAGGAACGCCAGGGCCAGATCGAGGCCCAGATCGCCGAGATCGAGGACAAGGTCAGCCGCGCGCAGATCATCGATCCGACCACGCTGTCGGGCGACAAGATCGTGTTCGGCGCGACCGTCACGCTGCTCGACGATGACGAGAAGCCGGTGAAGTACCAGATCGTCGGGCAGACCGAGGCGGACGCGAAGAAGGGCCGGATTTCGTATTCGAGCCCGCTCGCCCGCGCGCTGATCGGCAAGAAGAAGGGTGACGAAATCGAAGTCACCGTCCCTTCGGGCGACCGCTTCTACCTCGTCGAGAAGATCGAGTTCATCTGAGCGATCAGAGCAGGCGCTGGTACCAGGCGACGTCCAGCCAGCGCCCGAACTTGCACCCGACCTCGCGGTAGATGCCGACCAGGGTGAAGCCCATCGCCTTGTGCAGCGCGATGCTGGGCGTGTTGGGCAGGGCGATCCCCGCGAAGGCCGCGTGGTAACCGCTTTGACGCGCCGCTTCGAGCAGGTCGGTGTAGAGCGCCCTGCCGATGCCGCGGCCATGCGCGGCAGCATCGACATAGATCGCGACATCGACCGACGTGCGATAGGCGGCGCGGGTGCGGTGCTGACTGCAATAGGCGTATCCGGCAATCGCGCCGTCCGCTTCTGCCACCAGATAAGGAAAATGCGGCAGGATCGCGGCGATCCGAGTGGCCATTTCAGCCGGCGACGGTGCGATCTCCTCGAAAGAGATCGTCGTGCCGGTGACGTAAGGCGCATAGATCGCCGCGATGGCTGTCGCATCCGCCGTTGTTGCCGGACGGATGCGCAAGGGTTGGCTCAATCCTCGGGAAGGCCGGGGTCGAGCAGCTTGTGCAGGTGGACGATCACGTACTTCATCTCGGCATCGTCGACCGTGCGCTGGGCATTGGCGCGCCAGGCGTCTTCGGCGCTGGCGTAGTCCGGAAACACGCCGACGAGGTGAATCGACGGAAGGTCCGCGAATTCGAGGGTGCGCGGATCCTTGACCCGGCCGCCCATCACGAGATGCAACTTCTGCGACATGCGAAGCAGCTCCATTTTCAGTGAGAGGGAAGGGGCGGCCCCTTCGTTGAGGCCTGCCGATGCCGCATCCTCTAAACAAAAATCGGCCCGGCGCAAGGGATGCACCGGGCCTACTTTCGTCTTGCAGATCTGAAGAAGATCAGCGCTTCAGCTTGCCTGCAAGCGACTGGGCCTGCGAAGCCGTCGCCTCACCCGCACGCTTGACGCTTTCGAGGATCGTCGCGCCGGTGTCGCTGGCGCTACCGGCGATGCCGCTGCCGGCGGCGGCGAAGCTTTCGCCGATCTCGCCCAGCTTTTCCTGGCTGGCCTCTGCGGCTTCGGTCGCCATCGTCAGCATGCGCGAGCCGTAGGTTGCGGCGAGCTCGGCGACCAGCCCGCCCAGCGCGACCGCACCGCCGCGCATCTTCCGACCCGGCTTGCCGGGCAGGGCAAAGGCGATGAGCGCACCTGCCGCGACTGCGCCTGATACGGCAAGGATCGGGTGCTTCTTCACGAAGGTAATCGTCGCGTCGGCATATTCGAGGCTCTTTTCCTCGACCTTGTTCTTCACCGGAACGGCGCGCGCGGCCAGGCGCGTCTGCGCATCCTTCAGACGGTCGGCAAGGGTGGGTTCCTGCAACGAATAGGTCGTCACGACGGGGGTGCCGGCGCCATCATTCGCGGCGGTGGGTTCGGCTTCGGTCACGGTCATTTCCTTCCGGATTACTGCGATAGTTCGGTTTGCCGATTCAATGCCGCGATCCGGCTGCGGTTCCGCGAGATTGGGGTTTTCAGGCGTCTTCCGTGGCCTTTTCGGGCCTTGTCGCGGCGTCGTCCTGTTCCTCGTCTTCGGAAAGGCCAAGGACCGACGCGGCAAACGCCATGATCGGCTTGCGCAGGAACCAACCGGTCAGGGCCAGTGCGCCCGCACCCACCACTGCCCGGTGGCGGTCGGCGGTCTCGACGGCCGTTTCGGCCATGAGCTTGCCGTCGTCTACGATCCGGCTCATCACGCGGCTGCCCAGGCCCGCTGCGCCCAGATCGGCCTTGATCAGGTCGCGCTGCGTGTCGAACACCTTGCGTGCGGCACGGCGCAGGCGCTTCGCCTCGAGTACTTCGTGTTCGGTCATACCTCGTCCCCGTCGCCGATTACGGCTTTCAGCCTTGCCAGCGTCGCCTTGCCGCGGGACGCGAAGATCCACGCCGCGATCAGCAGCACGCCGGCTACCACGGCGGTCGAGCCCCAGTAGGTGATGATCTGGCCCAGCGCGAGCACCATGCCGACGGTCACCGCCATAAGGGCGAAGAACGCCAGCACGCCCGCGATGGCGAAATGCACCGCGACCTTCTGGCCGACCTTCGCGCCATAGATCGCGCGCTTCTTGTGAAAATCGAGCTCCGCTTCGGCAAGAAGGCGCCCGTCGCTGACGAGCGCCTTGATGTCGTCGGCCAGCGACCTTTCGGCTGCCGGTTCGAACTCCTGCGGAGTTTCGCGCTGATAGCCGGTGCTATCCAGCATGTCGTTCCCCCTCAAGACCCGCCTTACTTGCTACGGAAGAGGCGGGCGAGGAGGAAACCGGCGCCGACCGCCACGGCCACGGCGGTGCCGGGGCTCTTGCGGATCATTTCGCGGGCATCTTCGCCCAGATCCTCAAGGCTCTTCGCATCGAGCTTGGCGGCACCGGTTTCCAGCGAGCGAGCGGCCGAACGGGCATAATCGCCGTACTTGACGCCGAGCTTTTCATCGAGGGTCGGGGCGTTGTCGGTGGCAAGGCGGCTCAGCGACACGAGCGCTTCGCTGGTGCGGGCCTTGGTCTCGTTGGCGAGCTCGGTCGCCCTGGCCTTGGCCTGGTCGCCATAGACAGCGGCATCGCCTTTCAACTGCGAACCCTTTTCACCGGCGCGGCCCTTGTAGCCATCTGCCTTCACCTTGGCGTCGGCCTTGAATGCGTCGGCCTTCTCCAGCGCTTCTGCCTTCAGCGCGGCAGCACCGGCCTTGGCTTCGTCCAGCGCCTTCGAGAAGCGGCTCTTGGCCTCTTCGCGGTGAGTGTTGACCGGGCTTTCCGGGGTCGTCGGTTCGATCGGATCAACCATGGTTTCCATCTTTCTTCCTATTACCGCCCGGCACTCGGGCGGCCCCTTCGTTATATTGGGCTGCATACGGCGGATGCCGCATGTGCGTTTGCCGGTTCAACGGCTGTTGCCAGCGATTGTTCCGCCCTCTATCGGCACCCAGCATAACACAGCAGGGCGACGTTTGCGCGCCTTCGCATCTTGGCATCTGGGCAGCATCAGGAAGGCACCGACATGACCGCCATCATCGACATCCACGGGCGCGAGATCCTCGACAGCCGGGGCAACCCGACGGTCGAAGTGGACGTTCTGCTCGAAGACGGCTCGATGGGCCGCGCGGCCGTTCCCTCGGGCGCATCGACGGGCGCGCACGAGGCGGTCGAGCTGCGCGACGGCGACAAGACCCGCTATCTGGGCAAGGGCGTACAGAAGGCGGTCGACGCGGTGAACGACGAGATCGCCGAGACGCTGCTGGGCCTCGACGCCGAAGACCAGCGCGACATCGACCTTGCGATGATCGCCCTCGACGGAACGGAGAACAAGAGCCGCCTCGGCGCGAACGCGATCCTCGGCACCTCGCTCGCGGTGGCGAAGGCCGCTGCCGCCGCGCGCGGCCTTCCGCTCTACAGCTACGTCGGCGGGGTGCAGGCGCACGTTCTGCCGGTTCCGATGATGAACATCATCAACGGCGGCGAACATGCCGACAACCCGATCGACTTCCAGGAATTCATGATCATGCCGGTCGGCGCGGACAACATGCGCGATGCCGTGCGCATGGGGTCGGA
>CAYRLC010000045.1:6860-18243 GCA_964424995.1 uncultured Croceicoccus sp.
CACGACAAGGGCCTGTCGACTTCGGTCGGCGACGAGGGTGGCTTTGCCCCGAACCTTGCCAGCACCCGCGCCGCGCTCGATTTCGTGATGGAATCGATCGAGAAGGCCGGCTTCAAGCCGGGTGACGACATCGCCATCGCGCTCGACTGTGCGAGCACCGAGTTCTTTTCCGAAGGACGCTACGACATCGCGGGCGAAGGCCTGTCGCTGACCGGTTTCGAGATGGCCGACTACCTCGCCGACTTGTGCGCCAGCTACCCGATCCGGTCGATCGAGGACGGCATGGCCGAAGACGACTTCGAGGGCTGGAAGGCGCTGACCGACAAGATCGGCGACAAGGTGCAGCTGGTCGGCGACGATCTTTTTGTCACCAATCCCAAGCGACTGACCATGGGCATCGGGCAGGGCCTTGCCAACTCGCTGCTGGTCAAGGTCAACCAGATCGGCACGCTGACCGAAACGCTGGAGGCGGTCTCGATCGCGCAGCGCAACGGTTACACCGCGGTCATGTCGCACCGTTCGGGCGAGACCGAGGACAGCACCATCGCCGACCTTGCGGTGGCCACCAACTGCGGCCAGATCAAGACCGGGTCGCTGGCCCGTTCTGACCGTCTCGCCAAGTACAACCAGCTCATCCGTATCGAGGAAGAACTGGGCGCATCGGCGATCTACGCCGGTTCGCGTTGCTTCGGCCGTCTTTCCTGATCAGACAAGCGGGGTTCGTCCTTCGCGAACCCTGTATTTCGCGGTCGTTTCAACAGGCCCCCTCGGTTCAGCAGGTAATGCGGGCGCCGGCCCCGTAGGATGATTGCGGATCGAGCAAAATCAACCTAGAAGGCCCTGTCGCCACGATTTTGCCACAAACGCCCGACGGGAAACCCGCGCCTTGCGCACGACCTTGCTTTTCGCCTCGTTGCTGACGCTCGCCACGCTCGGGCTCGCGGCGGGCTGCTCGTCTGGCGGCGACCAGCGGGCCGCGGCGGTGCAGGGCACGGGCGTCGGCATCGATCTCGACGCCATGGACAAGGCGGTGGCACCGGGCGACGACTTTTATCTTTACGCCAACGGCGCGTGGAACCGCACCGCCGTAATTCCCGCCGATCGCACTTCCATCGGCGTCTTCAATGATCTGGGCGATCGTTCGGCCGCGCAGATGACCGACCTGATCGACAGCCTCGCCGCGCAGGACACCGACGTCGGCACGGCAGAGGACGTGGTGCGCCGCTACTACGCTGCCTACATGGATACTGCCGCGATCGAGAAGGCGGGCCTGAACCCGGTACGCGCGCAGCTTGCGGCCTATGACGCGATCGCCACGAACGAGGATCTTTCGCGCGCCCTCGGCAAGCAGGTGCGAGCGGATGTCGACCCATTCAACTGGTCCGACGTCGTAACGCCCCACCTTTTCGGCCTCTTCGTCAGCACGCCGCTTTCGGGCGGCCAGAACGAACCGTACCTGCTGCCCGGCGGTATGTCGCTGCCCACGCGCGAAGCCTACGCGGGCAGCCAGCGCGCCGCGTTGCAGCAGCAGGTCGCCGCGATGCTGCGCATGGCCGGTCGTGCCGATGCCGCCTCGCGCGCGGCGCGCGTCGTGGAACTGGAAGCGAAGATCGCAGCCGCCAGCCCGTCGCCCGCCGCTCTCTACGATTTCATTTCCGCGCCTTCGTCGTGGCAGCGCGACCAGTTCGCGCGCAAGGCACCCGGGCTCGACTGGCCCGCCTTCTTCGAAGCGGCAGGGCTGGGCGGGGCGGATACAGTCATCGCCTATCGCGGCGAGAATATCGCTCGTATCGCCGCACTGGTCGGTTCCGAACCGCTGGAGGTCTGGCGCGACTGGCTGACCTATCGCCATCTGGCCGATCACGCCGACGTCCTGCCCGCCGGTTTCGGCAAGGCGGCACTGGCCTTCGACGCCTCGGTTCGCGGCGTTAAGAAGGCCAAGCCGCGTGGAGAGCAGGCGCTCGACGCGCTGGACACGCATCTGGGCGGGGCGGTCAGCAGGGTCTACGCCGAACGCTTCATGCCCGATGCGGATCGCCGCGCGATCCGCGAGATGACGCGCCGCATCAAGGAAGCCTTCGCGGCCCGCATCCGCAACGCCGACTGGCTGGCCCCGGAAACCCGCGACGAGGCGCTGGTGAAGCTGGAGGCGTTGCAAGTCGGCATCGGCTATCCCGAAAGCTTCGAAAGCTTCCGCGGTTTCGACTTGCGCGGGAAAGGGGCCTATGCCGCCACGGTCGCGGCTGACGATCTCGCCTATCGCCGCCAGCTCGCCAAGCTCGGCAAGCCGCAGGACCGGGGCGAATGGTGGATCCGCAGCAATGATGCCAACGCGCTGAACCTGCCGCTGCAAAACGCCATCAACCTGCCCGCCGCCATCCTGCAGCCGCCGATGTACAATTCCGCGTCCGATCCGGCGGCGAATTATGGTGCGATCGGATCGGTGATCGGGCACGAGATCAGCCATGCCTTCGATTCACTGGGCGCGTCGTTCGACAAGGACGGGGTGCTGCGGAACTGGTGGACGCGCGAGGATCTGGCCGAGTTCAATCGGCGCGGCGCCTTGCTGGCGGCGCAGTATTCGGCCTATCGCCCCTATCCCGACATCGCCATCGACGGCGAAGGTTCGCTGGCGGAAAATATCGCCGACGTGGCCGGGCTGGCCGCCGCCTACGATGCCTATCGCGCGTCGCTCGACGGCAAGGAGCCGCCGGTGATCGAGGGGCTGACCGGTGAACAGCGGTTCTTCATAGGCTATGCCCAGTCGAACCGGTCGAAGCGGCGCGAGCAGGCGGAGCGCACGTTGCTGCTCACCGATTCCCACGCGCCGGACCACTACCGGGCGTTGACGGTCCGCAACATCGATGCCTGGTACCGCGCGTTCGACGTCCAACAGGGCGCGAAGCTCTATCTCGCGCCCCGGGATCGCGTCACCGTCTGGTAAGCCGAGCTCAGGCCGCGAACCGGCCCTGCAGTTCGAGCAGGCAGAGCGCGGCCTTCGCGGCTTCTCCGCCCTTGTCCTTCTGCGACCGATCGGCGCGGACCAGCGCCTGCGCTTCGTTCTCGACCGTCAGGATGCCGTTTCCGATGGCGATGCCGTCCATTGTCAGCGCCATGATGCCGCGCGCGCTTTCGCCGGCGACGATCTCGAAATGATAGGTCTCGCCGCGAATGACGACGCCGATCGCGACGAACCCGTCATACCGGCCCGATTCCGCCGCCAGCGAGATCGCGCCGGGCACTTCGAGCGCGCCGGGAACGGTGAGGACATCGACCTGATGACCCGCCTTCTCCAGTTCGGCGCGGGCGCCGGCGACGAGCATGTCGTTGAGGTGATCGTAGAAGCGGGCCTCGACGATGAGGAAGCGGGCCATGCGGGATACTCCGAAGGGGGAAGGGGTCAGACGACGATCGGACGCTCGCCGACGATCGAGAGGCCGTAGCCTTCCAGCGCGACCAGCGAATGATGCGAATTGGTCAGCAGGATCATCTCGTGCACGCCCAGCTCGGACAGAATCTGCGCCCCAACACCGTAGTCGCGCAGCTCGTCCATCGACGGTGGCGGCTTGCTTCCCGAATGCATGTCGAGCGCGGTCGACCAGAAGTTCTCGCGCTTGCGGTCGATCAGGACGACAACGCCCGAACCTTCCTCGGCGATCATCTGCATGGCGCGGCCGAGCTCGCCATTGCGCGGCTGATCCTCGCCCAGCGCGTCGGCCAGGACGTTGAGGCCGTGCATTCGCACCAGCGTCGGCTTGTCGGGATCGATATGGCCGAGGGTGAGGGCCAGCGTCTCTTCGCCCGTCGCCTTGTTGTAGAAGGCATTGGCCGTCCAGCGCCCGCCGAAGCGGCTGTCGAAGCGGCTTTCCGACCGCTTTTCGACGATGTGATCGTGCTTGCGACGATAGGCGATGAGGTCGCGAATCGTGCCGATCTTGAGATCGTGGCGACGCGCAAAGCCGATGAGGTCGTCCATCCGCGCCATCGTGCCGTCGTCGTTCATGATCTCGCAGATCACGCCCGAAGGGTTGAGGCCGGCAAGGCGGGAGATATCGACCGCCGCCTCGGTATGGCCGGCGCGGATCAGCACGCCGCCATCGCGAGCGACCAGTGGGAAGACATGACCCGGCGTGACGATGTCGTCGCGGCTCTTGCTGGAATCGATGGCGACACTGACGGTACGGGCCCGGTCGCCGGCGCTGATGCCGGTGGTGACACCCTCGCGCGCCTCGATCGACGTAGTGAAGGCCGTTTCGTGCCGGGTACGATTGTTCCGGCTCATCAGTTCGAGGCCGAGCTCGTCGACACGGGCGCGGGTGAGGGTGAGGCAGATCAGTCCGCGGCCGTAGGTGGCCATGAAATTGATCGCGGCCGGGGTCGCCATCTGCGCGGGGATGACGAGATCGCCCTCGTTCTCGCGGTCCTCGTCGTCGACAAGGATGAACATGCGGCCGTTGCGGGCTTCGTCGATGATCTCTTCGGGGGTGGCAAGGACCGGGCGATTGCTCCTGCCTTCGAGAAACGCATCCAGCTTCGCCAGCGTGTCGGCGGTGGGGTTCCATTCGTCCGACAGGCACTCGCGAAGGCTGTTTGCGTGCAGGCCGGCGGCGCGGGCAATGGCGGTGCGGGTCATTGTGCCGTCGCGGACGAGATCCCTGATTCGGGCTTGGGTGGGGCGGTGGGTCGTGCTCATGACAGGGCTCTACAACATTACAATGTGATCCGCAAGAATATGGTCATCGTAATGTGATTGTCGGCCCAGATCCTCAGGGAGGCCGAGCTCCAAAACCCGCAAATCAGGTGGAATTTTTGACCCGAAAGAAAAAGCCCCGCTGATTGAGCGGGGCTTCCTGTCTGATCGAAATCAGCTCTTGTAGGGCATCAGCAGGTCCTTGAGGGGCTCCCACCAAAATCCGATAAGCATGGACAACATCTTGGCCTCCGTTCTTGAGGCCATCTGTTAACCACAGTTTTTAAGGTTAATAAAGGGTTAATTTCCGCGCTGTTTCTTCAACACTGCCATCGAGCGTTTGCAGGAACTGGGGGAGGAATTGCGGCTTTCCGAGCAAATATCCCTGTCCGATATGACAGCCCAGCTCGGTTAGAGTGGCGCGATCCTCCTCCGTCTCGATCCCTTCGGCAACGAGTCGCATGCCAGTCAGCTGGGTCGTGCGTGCCATCGCGTTGATGACCATGCGCGCCCGTTCGCTGTGCTGCGCGAGCACGACGAAGCTGCGGTCGATTTTCAGTTCGTCACAGGGAAGCGACACGAGCAGCGAGAGGTTCGCTTCGCCCGTGCCGAAATCGTCCAGCGCGACATGATAACCCAGCCGCTGCAGTGCTTGCAGGTTGCGGGCCGCACGCTCGATGCTGGGGATGCGTGCCGTTTCGGTGATCTCGATCGTGATCGCATTGGGCAGTCCGCCTCCCGCGCGGATATTCTCCTGGACGAAGGTGACGAAATCGTCGTCGGAGATGATCGTTGCGGATACGTTTACGCTGACCCGGATGCGCATCGGTCCGGTCTTCTGAGCGGCGCGGGCAGCGAGGCGCAGGGTATGGGCAGTCAGGGGCTTCAGCCGTCCCGCCCGCTCGATTTGCGGAATGAACTGCGACGGGCTGATCACCCCGCGTTCGGGATGCCGCCAGCGGACCAGCGCCTCGACCCCGACGATGGCCGCATTGTCCAGCCGCACCTGGGGCTGGAAGGCGAGATAGATCTGCTCCTTGCTGATCGCCTGATCCAGCGAAGCAAGCAGCGAGAGCTGCCAATTTGCGTCATACCCGTCCTGTTCGCTGACATAGGCGATGCGGCTGGGCCGTGTGCTGGCCCTGTCCGCCGCGACGACCGTGGCACTGATCGCTTGCCGCGGCTTTTCGATGGTGCAATCGAGCAGGCCGAACGAACAGGCAAAGTCGAGGGTGCGGTCCGCAACGATGATCGGCGCGCTGGTCAGGGCAAGGAGGCCGGCGACGTGGCTCTTGGCATTCTCCAGATCCTCGAACCACGCGAAGTGACCTGAAGTGTCGGTGTGGATCCGGTGGCTCGAACCGACCGACAGCCGCTTGGCGATCTGCTGAATGAACTCTGGATGCTGCGAGGGTTCGAGACTGGCGAGGATCTCCTTGAAATTGTCGACCTTGGCGATGACCAGCCGTCCCTTGGCCGACGCATACTCGTCTTCCAGAGCGTGAAAATTCGGCAGGCCCGACAGGCGTTCGGTACCTGCCGCCCGCTCCCGCGCCTGGCTTCGCTGACGCATGGTGAAGAACACCCCCAGCATGGTCGTCGCACTGCCCAGTCCCACAACCGGTCCGAAAGGTGCCGCCAGAAGCGGGATGCCGATGACACCCAGCGCGATGATGACATAGGCGCGTCGCCGCGCCCGTTTTTCGAGGAAGGTGGAGGCATAGATGAGAATCAGCGCGACCCAGAATGTCACGGAGTTGCTGACCGTCAGTGGCGGTCCGGTCCGCATGGTTTCGGCCGCGAGGATGTTGACATAGATCGACGGAACCCAGCCCCACTTGTTGGGCACGAGCGAGGTCTGGTCGAGGCTGCCGTTCGTGGCACCAACCACGACGCGGCGTCCGGCAAGTCCGGCCCAAAGCTTCGGATCGTTGGCGAGGTCGTCGAGCCGGAAGACCGGGATGCTGTCCATGTCGTAGCGGTAGTCGGTCGACTCGCTGTCGTAGTTGCGTGGCGATCCGCTGATGGCGCCCGAGAATGTCGGGTAGGTCCGGTCGGCGACTTCGATCGAACTGCTGCAGTACGGGCGGAACTGGGTCAGCGTGACGCGGTCGGCCTGTATGGCTTCGCGGGCTTTGGGGAACGAGGCGCGGCGATCGACGCGGATGCCGACAGCGTTATCCTCTGCCGCGTACGTGATCGGCCACCCGATCGTGACCGGCACCGAGGTATCGGCGATTGCTTCGCCCAAGGGCTTGATGCCGGCGTCGGACTGGGCGAAGCGCCCTTCGATGAAGATTGCCTCGGCCTTGCCGGCGGACGCGATGCGAACCGCCTCCGCCTGCCGGGCGGCGATCGACGTGGTCGAGAAACTGCGGTCGTTGGCAACGTCGATCAGGACGATGTTGCCCGACACGGGCTGCGGCGCGATCGCGGCACCGACCCAGCGGGGCAGGTGATCGATCATGATCGGAATGTAGACGACGTAGAGCACCCACGCGGCCAGCGCGCTGATCGCCAGCTGGTACAGCCGGGTCATCTCCTGCGAGGAGGCGCGTCGCGCGGTAAAGGACCAGGGGCGGGTCGTCACGCGCCTGTCCTACCGTCCTTTGGTTAACTTTTCGCTGACAAAACGAACGGCGCCGCCCACGGGAAAATGTCGGTCCGATGGTTAACGCAGCGGTCACCAAGCGCGCGTGCTGGCTGACGAATTTACGAGTTTTCATCCTCTTCAGGCGCTTCTGTAACCATGGGGGCGGGCTGGTCGGAGCCAGCCCCGTCGTTCTCGGGCAGCAGCACTTCGACCTCGACACGGCGGTTCCTGGCCCTTCCTGCCTCGTCCGGCGAACCGTCCAGCTTCGCGTTTGGCGCCACCGGGCGCATCTCGCCAAGCGGGATGACCGTGATCCGATCTTCGTCCACCCCGGCCTCCACCAGCGCTGAGGCGACGGCTTCGGCACGTCGGCGCGAAGACACGAGATTGGCTGCATCGCTACCGACGGAATCGCTGTGACCCCGCAGGACTATCGCACCGCCCATTTCGTACTGCTTCGATGCAATGATCGCGGCGATCATGTCGGCAGCCTCTGCGGGAAGGGAGGTGCCCCCTTCGCCGAACGGGACGGTAGTCGTGAACGGCTCCGTCGGCAGGGCCGGTGCGACAGGGTCCGGTGCCTCGCGCAGGATCGACACGGGTTCTGCCGATGCGCTGCCACTCGGACTGGGCGAGGGTTCGGGCATCGGCTCCTCTGCGCGGCAGGCGGCCAGAGACAGGGCGGTTAGAGACAGGGCGGCAATGACGACAAGGGCTTTGCGGGGCATGGTCGGTCTCTCCCTCATGCCGGATCGACTTCCGGCTTGCGGCGCGCCTTGGCCTCGCGCTTCTGCTTGATTTCCCGTGCTTCCTGCGCCCGCGCAACGGCGGTATCCTCTGGCGGGCTATACGAGATCACGAGATCGCCCGAAACGGGAACGGGCCGCGAGGCATGGGTGAAGAAGCGCAAGTTCCCGTCCTTGCGAACCAGCAACAGGAAATCCGCCTCGGCGGGAAGCGCGGAACGCGCGGCCTCGAAATCGAACTGATCGGACAGGCGGGTCTTGCGAAATTCCCAGCCGGCGATCTGGCGTCGGTGCAACGCTTCCATATCGGCGCCGGATTCGAACAGCGAGCGGCCACGGATCGAGCTGGGCAGCGTACGCGGATCGTCGTGATGCCCGGGCTCGCCCAGCTGGTAGACTGCGTCACGCCCGAATTCGGGCGCGAACTCATTGCAGACCAGAGCGTTGTAGGCCTCGTTGTCGGTCGCCGCGACCAGCACCTGATAGCGGGTCAGCTCCAGCGTGTGTTCCGTCGCTTCGGCCAGGATCTCACCGTGATAGGTGTCCAGCCCCTGCTGCCGCGCCGCCGACAGGCGCCACCAGCTGGTATCGGCGATCGTCACCGGCACCTGCATCTCGCCGAGTTCGCGGGCCAGCGCGATGGACCACGGCGTCGCCCCCACCAGCAGCAATCCGCGCGAGGTCGCACCGGTCACGCCGAGCCACCGCGCCACGAGCTGGATGCTGAATCCGTGGGCGACAATGGTCGCGACGCAGACCGCGAACGACAGGCTGATGAGGATGGTCCCGTCGGCATAACCCAGATCGGACAGCCGCAGCGCGAAAAGCCCGGAAATCGCGATCGAAACGATGCCGCGCGGCGCGATCCAGCCCAGGAACAGCCGCTCCTTCCACGGGATGGAACTGAAGGCGAGGCTGATCAGCACGGTTACCGGTCGCACGATGAACAGGATGGCCAGCAGGAATAACGTGAACTGCCATTCCAACGACCTCAGCGTCTCGAACTCCAGCGACGCCGACAGCAGAATAAAGATGCCCGACACGAGGATCACGGCGATGTTCTGTTTGAAAGGATGGATGTCGCGCAGCGAATCCACCTTCATGTTGGCGAGCGCGATGCCCATGATCGTTACCGCGACCAGCCCGGTTTCCTGCTGGATCGTATTGGCGGTGACGAACAAAGCGACCACGACGACCAGCAGCACCGGCGCCTTGAGATATTCGGGCACGTAACCGCGCGGGAAACTCCATGCGATCAGGCGGGCCGCCAGATAGCCGAGCACCGCGGCGGCGACGGAGGCGAAGAGGAGCAACGGCACCACCTCGAGCGCATTCGAACCGTCGGCCGACGCGCGAAAGTATTCGTAGGCCAGCACCGCGCACATCGCCCCGACGGGATCGTTGACGATGGCTTCCCATTTCAGAATGGCAGAGGGGCGCTGCGCAACCGCCGACTGGCGCAACATCGGGATCACCACCGTGGGGCCCGTGACCACGAGGATGCCTGCGAAGATGATCGACACCGGCAGCACCAGTCCCGCGATGTAATAGCAGGCGAGCGTTCCCAGCAGCCAGGCAATGGGTGCGCCGATCACGCACATGCGCCAGATGGCGCTGCCGGTCTTGCGCAGCTCGCGGAAATCGAGGCTGAGCCCGCCCTCGAACAGGATCAGGGCAACGCCGATGGAAATCGCCGGTTCGAGCAATTCGCCGAACGCGTGATGCGGATCGATCAGACCCAGCAGGGGACCCGCAATGAACCCCGCACCAAGCATGAGCACGATTGCCGGCCAACCCGTGCGCCACGCAATCCACTGTGCACCGATGCCGAGAACCCCGACCAGCGCGATAACGAAAGCCTGTTCCTGCATTGCCCCTCTTGCCGCGACGCTTGGTGTGGCGTCAGGCGGCGAAACTGCCGTCATGAACCAAAGTGACGGGACGCGAGAGGGTTCCCCAAAAGCCAAAATCTGCGGCGAAGCAGGGCTATGCGCAACGCCCAACGTGGGCCGCTCGATGCGGAAAATTCATTTGATTTCAGAGAGAAGGGTGGTGGACGCACTAGGGCTCGAACCTAGGACCCGCTGATTAAGAGTCCTGTCCCTGCGTTACCATGGTAAATAATAAGGCTATAAATCAGTATGTTATGATTTCCATCGTGCCCATGCGTTGCATGTTACCTCAGTCAATGTTACCTACAGCGTTACCTGATGCCGCATAGGTAACAGGCGAGCCGATGAACGGGTTGCACCCCGCGCACCGGCTCTGATCGCAATCCGCCTCATGCGCGGCAAGCCTCGCTGCCACGTCTGCAATGGCGTGGCGACGGAGGTGGATCACGTCGAACCCGTCTGTTTCGGCGGGACTGACGACCTCAGCAACGCGGCCCCGATCTGCCGCGCCTGTCACCTGACAAAAACAGCCCGCGAGGCAAATCACATGCGCTGGCACGTCCATCGCGCGAACAAGGGCAACACGAAATGAGCACGAGCAACGAACTGCTCTACGGCATCAAGAGGATCGCCCGTTTCCTCGAACTGACTGACCGGCAGACGCAGCACCTTCACGACAGCGGGCAAATTCCGACCTTCAAGCTGGGCAAGATTGTCTGTGCCCTAAAGCCCGACCTCAATCAGCACTTCGCCACGATTGCGGCAGGCGCGCGTAAGCAGGTGGGTGCAGCCGGACAATAGCCGCTGAGATTAAGGCAGTCGGATTGCCTTAAAATGCCTGTGCCGCGCCGAGGGCCAAGACACCGGGGCGCGGCCTGGCTTTCCGATGGAAAGTCAGTCGCCGCTACCGGGGGGACCATCCACAGCGGCAACCCGAGTCCGAAAGGCAGAGCGGGGGATGGCGGGGCGATGGATAGCCTCGAAAGCTACTGCCGAGCGCGCGGGCACCATTGCACCGGGCGCGCCTGTAAGCGGCGGTTGGCTCCGAAGGTCAGCAAGACTGTTTCAGGCCGGGCTTCACCTTCGCCAGTGGGCGGGGGTGATGTCCTATGCCTGCTGCACAACGATTTCACCAAAGGTCAAAGAGAGACCTTAGAGACTATGCTGCGTTGACAAAAGACTTCAGCCATAGCCGGGCGGCGGCGAGGTTGAGGAAGCTCTCAAACGAGAGGACGGTTTTGTCGTAGCGTGTGGCAATGCGGCGCTGCTGTTTCAGCTTGCCGAACATGCGCTCGATACGGTTGCGATCCTTGTATCGCCGATAGTCAGGATGCGCTGGTGCCTTGCGGTTCGATCGGGGCGGAATGATGGGCAGCGGCAGGGACATCAGGTCGTCGACAGCTGCATATCGGAAGCCTCACCACCGGTCAGGATGAAGCCGACAGGGAGTCCCTGATTGTCG
>CAYRLC010000046.1:0-18031 GCA_964424995.1 uncultured Croceicoccus sp.
GAAACCGGGCGCGCGCATTCTCGTCCCTCTATGCGGCAAGGCACAGGACCTGCCCTGGCTCGCCGCGCGGGGGTTCGAGGTGATCGGCGTCGAACTGTCGGTGAAGGCCGTGACCCAGCTCTATGCCGAGATGGCGGCCACGCCGCAGCTCGAACGGGCGGGCGCGCTGACCCGGTACGAGGTGCGCGGCGTGACGGTCTATGCCGGCGACATCTTCGCGCTCGATGCCGAAACGCTCGGGCCTGTGGCTGCGGTCTACGACCGTGCCGCGACGGTGGCGCTGCCGGCGGGTATGCGCGAGCGCTATGTCGCGAAGCTTGCCGATCTGGCCGCCGGTGCGCCGCGGCTGCTGATCACGTTCGCTTACGACCAGTCGCTGGCCGAAGGGCCGCCCTTCTTGGTCGATGCCGCCGAAGTGGCCCGGCTCTATGGTGCCGCGACATTGCTGGAGAAGCGTGAGGTCGAGCGCGGGCTGAAGGGGCGCATTCCGGCGAGCGAAGCGGCCTGGCTGATCGGCTGACCGCCCAAGAACCGCTCAGCGCCATTCGCGGCGCAACAGCCCCCAGATATGCGAATCGCGCAGGCCGATGTGCGTCTCCCACGCCTCGCGCAGCCGCCCTTCCAGCGTGAAGCCCAGCGCGGCGAGCAGGCGATTGGAAGCGGCATTGTCGGGATCGGTATCGGCGTAGATCCGGCGCAGGCCCATCGCGCCGAAGCCGTGGTCGATCAGCGCGCCCAGCGCTTCTTTGGCCAGACCGCGTCCCTGCGCAGCCGGCCGCGCGAGAAAGCCGATCTCGGCCTGCCCGCGCCCACGCGGCATCAAGGTGCAGTAGATGAGTGCCTCGTCGCTCACCGGGTCGGCCGCGACGCAGGTCAGGCTGTCGCCCGGATCGTCGGGAAAGGCCCATGCCGAAAGCTCCGCCTCGTCGGCAAAGGCGGCCCGGCTCCACCATGTCATCGTAGCCGGATCGCCGAACCCCTCGAACAGCGGGGCGATGTCGCGGCGGGCCAGTTCGCGCAGCACCAGCCGCTCGGTCCGGGCCAAGACGGCGGTCATTTCGCCTGCAGGAACTCGACCAGCGCCTTCACCTTCTTCTGCCGCCATTGCGGCCGCGGGGCAACGAGCCAGTAGCCGTAGCGGCTCTCCTCCACCGGGCCGAGCGCGACGAGATCGCCGCTGTCCAGCGCATCCTCGACCAGTTGCAGCGGCAGGATCGTGCGCCCCAGCCCGCTTTCCACCGCCGCCAGCGCCTGGCCCGACGCGCCGACCTGCATCGTCGCATCGACGCCATCGGGCGCGGGTCCGCCGGGCCATGCGATCCACGAATCCTGCGCGCGCGGCGCGGCGACCACGACCTGCCGCGCGGGTCGCAGCGGCACGCCCTCCAGGTCGCCCGGCCCCTCGGCCAGCCGCACCGCGAAATCGAGGTTCGCCTCGGTAAAATCGGCATTGGCGCCGCCTGCCATGTGGAAGCGGGTGTCGGGATGGGCATCGCGGAAATCGCCGATGCGGCGCGCGAACCACGCGCCGAAGAAGTCGCGCGGCGCAGCGAACGTGAAGATGTGGCTCAATTGCCCGGCCTGCATCGCCTGCACCGATTCCTCGAACCGCAGGAACCCTTCGCGCAGCGAATCGAGGCCGGCCTCCGCCTCGTCGGTCAGTTCGAGCCCCTTGGGCGTGCGACGGAACAGCACGACGCCGAGCAGATCCTCCAGCGCGCGGATCTGCTGGCCGACCGCCGCCGGGGTCACCGCCAGTTCGTCCGCCGCGCGGGTGAACGAAAGATGCCGCGCCGCCGCGTCGAGCACGCGCAGGCCGTTGAGAGGAAGATGCGTCCGCTTCATGTCGCGCCGGGGTTTAGGCGGCGGCGCGCCCGTGGGCAATCCCCGGATCACGGGCGAATTCCCGCTGCGCCGCCCCTCCCGTTCAGCCCGCGGCCAGACGGACAGCGGCACGAGGGGCCGGGTTGCGTGGCGGGAGAAGCAGGATGAAAACGGTGGGCAAGGCAATGGCGGCGATGATAGCGGCGCTGGCCCTCACCGTGAGCAGTCTTCTGGTGCGCCCTGCGACCGACGAGATCGCCGAGTATGGCAACATGGGACCGCCGGAGGAAAACTACCAACCCCGCGTGGTGGCCGGATGGCCCGCACCGTTCGTCGCCGACAGACCTGGCATTTCGGTTCCCCGCGCGCCCGGACCGGAGGACACCTTTCGGGGCGGGCCCTTCATCGCCAGCCTTGCGTTCTGGCTATGGGTGGTCGTGGGCCTGTTCGCGGCGCTCCGCCGGTTGCGGCGATAACCACGCGCAGACCCGGCGGGAAAGCCCGCCTGCTATCGCGCGGTAGCCGGGGCGGCGAGCGGGAAGAAGGGGATCGCCGCTTCGAACTTCGTGCCATCGGCGCGGATGAAGCCGTAGTAGCCTTCCATCGACCCGTGCGGCGTTTCGAGCGGGCAGCCCGACACGTAGTCGTGGCTTTCGCCCGGACCCAGGAGCGGCTGTTCGCCGACCACGCCTTCGCCATCGACAAGGCTGACCCGCCCGTTGCCGTCGGTGATGCGCCAGTGGCGGGTGACGAGCCGGACGCTGGCGTCGCCGTGGTTTTCGATCCGGATGTGATAGGCCCAGAACCATCGCCCGTCGGCCACCTGCGACTGTTCGGGCAGAAAACTGGCGGCCACCCGAACGGTGATTCCGGCGGTGTTGGCGACGTGGTCGAAGAACTGCTCAATCATCGTGGCCGACCCTACCCCCGATTGCCGAAGCTATCAATCGCAGCGGCCGGAAGGGTGCGGCGAGGCGGGGATTTACCCACCGCCCGGCGTGATATCGTCCCGCGCACCGTCCACTGGCGCGGCGAACGGGTCCGCAACGATCCGCTCCGCCGGGCAGGAAAGGTGCCAGCGCAGGCCATCGGGCCGGTAATCGAGCTGTGCCGATGCATCGAGCGAGGCGATAGGGATGTCGCGGATGACGCTGGTGCCGAAACCCTTGCGCGTCGGTTCCTCGACCGGCGGCCCGCCCGTCTCGATCCAGTCCATGACGAACGCGCCGTCGGCCACCTCCCAATCGACCTGCACCTGCCCCTCATCGACCGAAAGCGCGCCGTATTTCAGGGCGTTGGTCGCCAGTTCGTGCAGTGCCATGCCGATCGTTTCGGACGCCCGCGCGGTGATCGCGATGTCCGGGCCGTCGATGCCGACCTGTCCCTTTGCAACGTCGAACGCGAAGGCCAGTTGCGCTTTTACCAGGTCGTGCAGGTCAACCCGAGTCCACGCCTGACGCACCAGCAGATCCTGGTTCGCGGCCAGCGCGTCGAGCCGGCGGACGAAGCGCTTCAGGAATTCCTCGTTCCCCGGGGCCGAGCGCCGTGCCAGCGACTGGATCAGGGTGAGCATGTTCTTCGAGCGGTGGTTCACCTCGTTCAGCAGGGCGCTGATCGATTCCGCCTGCGCCCGCTGTTCGGTAATGTCGGTGTTGGTACCGAACCACGACACCACGTCGCCGTTGTCGTCGTGGATGGGCCGCGCGCGTGACAGGAACCAGCGGTATTCGCCGTCCCGACCGCGCAAGGGGAAGGTATCCTCCCACAGTTCGCCGGTATCCCAGCTGTGCTGCACGCGGGCGACGACCCGGTCGACATGGTCGGGGTGATGCACCGCCTTCCAGCCCCAGCCCTGCATCTGCTCCAGCGTGGTGCCGGTGTAGTCGAACCAGCGCTTGTTGTACCAGTAGATCCAGCCGTCCTTGTCCGCGATCCACGCCAGTTGCGAGATATTGTCGGCCAGCATCTTGAACCGGCGCTCGCTCTCCGCCAGCTGGTGCCGCGCGGTTTCCAGCGCGCCGACATCGCGCGCGATCTTGCTGGCGCCGACGATGTTGCCCGCCGCGTCGAGGACCGGCGAAACGGTCACCGAGACACGAACTTCCGCCCCCGTCTTGCGAAGGCGGACCGTGTGCATCGAGGAAACCCGGCGACCGGCAACGATCTGCCGGATGATCGCGTCTTCCTCGGCCTCGCGCTCAGCGGGGATGAGCGTGCGGATCGAGCGTCCGATCATCTCCTCCGCCGTCCAGCCGAACAACCGTTCCGCGCCCTTGTTCCAGGACTGGACGATGCCGTCGAGGGTCTTGGACACGATCGCGTCGTCGGAATTTTCCACCACCGAGGCGAGAAGCGCCTCGGGCGAGAGGGCGCGCAGGCTGGCATCGCGCGCGTCATCGGCGTCGCTGCCGCTGTAGGGGCGCGCGGAAGTCTGTGCCGGCGCAATGGGACGGGGGATGTCTGACGTCACGCGTATATCCGCATCATGGCTGCGGAACGCGCGATATCGCCAATCGGTTCCGACCTAGAGGCCGACAGCGCGCAGGCCCCGTTCCAGATCCTCGATGATATCGTCCGCATCCTCGAGCCCGACATTCAGACGCAGCATCCCTTCGGGCACTCCCATCTCGGCCCGGGTTTCGGGGCCGACCGAATGGTGGGTGGTGCTGGCAGGATGGCACATCAGCGACCGCGAGTCGCCGATGTTGTTCGAGATATCGACCAGTTCGAGCGCGTCGAGGAAGGCGTGCGCCTCTTCGCGACCGCCATCGAGAACGATCGAGAAGATACAGCCGGGCATCAGCATCTGCTGCATGGCAAGATCATGGCGCGGATGGCTGGCAAGACCGGGGTGCAGGATCCTGGGCACTCGGCCTTCGAGGAATTGGCCGACTTTCAGCGCGTTGTCGCATTGCTGCCGCGCGCGCAGGGCCAGCGTCTCCATCCCCTTCAGCACCACCCAGGCGTTGAAGGGCGAGAGGTTCGGTCCGGTGTTGCGCTGGAACGGCAGCAGCTTGTCGTTGATGAATTCCTCGGTCCCGCAGACGGCCCCGGCCAGCACGCGGCCCTGCCCGTCCATCAGCTTGGTGGCCGAATAGGCGACGACATCGGCGCCGAAATCCATCGGCCGCTGCATGATCGGGGTGCAGAAGGCGTTGTCGACCACCGTCGTCACGCCATGCGCTTTGGCCACGTCGCAGACATGCTTCAGGTCGACGATGTCGAGCGTGGGGTTGGCGGGCGTTTCGAAGAAGAACACCCTGGTGTTCGGCTTCACCGCGCGTTCCCACGCGTCGTCATCGGTCGAATCGATGACCGTCGTCTCCACCCCGAAACGGGGCAGCAGGCTGTCGACCAGCCAGCGGCAAGAGCCGAAGGCGGCACGCGCGGCGACGATGTGGTCGCCCTGCGACAACTGACACAGCAGCGCCGCGGTCATCGCCGCCATGCCGCTCGCCTGCGTGCGGCATGCCTCTGCCCCTTCCATCACGGCGATGCGCTCTTCCAGCATCTGCACCGTCGGGTTCTGCAGGCGCGAATAGGTCATGCCGTCCTGCTCGCCCGCGAAACGGGCCGCAGGCGTCGCCGCGTCCTCGTACGAATAGCCGCTGGTGGCGAAGATCGCCTCGCTCGTCTCGCCCATTTCCGAACGCCAGGTGCCGGCGCGAATGGCCTGCGTCGCCGGGCGCCAGTTGCGAGTGATCGAGCGGTCCTGTCCTGTCGTGCGCTTCATGGGGCCCGCCGTTAGCGCGGCGGCCCTGGCGGTGCAATCGGCTTTGCAAGCGACGGACAGCCCAGAAGCGCCTGCAATCCCGATTGCGCAGCCCCGCGCCGCAGCGTATCGCGCGTGCCGCCATGCAGCCCGCCGCCCGATCCGCCTTTTTCCGCACCGCCGGATCGCTCGCCCCGGCCCTCCCGGCAGAGCGCGATCCGCGTGGGTGGACGGCGCTGATCGTCGCGATCTTCGCCGCCGTCGCGCTCTTCGGCCTCGATACCGTCGGCAAGATGATGTTCGACGAGATCCACTACGTGCCGGCAGCGCGGGCGTGGAACGGCATGCTGCGACTGCTGAATCCCGAACATCCGGTGCTGGGCAAGCAGATCATCGCGCTGTCGATCGACGCGTTCGGCGACGTGGCGTTCGGATGGCGGTTCCCCTCGGTCGTGTTCGGAGGCCTGTCGCTCCTGGCGGTGATGCGGCTGACCTGGCACGCCAGCGGATCGCGTTTCGCCGCGATTAGCGCCGGGATCTTCGCCGCCACCAACTTCGTGCTGCTGGTCCAGTCGCGGATCGCCATGCTCGACGGGACGATGCTGTCGTTCCTGCTGATGGGCCTCTGGGCGCTGACCGCGGCCATTGCGACGCAGCGGCACGCCCGGCTGCGGGTGATACTGGCGGGCGTGCTGTTCGGCCTGTCGTTCGCGGTGAAATGGAACGGCGCGCCGGTCATCGCCTATGCGGGTCTGTGCGTGTTTGCCGGCAACATGATGGCGCGCTTCGGCCTGTGCCGGCGGCCGCTGGGCCGGATGACCATCTTCGAGGCGGGGGCATGGCTCGGCGCATTGCCGCTGGCGATCTACTTCGCCAGTTTCGAGACGATCCGCCTGCTGAAGTATCCCAACACCCGCTTCACCAACCCGCTGGCCTGGCAGCAGTACATGCTGGAGCTGCAGGAAAGCGTGACCAAGCCGCACGGCTACATGTCGCAGTGGTGGCAGTGGGTGCTCGACTTGCGCCCGATCTGGTATTTCTACCAGGAATACGAAGGCGTGTGGCGCGGCATGCTGATGCTGGGCAATCCGCTGCAGATGTGGGCCGGGCTGGTCGCGCTGGTGGCCTGCCTCTGGCTCGGCCTTGCGCGGCGGCGCTGGGATTGCCTGGCGGTTGCCGGCGCGTGGCTGGCGGCGATCGGGATGTGGGTCGTCGCGCCCAAGCCGGTGCAGTTCTACTACCACTACCTGATCTGCGCGATGTTCATCTCGATTGCGCTGGCTCTGGTTCTGGATGCCGCGATCTGGCGCGAGCCGTTCGCGCGGGTCAAGCGCGGCTGGGCCACGACCTTCCACGTCCTCAACGCGCTGGTCTTCCTCTATTTCTTCAAGATCCTGACGACGATGCCGCTGGCGGGAAAGACCGCTTTCGCGGTCTTTGCCGTGCTGCAGAGCTGGCGCTAGGCGAGCAGGATCAGCGCGACCACCAGCAGTTCGATCACCAGCAGCAGGACCAGCCCCGGGATCGACAGCGCGGTCGGCAGGTGGCGCTCCTCCTCATGGTCCAGCTCACGGCGGACCTGGCGCAGTTCGCGGTAGATGTCCTCGCCCTCCCCTTCGGCGGGAGAGAGCAGGACCGCGGCGCTGACCACCGATTTCGGGATCGGCGCGAAGAAGCGGCAGCCCTTGAGGTTGCCTTTCGCCCAGACGACTTCGGCGGCGACGTCGGCATGGTCGGGCAGTGTGATCTCGAAACTGTCGCGCGGGGCCAGCGGTGCGTCGGTCTCGATCAGCAGGCCGTTTTCGGACAGGTTGCGGATCAGCGCGGCATGGCCCCGCCGGTTCGCCGCGCGGGCGGACGTGGCGATGGCGACGTCGCGGCGAACTTGCCAGCGCCGTTCCGCCTCTACGCTGCGCGCCCTGATCGTTGCGTGGATCATCACCACCCCTTGGAGCCGCCTTGGCCCGATGGGCCGCAATGGCCCGTCCGCCTGCATTGGACGGCAAAGGGGTTAATTTGCGCTTAAACGCTGTTCCTGACGCGCGAGCTGGCCGGAAGAGTCGCTGGGGATCCTAGAACCGGCCCCAGACGAACTTGCTCGACAATGCGTAGTTCCACACCGAGCCGATGACGATGCCGACCACCGCCGCCGCCGCCCAGTGCACGCCGCGTTCTGCCAGAGCTTCGGCCACGCCGACATTGGCGAAGGCCCCGATCGAGCAGGTCAGCGCGAACTTGACCCAGCCGACGGTGAGCGGGCCCATGCCGCGCAGCCGCTTGTCGGCGTATGTCAGTTCGTTGTTGAGGATGAAGTTGAAGGTCAGCGCCCCGATCACCGCGCCGATCTGGCCGTAGAGGAACGGCAGCCCGCCCGCGCGGAACAGCAGCCACAGGATGGCAAGGTGCACGACCACGCCCAGCGCGCCGATGGTGCCGAACAGGGCAAAGCGCGTCGGGATGAACCGGCCCAGCGTCTTGTCATAGAGGCCGACGAGGAATTCGAAGGCGATGGCCTGGTCCAACTTGGATTCTCCGGTAGCGCGCGCGGCGAAGGACAGGGGAAATTCCTTGACCCGCAGCGGCTGGTCGACGGTCGACAGGATGTCGAGCAGGATCTTGAAACCGATGCCCGAAAGCTGCGGCGCAACATCGCGCAGGGTCTTGGCGGGCAGCATGAAATAGCCGCTCATCGGATCGGACAGGGTCACCCCGGTCAGCCGGCGGGCAAGGCCGTTGGCGAGTTCGGAATGCTTTTCCCGGTCGGGCCGACCCCACGCCTCCATGCTGGCACCCGGCGCGAAACGACTGGCGACGCAGGCATCCGCCTCCCCCGCTTCGAGTGCGGCGAGCATCTGGGGCAGCAGAACGGGATCGTGCTGATGATCGGCATCCATCACCGCGACGAAGGGCGCGGCGGTGGCCAGCATCCCCTCGATCGCGGCGCTGGCCAGGCCGCGGCGGCCGATGCGCTGGATGACCCGCACGCGCGGATCGGCCTGCGACAGGCGGCGTCCTTCGTCGGACGTGCCATCCTTCGAATTGTCGTCGACGAAGATCGCTTCCCACGCGTCCGCGCCCAGCGGACCGTCGAGAGCGGCGGCCAGCCGGTCCACCAGCGGGGCGAGGTTGTCGCGTTCGTTGAGCGTGGGCAGGACTATCGCGAGTTTGAGCATCGGGCCTCCATCGGCGCGCCTGATGCCCAATTTACGCCGCAATTGCCAGTGTCAGAATACCGCCATCGACAGGCGACCGCCCTTTTCGCGCATCCACACCATCGTATCGCGCCGCCAAAGGAAAAACAGCGACGCGCTGGCGACCAGCAGGACATAGGCGATGCGCAGCCACGACATCGGATTGTCGACCAGCCGCGCGGCCTGGAACGCAACGCCGATGGGTATGAAGATCAGGAAACCGATGCCGATCGCGGTCGCCAGCAGCCACACCAGCGCCAGCCGTAGCCTGGTGATCGCCAGCGCCGCCATCAGCATCAGCGCCAGCCACGGCAAGGCGTGCATCGCCTGCCCCGAAGGCGAGACGAGCAGGCCCATCGGCAGGGCGGCCAGGTGCAACCCCTCGAAAACCCTGACACAGCACGGTCGCGGCGCCTGTGCCGCCGCATCCCCCATCTTGGCATTCATCGTCACGCAAGGCCCCCCAGCCCCTTGTCGATACCCCGCAATCGTGTTGCGGTGCGGCAGACCTTACAGCCTTGCGAGCACCGCGTCACCTATTTCAGCGCATCCCGCCGTACCACCGAGATCGCCGCCGAGGATCCCGTCGCCCAGAGTCTTCGCCACCGCAGCCTCGATCCGCGCGGCAAGCGCCTCTTCGCCCAGCGAGTGGCGGAGCAGTTCGGCAAGGCTGAGGATCGTCGCCATCGGGTTGGCGATGCCCTTCCCGGCGATGTCCGGCGCGCTGCCGTGGATCGGTTCGTAGAGGCCGAAAGTGCCGTATTCGGTCTTGCGCTCGCCCAGCGAGGCACTGGCCAGCAGGCCGATCGAGCCGACGCACATCGAGGCCTGATCCGACAGGATATCGCCGAACAGGTTGCCGGTAACGACCACGTCGAACTGCCCCGGATGCTTCACCAGCTGCATCGCGGCGTTGTCGACGTACATGTGGGTCAGCTCGACATCGGGATAGTCGGCATGGGTCTCGATCACCACGTCGCGCCACAGCTGGCTGGTTTCCAGCACGTTGGCCTTGTCGACACTGCACAGCTTGCCCCGGCGCTTGCGCGCGGCCTCGAACCCGGCGATCGCGATGCGGCGGACCTCGCTCTCGTCATAGGACATGATGTCGTAGCCCTGGCGCAGCCCGGCCGGCGTGGTGCGCATGCCCTTTTCGCCGAAGTAGACGTCGCCGTTCAGTTCGCGCACGATCAGGAGGTCGATGGCGCCCGCGATCTCGGGCTTGAGGCCGGAGCGGTCCTCCAGCCCCGGAAAGACCTTGGCCGGGCGCAGGTTGGCGAACAGGCCCAGTTCGCTGCGCAGGCCGAGAATGGCCTGTTCGGGGCGCAGATGGCGTTCGAGGTGATCGCAGTCGAAATCGCCGACCGCGCCGAACAGGATGGCATCGGCCTCGCGCGCGGCGACCAGCGTTTCGGGCGGCAGCGGGTGGCCGTGCTTCTTGTAGGCGACACCGCCGACGTCTCCGTCGAGCAGCGATACCTTGAGCGGCAGCACCTCCAGCACGCGAATGGCCTGGGCGACGACTTCGGGACCGATCCCGTCGCCTGCGAAAACCGCGATCTTCATGGCCTATTCCCCTTGGCTGTTGGCCGCGGCCCCGCCGATCCGGGCGAGCCGCTGCATCATCACGTCGCGCGCGCCCATAACATTCGTGCGCCGATCCGCAAGCAGCCGGTGGGATAATTGCCGCCCCGTACGGTCCAGCGCGGCCAGAATGTCGGGCCACTCCTCCGCCGGCGGCAGCGGCTGGTCGCCGCCATAGCCGAGATCGCGGAGCACCAGCGTCTCGTACTTGGCCATGGCCAAAGCCCAACCCCGGGCCGACGGCGCATGGCAGATCGCATCGAGCAGCGCGGCGAGCGTATCGTGCAGCGCCGGATAGGGATTGTGTTCGGGAAGAACCGCCGCCGTCAGCGTGGTCGCCCAGCCGATCGCGCTGGCGGGCAGCGGTTCGGTCAGCCATGGCCCGCGGCTTTGCACCAGTTCCAGTTTCAGGAATGGAAGCTGGCTGGCCGAGCGGGCCCTGAGGTCCGCCTCCACCAGATTGCCCGGAATGAGGACAGGCCGCAACTGCCGCCCGCGCCCGCCCGCGACGTATCCCGCCAGCATACCATGATCGCGGGTAAGGACCCGGACGATGGCGGCGGTTTCACCGTGCGGGCGACTGGCGCAGAGGATGGCGGGGGCGCGGATCTCCATGAGTGGTCCGCTGTGCCGCTCGCGCCGCGCCGGTGCAAGCGATCAGGTCAGGTCGGGTATCAGGTGCGGCCCGATATCAGGCGGCAGCGTCCTCGCCGCAGGCGCAGAGCGCGTCGGTCATCTCCGCCTCGATCTTCATCGCTGCCTTGTCGGCCGCGACTTCGGGGTTTTCCTTGCGGCCCATCGTCCAGTTCCGGCCCAGCCGGACCTTCGGATTGGGGGCGCACCAGATCTCGCCCGTCTCGTCGAGAGCGGTGACCCAGATGAGGTTATGTTCCTGACCGTAGTCGATCATGCCGAAAGCGTATCCGTCGCCCTTGCCCAGGACGTGAACGGGAAGTGTGGGATTGAGTTGCGTGAACATGGTCATTCGCATTCCTTTGCCGATGCAAGGTTTGCGATCTTAACGCCAGGCAAGGATGGCAGTTCCGTTTCGCCAACTCGGCTCACCGTGTTCTTCGGTTTTGCCAGGCGTGGTGCGTTCCGGCGCACATCTTGGCGAACCTGTTGATTTGCCGAACTAACTCCATAGAACGGTCGGCATGAAGAATCGCCTTGCGCAGGTCGCTGCCCGTGTCGCCGTCCTTGCCGCCGCCAGCATCCCTGCGCCCGTTCTGGCCGAACCACTTGCGCCCAGCAGCCCCTGGGTCGTCGTCACCGACGAGAACAGCTGCCAGGTGCGTCGCATGTTCGGCACCGGCAACGACAGCTATCTCCTGCAGCTGGACACCAAGGGGATCGGCGGCGGTTTCGGGGTCATGGTGCTGGGCCGCTTTCCGAACATGGACCGGACGATCAAGGCCCGCTGGCGCGACGATGCCCCGTTCAAGGATCTTCCGGTCGACATGCGCCTGCGGCTGGCCGACGAGGGGCCCGCACCGTCGTCGCGCATGGCGATCATGTTCTCGCCGGGCATCGGCCTTGGCCCATGGACGCGGACAAGTCTCGAACCGTTTCCCGCAGCGGATGCCTTCCTGGCGATGAGCCCGGAAGAGCGTACGGCGCTATGGGGGCGTGCCGTGTAGATGTACGGGGCCATGTCGAAAAGCGAGATGGAAGCTTACCGGGAGCGCGCCCGTGCCGCGCCCGAACCCGACCGCACGGTCATGGCTGCGTTCGACAAGGCGCAGGACGCCTGGATCGAGGACATGCAGCGCAATGCCGATACCTTGACGATCGGCTGGGGCGTCAGCTCGTCCGTCAGCCTCGCCACGGGTGGGCTCTACGAACCGGCGAAAGCCATTCGGGACTGCGCGGAAAGGCGGCTGGCGGGCTGGGGTATCGATGTCGAGCGCTACAAGGCCGCAAGCAAACCACCCAAGCCGATCGATCAGGCCCGCTGGGCCGGTGAAATCCAGAAGAATTACCCGGCCGAGGCCGAGCGGGCGATGCAGGACGCGGCCTTGAGCCTCGTGCTGATCCTCGACGAGACGGGCAAGCCGGTCGAGTGCAAGTCGACCTTCACGTTCGAGCCCAGTTCGTTCCGGAAGACGGCTTGCGATATCCTGTTGAAAGAGGCTCGGTTCGAGCCTTCTCTCGAAAAGGATGGCGTGGCTTTCAAGGCGCCCTGGACCATGACGATCCGATACCGGATGGAGTGAGCTTCATCCGGCGAGCGCGCCCTTTTCGATCGGCCTCAGGTGTCGGGCGATGCCTTCTTGGCCGCAGCCTTCCTGGCCGATGCCGCCACGTTCGCCTCCAGGGCGGCGATGCGGGCCGAGAGCGCGTCGTTCTCCTCACGCGCCTTCACAGCCATTTCCTTCACCGCCTCGAACTCCTCGCGGCTGACGAAGTCCAGACCGCCGAAAGTTTCCTTCAGCTTCTCTCGTGCGGCTTCGGCCGATTCCTGCGCCATGCCGGCAAAGGTGCCGGCGGCGGCGGTGAACATCCGGGTGAGGTCCGAGATACGGGGATTGTCGCTCTGCATGGGGAATAGATGGACCCGTCCGCCGATCAATTCAACTGCCAGAACCGCAGGTTGAGCACGGCGGCAAAACAGATCCACGCCAGATAGGGCACCATCAGCAGCATCGCCGTGCGGCTGATCCGCGCGAAATAGGCCATGTTGGCGATGACCAGCACGATCAGCAGCGTGATCCAGAAAAAGGCAAAGCCGATCAGGTGCGCGCTGAAGAAGATCGGCGACCACAGGACGTTGACCAGAAGCTGCGCGGCAAAGACCAGCAGCGCGAACCGCTTCAGCGGGTGCGGCGGCGCGGCCAGCACGAAGGCCAGCGCAAAGCCGATGAGGACGTAGAGGATCGTCCAGACGATGCCGAACAGGAACGAGGGCGGATAGATGTCGGGCTTGACCAGCGCATCGAACCACGGACTGTCTGCGCCCGAACCCGAGGCCCACCCCGAAGCGAGACCGAGCAAGACCACGAGCGGCACGGTAAGGATCGCCCATTTCAGCACCGATCGCGCCTCCGGGCGCCTGTCGGCATAAGCTACGGCAGGTGATGCGGCCGCGGCACCAGCCTCGCCCGGAGCGGTAGTGCGGGTGGGTGTGTGGTCGGTAGTGTCCATTCACGATGAACGAACGATGCGGCGAGCCGTTCCGCCTCAGCGACCCCGCGAGGCCCAGACCAGGAATTCGACGTTGCCCTCCGGCCCGGTGATCGGGCTCGGCACCAGGCCCTTAACGGTCCACCCCGATGCGACGAGCCAATCGGACGCTTCGTCGCATACGCGGGCGTGGAGCGCCGGGTCGCGCACCACCCCGCCCTTGCCCACTTCGCCGCGCCCCACCTCGAACTGCGGCTTGATCAGCGCGACGAGCGTGGCAACCGGCGCGGCAAGGCGCAGCGGCACCTCCAGCACCTTGGCAAGGCCGATGAAGCTCGCATCGCAGACCACCCAGTCGCAGGCTCGGTCGATGTGTTCTGAAGTGAGGATGCGCGCGCTGGTCTGTTCGAGCACGGTGACGCGCGGGTCCTGCCGCAATTTCCACGCCAGCTGGTTGGTCCCGCTGTCGACCGCAAAGACATGCGCCGCGCCGTTGGTGAGCAACACGTCGGTAAAGCCGCCGGTCGAACTGCCGATGTCCATCGCGACCGCGCCGGTCGGGTCGAGCGCGAAGGCATCCAGCGCGTGGGCCAGCTTGATACCGCCCCGGCTGACCCACGGATGGTCGCGGCCGCGCACCTCGATCGGCGCATTCTCGGCCAGCGACTGGCCCGGCTTGGCAATCTTGGTCTCGCCCGAAAAGACGAGGCCCGCCATCACCAGCGCCTGCGCCCGCGCGCGGCTTTCGGCATGGCCGCGGCTGACCAGCAACTGGTCGACCCGCTGCCTGGCAGCCTTGTTTTTCGGAGGTTTTTCCATGGCGGTTGCGTGCAGGCGGGCGAAAAGACAGACCGGTTGGGCGGATGGGGCTTGTGGCGGTCCCCTGCCCTTCGCATAACGCGGGCATGACGCCAAGCGACGATCGTATCGACCCCTCACCCGCCGACACGACTGTGGAGGAGCGCCGCACGCTGGCGCGCGGGGCCATGCGGCGCTGCTGGCTGCTGGCGGGCGGCATGATCGCGGCGACCGGCCTCGGCCTCGCTGCCTGCACTTCGGCCCCGCCGCCTGCGCCCGCCCCCGCTCCGGCCCCCACGCCGGCCCCAACCCCTGCTCCCTCCCCCGCCCCCGTGCCCGCCAACTGGCAGGATGCGCCGCTGACCCCCGGCAACTGGCGCTATGTCGCCGACGCACGGGCCAGTCGTGCGCTCTATGGCCCGGCCAACGCCGATGCCCGCTTCGTCGTCGCCTGCGAACCGGCGATGCGCCAGGTGAAGCTGTGGCGACCGGCCAATCTCTCCGCCGCCGCGCCGATGAGCGTGACGACCACCGAGGCTGCCCGCACGCTGACGACCGAACGGGTAGCGGGCGGTGCGAGTGCGCAGATCATGGCAACGCTGCCCCCGCACGACCCGATCCTCGACGCCATGGTCTTCACCCGCGGACGCTTCATGGTGCAGGTTCCGGGGGCCGAAACGCTCTACCTGCCCAGCTGGCCGGAAATCGCCCGCGTGGTCGAGGATTGCCGCTGAACGCGAGCGATCGTCGAACTGTGGAAAGTCCTTGAGTCGCAGGAAAAAATGCCGCTTCGGCATGCTGCATCTGCGTTCGCAGCGTCGTCCGGCCTGAGGGAGTGAGGCGCTAAAAAGGCTTGATCATCAAGCATTTGCTGCGCGGGCCAGGCGCCAAGTGGCTGAGTATGACAGCGAAAAAATTCAATGCAAGTCTTGCCGAGCGCCAATGGAATCAGCATGCTTGTCAGCAAGGACGGAGCGGTGTCGCGGATGGCCGATCGAACGGCAGAGATCCGCGAATCCAGCACCGCCCCGGCCCCGCCGCACGCAAGGCTTTCAGGGGGCTTGCGAAACGCGGCAACACTTGGCCCCGGCGCGAAAGGAGGTGATCCGATGTCTCATGGTTCAGCTAAGAGGTCGGAGAAGTCCACCACGAGGCATTATCGGTAAATCACCGCCCATCGTGGGCGTGAGGCGATAAAGGCTTCGTCTTAGGGCGGCACTTCCGGCCGCTGACCATGCGAAAGCCCGCAAGTGCTCCGGCGCTTGCGGGCTTTCTCATGTTCGGCGGCGGCGTGGATGGCATGATGGAGGCGCGCTGACGATGCTTGAGACCGCCAGCGGGACGACCTCGGTTGCGCACTCGATTTCGCGCTGACCGGACAGGAAAAGGGCTCCCGAACCGCAGTCCGGAAGCCCTTTTCTGACTGTCGTTACGAGTCCCGGCGCTGGCGTCAGCCCTCGTATTCGAGTGCATCGAGCAGCGGCTGCATGCCCTTGCCGTACTTGCGCCAACGCTCGACCGACGTGCTGTAGATCGGCTTGCGGATCTGCGCGACGCTGGCGGTCTTCACCGGGCGCGACGACTTGTGGAAGGCGAGGCAGGAATCGTCCCAGGTCAGCCCGATGAAATCGATCAGTTCGCGGGCGATTTCCTCTGTCTTGCCGACCGTGTCCTCGTACTGGACGGTCATCATCGTGCCGTCGGGCAGGACATCGCGCCAGTGCGCCATCAGTGCCTCGTAGCGGCGGTAATAGCGGCCCAGTTCGCCCATGTCGTAACTGTGCGGCATGTCGTCCCTGAACAGCTTGGTGAAGGCGGACAGGCAGGTATCGACCGGGTTGCGCAGCGTGTTGATGATCTTGGCGTTCGGGAACACCAGGTTGATCAGGCCGACGAAGAAGTAGTTCGTCAGCAGCTTGTCGGTGATGCGCGTGGCATTGCCCGCCTGGGCACCCACGGCGGTCAGGTAGTTTTCGCCGAGCAGGCGGAAGTGCTCGGCCTTCATCGCTCCGACCATGTCGGGATAGTTCGACATCACCGGGAATCGATCGCGCAGATCCTGTACAGCTCTGCTCCACGCCTTCACTTCACCCGCACCGAATACGTCCGGGTGCGAGGAAATGATCTGCTCGCATAGAGTAGACCCCGAACGCGGCATGCCGACGATGAAGACGGGACGCTGCGAATCCAGCCCCTCGAACGGACGATCGCGGAAGATTTCAGCCGGGAACTGAGCCATGATGCTGGCAAAGAACCGCTCGACCTTGTCCTCGGCATAGTTGAGCGTCTTGCGCTTGAGCTTGCCGCCCGCGACGTAGTGTTCAAGCGCCTTTTCATGCTTGCCGCGATCGTCGAGAGCCTTGCCGTAAGCGAAGTGGAGCGGCAGCACGCGTTCGGCGTCCTCCTTTTCTGCTTCGGCCATCACACGCTCGATGCGTTCGAAGAGCTCCGGCTCGTTCGCGTAGTCGACGAGATCGTTGAGGTTCGAATACGCCGCAAACATCTGCTCGTTATCTTCGATGCTCTTGAGAATGTGCTCTCTCGCCTCGTCGAGCCTGCCGACCGATTTGAGCGCGACACCGTAGAAATTGCGCGCCTCGGCATTCTCCGGCTTCAGTTCGATGGCCTTCTCGAGATGGGCGATCGCCTCGTCGAACCTGTCGAGGTCGTGCATGAGCTGGCCGAGGACGGTATGGGCCTCGCTGTTGTCCGGTTCGTTGCGCAGGACCAGGCGGCAGGCCTGCTCGGCCGGGCGATGATTGCCGCGGCGCAACTGGATGCGCGCGGTCAGCAGCAGGCTGCGCGTATTGTTCGGCGCGATGCGCAGCACGTCGGTCAACTGGCGAAGTGCCTCGACCTCCTGCTTTTCGCCGTAGAGCAGTGCGGCCAGGTTGTTGTGCGCCTCGACGTAATCGGGCTTCTGCTGCAGCGCCTTGCGCAAGGCGTGCTGGGCCTGATCGGGCTTGCCCTGCTCGCGCAGCAGCGTGCCGAGGTTGTTGTAGGCTTCAGGATAGACTTCGCGCTGGGCAAGGGCGGTCTGGTAGGCATCGACAGCGGCATCCGGCTCGCCGGCGGCGCGCAGCGAGTTACCGAGGTTGTTGTGCGCTTCGGGAAAATTGTGCTTCAGGCCGATGGCGCGGCGATACATCTCGATCGCCTTGTCGAATTCCTTCTGCTCGTAATAGACGATGCCGAGGTTGTTGGCGGCCTGAGCGTTGCTGGCGTCGAGCTTGACCGCCTTTTCCAGCGTGACTTGCGCCTCGTCGGTCATCTTGGCGAGCCGCTGCACTTCGCCCAGGTTGGCGTAATAACTTGCGATACGGGGCGAGAGGCGGATGGCTTCAAGGATGGCGGCGATGCCCGCATCCACCTTGCCCTGGGCGTTCAGCGAGACGCCGAGAATGTTATGGGCGTCCGAAATCGTCGGCTTGTGCGCGATGATCTGGCGGCAGGCATTCTCTGCCTGCCGGTACTTGCCTCGGGTATAGAGTTCGCCAGCCATGGCGATCGCGCTCGCCTCGGTAACACGGAGAGAGCCCTTCTGGGCCTGCTGGATCATCTCGTCGGTGACGAGGGCTTCTTTGGTGGCACTCATGAACAATGGCTCCGCTGACAGGACGGTGCGCCGTCGCGATCGCGGCGCACTGGCGCCTGCTATGGCAAAGATCCGCGCGAAGTTCGCCCCTAAAACACAGTTTTTGCCCCATCCAGTGCGGTTGTGGGCGTATTGCTTCGAATGAGCGACGCAACAAAAAAGGGCCGGATTTCTCCGGCCCTTTTCGTGTTTGGTGCAAGCTTT
>CAYRLC010000047.1:0-17976 GCA_964424995.1 uncultured Croceicoccus sp.
AGCCGCAAGGGGGCTTTCTTACCTCCATCGACCACCAGACAAAAAATCGGGAGCCGGTGATCGCCCCATTGCCGGGCTCAGCTCCAGCCCAGAACCCCTAGTCGCCGCTCGCCGCCGCCTCATCAAAGCCGCCGCCCAGCGCGACAAACAAAGTCGCCCGGTTTTGCACCCATGCGCGCCTTGTGGTCAGCAACTGCTGCTCGGCTGAAAAGAGGCTCCGCTCGGCGTCGAGAACCTCGAGGTAGCTGCCAACACCTTCCCGGTACCGCACGCGGGCAATCCGGGCGATTTTCTGCTGGGCCTGCACTGCGCGCTCCAGCACGGTGATCTGCTCGGCCAGGTAGACGCGGCCCGCCAAGCTGTCGGCGACTTCGCGAAAGGCGACCTGGACGGTCTTGTCGTAATTGGCGACCTCCTCTTCCTCCGTCGCCTCGGCAAGGCTCAGCTGCGCGCGCCGCGATCCCGCATCGAAGATCGGCAGATCGATGCTCGGCCCGAAGCTCCAGCCGAGGCCGCTCGACCCGAATAGTCCGCCAAGGCTGGTCGAACTCAACCCGGCATTGCCTGTCAGCGAGATGGATGGGAAGAAAGCGGCACGCGCAGCCCCTATATTCGCACGCGCAGCCCGAAGCTGCTCTTCCGCCGCAATGATATCCGGCCGGTTCAGCAACAGTTCCGACGGTAACCCCGCATCAAGACGACGACCATCGGCTTGGCTCGCGAGAGAAAGGCCCGCGGGCAGATCGGCGGGAAGCCTGCCGCCGACGAGGACGGTCAGCTGGTTCTGCAATTGTGCCAGAGCCAGTCTTTCACTCGCCAATTGCTGTTGGGCCTGCGTCAACAGGGTCTCCGCCTGCCGGTAGGGGAGGGCCGAGGTCACCCCGGCGTCGAGCCGCAGCTTGGCGATGCGCAAGGCTTCCTCGCGGCTTTCGGCCGTGGCTTCGGCAAGCGCGATCTGCTCGCGTGTTTCGATGATCTCGAAATAGGTCGTGGCCGTGTCGGCGACCAGAGACAGGTAGAACGCGCGCTGGGCGGCCACCGTTGCGAGATACTGGGCACGCGCCGCCTCGCTCAGGTTGGCAATGCGGCCCCAGAAGTCGATTTCGAACGAGGCGACGCCGACACCCACGTCGAAGCGGTTGGCCGTCACCGAATTGCGCCCGTCGCCGGTGGTCGTCGTGTCGGTCACGGGCTGCCGCGTTCGGATGGCGCTGCCGCTTGCCACCACTTCGGGCAGTCGGCGCGAATCCTCGATCCGGTATTGCGCGCGGGCCTGGTCGATGCGCGCGGTGGCCGCCATCAGGTCGGCGTTGTTGGCCAGCGCCGTCGCGATCAGTTGCTGCAATTGCGGATCGGTGAACCAGTCGCGATAGGACATGCGCGCTGCGACCGTGGTGCCGTCAGGGCGCAATTCCGCGGGATAGCGCTCTTCGACCGGCAACGCCGGCCGGGTGTGGGGAGGCGCGAAATTCGCGCAGCCGGCAAGGACGAGGCAAAGCGCGGTGCCGGTTGCGAACCTGCGGATCATCATGCCTGCTCCGTGCCATGTACGGTGGTCGGGATTTCGTCGATGTGGCCCGCCGCCTTGGGGGCCTGCCGGCTCACATATCGGCGCACCAGCAGGTAGAGCATCGGGATCACGAATATGCCGATGGCTGTCGCGGCGATCATGCCGGTGCCCACCGCGATGCGACTGGCAGCGCCTGCCCCGCTGGCGATGACCAGTGGCACCATGCCGAGAATGAAGGCCAGCGAGGTCATCACGATCGGGCGCAGACGCAAGCGTGCGGCCTGCTTGACGGCTTCGATGGGTGTGGCGCCTCGCGCCTCTTCCTCGATGGCGAATTCCACGATCAGGATCGCGTTCTTGGCGGCAAGCCCGATGATCGCGATCAGGCCGACGTTGAAATAGACATCGGCTGACAGGCCGCGCACCATCGAAAACAGAACCGCGCCGAGAATTCCTGTCGGCACGACGAGCAGCACCGACAGCGGCACGGCCCAGCTTTCGTAAAGCGCGGCGAGGACCAGGAACACGATCAGGACCGACAATCCCAGCAAAAGGCCGATCTGGCCCCCCGCCTGCCGCTCTTCGTACGAGATGCCCGTCCATTCGAAGGCAACGCCCTCCGGCAGCTGCGACGCGAGTTCCTCCATCTTGTCGAGCGCCGCGCCGGATGACACGCCCGGAGCAGCCTGACCGGACAAGGTCATCGCCGGATAGCCGTTGTACCGGGCGAGGCTGCTGGGTGCGGCCGACCACTTGGCCTGCGCAAACGTGCTGAAGGGGACGAGTTCGCCCTGCTGGTTCGGGATGCGAAGCGCGAGGATGTCTTCCGGGGTCTGGCGATGGGTTGCATCGGCCTGGACGAGAACCTGCAGCACGCGCCCGTCGCGGTTGAAGTCGTTGGCGTAGGCAGACCCGAAATTGATCGACAGCGCAGCGTTCACATCGCTGAGCGACAGGCCGAGCGCGCGCGCCTGCACCCGGTCGACGGTCAGTTGCACCTTGGGGCTGGCAGCCTGATCCTCCGGACGCAGATTGGCAATCAGCGGATCTTGCGAGGCAAGGCCGACCAACTGGTCGCGCGCGGCGGTCAGCGTCTCGCGCCCCACGCCGCCGCGATCCTCCAGCTTCATCGTGAAGCCGCTTGCCTGCCCCAGCGACTGGATTGCGGGGGGCTGGATCACGAAAGCGAGACCGTTGTCGAGCTGGGAGAACACGCCCATCGCCCGGCCGAGCATGGATTCCGCGCTGCTTTCGCTGGCTGTCCGCTCCTCCCAGGGTTTCATGGTGGCGAACATCATCGCGTTGTTCTGGCCTTGGCCGAAGAAGCTGAAGCCGCGGATGACGACGAGATCGACGACCTCCTCCTGATCCATCCAGAAGCCGGTCACCGGCTCGAGCGCTTCGTTCGTTCGCTCCATCGTCGCGCCGGGCGGGGTCTGTACGGCGGTAATCAGGAAGCCCTGGTCTTCGGTGGGAAGGAACCCACCGGGCAGCCGCATGAAGAGCAGGACCGTCACGCCGATCAGCGCGACGAAGACGCCGAATGCCCGCACTGGCCGCGACAGGATGGAATCGTTGGCGCGGGAATATTTCCCGGTCATCCGCGCGAACCAGTCGTTGAAGCGATCGGACAGGTGCGCCCCTTTTTCGCGCGCCCTGGCAAAACCGCCGCGCCAGCCGGTTGGTGGATCGGCGGGCTGCTGATCGAATGTGCCCGGCAACCTATCGTCGGAGGCTGACGGCTGCGCATCGGCAACCGGATTGCCCTTGCCATGCACCGGCTTCAGGAACGTGGCGCACAGCGCCGGGGTCAGGGTCAGCGCCAGCAGGGCCGAGAAGAAGATCGAGATCGCCAGCGTCACCGAGAACTGCCGGTAGATGCCGCCGGTCGAGCCGGGGAAGAACGCCATCGGCACGAACACCGCAATCAGCACCAGCGTGATGCCGACGATCGCGCCGGTGATCTGGTCCATCGCCTTGCGCGTCGCCTCCAGCGGGCCCAGCCCTTCCTCGCGCATGATCCGCTCGACATTCTCGATCACCACGATCGCGTCGTCAACGAGGATACCGATGGCCAGCACCATGCCGAACAGCGACAGGACGTTGATCGAGAAGTCGAACATCCACAGGCCCAGCGCGGCACCGGCAAGGGCGATCGGCACGACCAGCGCCGGGATCACCGTGGCCCGCCAGTTCTGCAGGAACAGGAACATGACGAGGAAGACGAGGACCATCGCCTCGATCAGCGTGACGACGACTTCGTCGATCGATGCACTGATGAAGGGCGTGCTGTCGTAGGGGACCGACCACTTCACGTCGGACGGCAGGCCGGCGCTCAGTTCCTCCATACGTTCCTTTACCCCGGCGGCAGCGGCCAGCGCGTTGGCGCCGGTCGGCAGCTGCACCGCCATGCCCGCCATCGGCCGGCCGTTGAGCGTGGTGGTCGTCGCGTAGTTCTGCGCGCCGACCTCGACCCGCGCGACTTCGCCCAAGCGGACCACCGCGCCCCCGGTATTGGCGCGCAGGATGATGTTCTCGAACTCGCGCACGGCGGAAAGCCGGCCCTGCGTCGAGATCGTTGCCGTGATCTGCTGGCCGGGTACATTGGGCAGCCCGCCGATCGAGCCGCCCGCGGTCTGGCTGTTCTGCTCCTGAATCGCGACCAGCACTTCGGAGGGCGACAGGTTGTACGAGGCCAGCGCCTGCGGATCGAGCCAGATGCGCATCGCGTATTGCGAACCGAACAAGGTGATGTCGCCTACGCCCTGGACTCGGCGCAGCTCGTCGACGACAGCGGTCGAGGCGATATTGCCGAGGTCGGTGGTGCTGAGCGAACCGCTCTCCGATGTAAGCGCCACGATCATCAGGAAGCCGCTGTTGGCCTGCCGCACGGTGATGCCCTGGCGGCGCACATCTTCCGGCAATCTTGCCTCGACCGTGCTCAGACGGTTCTGCACTTCGGTCTGCGCGATGTCGATGTCGGTGCCGGATTCGAACGTGAGGGTGATCGAAGCGGTGCCGTTCGACTGGCTGGACGAGGACATGTAGAGCAGCCCCTCGACGCCGTTCAACTGCTGCTCGATCACCTGCGTTACGTTCTGCTCCAGCGTTTCGGCATCGGCGCCGGGATAGGTGACATTGACCGACAGGGATGGCGGGGCGACTTCGGGATATTGCTCGATCGGCAGGGCGCGCAGCGCGATCACCCCGCCGATGAGGAGCGCGAGCGCGATGACCCATGCGAAGATGGGCCGGTCGATGAAATAGCGCGGCATCGGTTACTGGCCCGTCGCGGCAGGCTTGCGCGGCGCCGGTGCGTTGCGACCGGTCGGCGTGTTGGTCGTGGTGACCGCAGCGCCGGGCCGGATCTTCTGCAGGTTGCTGACGATGACGCGGTCGCCGGGGCGCAGGCCCTCCTCGACGATCCACTGGCCGTCGATGAGCGCGCCGAGCTGGATCTGGCGCAGCGCGGCATTGCCGTCATTGTCGATGACATAGACCGAGCCGCCATGTTCGGTCACCGTCACAGCGCGCTGCGGCACGGAGATGCCGTTGGCGATCGTGCCGGCGAAGATCCGGGCGCGTACGAACTGGCCCGGGATCAGGATCCCGTCCGGATTGGCGAATTCGGCCCGGACCTCGACCGTGCCGGTCGCCTGGTCGACCGAATAGTCGAGGAAGTCGATATAGCCGACGATGGGGTATTCGTCGGTGTCGCTGAGGGAGAGGCGAACCTCGATCCGCTGGTCCCTGCCGAGCTTGATTTCGCCGCTGGCGATGGCGCGGCGAATGGCGATCAGCTCGCTCGCCGATTGCGAGAAGCTGACGTAGACCGGGCTGCTCTGCTCGATGCGGGTCATCAGCGTGGCTTCGGTCAGGGTGACGAATGCCCCCTCGGTCACTTGCGCGCGGCCCGCGCGGCCCGCGATCGGCGCGCGCACGATGGTGTAGCCGAGCTGCAACGAGGCGGCGTCGAGCTGGGCGCGGATCTGCGCGACATTGGCCGCCGCTTCGCGCGAAGCGGCGACGGCGGCATCGAATTCCTGGCCGCTGATCGCGTTTTCGGCGACCAGCGGGCGATAGCGATCGACCACGGCGCGAGCGTTGGCGGCGGTCGCCTGCGCGCGCTGCAGGCTGGCCTGCGTCTGCGCATAGCTGGCCCGCAGCTCGCGCGGATCGATCCGGAACAACGGCTGTCCGGCCGCGACGTCGGTACCTTCCTCGTAAAGCCGCGACTGCACGATGCCGGTCACCCGGGCGCGCACTTCGGCCGTGCGCACCGGCTCGACCCGACCGGGCAGCTCAACGACGTTGCGGATGCTGCCGGTGGAGACGGTGATGGTCTTGACCGGGACCGGCGGCGGCGCGGCGGCATCCTGCGAAGCGGAGCAGGAAGCAAGGAACGCGGCGCAGAGACACGCGAGCAAATGGTGCGAGGCGAATTTCATCGGAGCCTATCGACAGGTTTGTGCAGGTGCGAAGGTGTAATAGGTATTACATTTACATCCGGCAAGCCTCGTTCTAACGTCGCCGAAGGTTTCGGAAGGCGAAGTCATGAAAATGGTCGGCTGTCGGCTGGACCGGCGGCGCGAGGCGGTGATAGCGGCGGCGCGAAAGCTGTTCCTGCAAAACGGGTACGCGGGCACTACGCTCAGCCAGATCGTCGATGAGTGCGGCGGGTCGTTGGCCACTATCTACAAGATCTTCGGCGACAAGGAGGGATTGCTCCACGCCGTCATCTCCGAAATCACCCGGACCGGACCCGAACTGGTCAGGCAGGAGAGGGATGCCGGCGGCAGCCCGCCCGAGATCCTGCACCGGATCGCGCAGCGCCTGCATCACAATTTCCAGCAACCGGAAGATATCGCGCTGGTCCGCATCGTGATCGCGCATTCGCTGGACAATCCGGCGTTCGCGCAGTCCTTCTTTGCGAGCAAGGCCGAATTGATCGATCGCGAGCTGGAGCTGCTGTTCCGCGACTGGCAGTCCGAGGGATTGGCACAGGCGGGAGAACCGCGGATGCTGGCGGGCAGCTTCATGGCCCTGCTGCTCGCCGAACTGCACAACGCGGCGATCAGCCACGGCACGCACCGACCGGTATCGAGCGAGGAGATCAGGCAGCGGATCGACATCTTCCTGCGCGGCGCGGGCATGTCGGCCCCTGCGCCTGACCGGAACTGACGCACCAAAAAAGACGGCACGCCGACGACAGGTCGGCGTGCCGCAGAATCGGCCAGCAGGTGCCCCGGGTTATCGGGGCCGATCGCGACGGAGCACGATGGCCGGGTTCGTCACCATTCGAAGCGCACGGAACCGCGCAAGCCGGTGACGACGTTATCGAAGCGTTTCTCGGCAGAGACTTCGCCGCCGAAGGTCAGGCCGCCGGGCCCGCCCATCAGACGCAGACGCCCGAACCAGCCACCATCGAGATCCTCGCCCGCCAGGGTGAAGTCGTCGCCATTTTCGAACCGGGCGGTCGTTTCGCCCAGGCTTCCGCCCAGGATCTCGCGCCAGCCGCCTTCGGCCTCCATCCGCAGCCAGCCGTTGTCGCGGCGGCTGCGGCCCATCAGGTCGGCGCCGAGCACCAGCGAGCCGTTGACGCCGAACTGGTCGCTGGTGCGGCCATCGACGTCGAGGTCCAGCGCCTTGCCGCCGCCGCTCTCGGTGTAGCCGTCCTCCTTCAGGCGCAGGTAGTCGAAGGTCACTTGCGGGCGGAAGAAGAACACCTTCGAGCCGCCCTCTGCCGAAAGGCCCGCGGCAAAGCCGACGTAGCGACCGTCCCAGTCACCCTCGACCGTGCGGCTGATCTGCGCGCCGTTGGCGGTGCCGGTGAAAGTCCGCTTGCTGTCGATGTTGGCCATGCCGAACGAGCCGCGGGCAAAGCCCATCAGCGGGCCCCACTTGCCGCGCAAGTGCGCCGCCACTTCCCACGACTTGCTCTCGACATCGCTGAACGCGTCGTTGGTGTGCTGGTTGTAGAGGTTGGCGACGGTGACGCCGACATGACCCAGCTTGCCGATCCCGAATTCGGCGCCGAACGAGAAGGCGTGGCCTTGCAGGTCATAGGCGGCGGTGTCGCCGATATCCTTGTCGCCGTCCCACACCGCCAGGTTCATCGTCGCGGTGAAATCGCCGCTGCGCGCGATCGGGGTCAGCGGGTCCTGCATCTGGCGGATCAGGATTCGCTCGCCCTGGCTGATCCCTTCGAACACGCCGCCCGCATGGTCGGGCAGCATGCTGGCGAAGGTCTGCCGGAACACGTCGCCATCGGCGATCGAGAGAAACGCGCCGGCGATGGCCGCATCGTTGCCCAGCGCGTCGATCACCGCGTCATAAGCGGCGATGCCCGAAGCGTTGAGGCCGAGCTGCGCCGCGGTGCGCCGGGTGACATCCACCACGATGGTATTGGCCGGGGCCGTATCGTCGATCTCCGCCTTGAACAGGAAGGGGATGAGCGTGTCGTCGGCGTCCAGCTTGTCGAGCCCGGTGATCGATCCGGCGGACAGCACGGTATAGCTGCCCTCCGATCCGCTGACGCTCGCCAGTTTCAGCACCAGCTTCGATCCTTCGACGAAGCTGGCATTGCCGCCGACGGTGAGCGCCGTGCCCGCGCCCGCCGTCTTGCTGAGCGTGGCCACCAGCGTGCCGGTCGCGCCCAGCGATAACGACGAGATCGACGCGGGCGAGGCGATATCGAGCGTGCCGCCCGCAACCGAGACCGCGACGTTGCCCGCATTGGCGAGCCCGCCGGTAAAGACCGAGGTGCCCGACAGCGACAGCGTGCCGACAGCCGAAGCGAAATCGACGAGACCGCTGTACTTCGAGGTGCCGGCAAGGCTCATCGTCGCGGTGCCGGTGCCGAACAGGACATTGCCGGTCTGAACCGCGTCGCCGCTCAGCTGCAGGGCGGCGTTGCCAGCGCCGAAGCGCACATCTCCCTTCAGCGTGCCGTCGGCTAGGTCGAGCAGGTCGTCGCCATTGCCGAAGAGCACGTCGCCGTTGATCGCCGGGGCCGCGATGCCCGATGCGACCACGGTCTGGCGCACGGTCTGCCCCGCGCTGCCCGTCGACAGGTCGATAGCGATGTTGCGGCCGCTGCCTGCGGTTGCGCCCGACGCGGTGATCTCGCCCGCATTCTCGATGAGGGTCACGGTGCCGCTCTGGTCGCGGATCGCGATGGCGGTGCCGTTGGCGCCGGTTGTCGCCGCCTTGATCGTGCCGCTGTTGCGGATGGTGGGGAGGTTCGCGCCCGCATCCACCTGTACCGCGACGGCGCGGGTGTCTGCCGCGTTCGAGCCGCTGGCGCTGATCGTGCCCGAATTGGCCAGCACCGGCGTCGTCGCACCCGCGCCCAGCCGGATCGCGGTGGCGTTCGCACCGAGCGAATAGGCCGCGATGGTGCCGGAATTGCCGATGCCGTTGGCGATGGACACGCCGAAACCGCGCCCGCCGATCAGCACCGCATTACCGTCGACCCCGGCATAGACGCCGCGCCCTTCGACCACGCCGTCGATCTGCAACCCGTACTGGCTGGCCGTGCCCGCGACCGGGCCGATGGCGATGGCGCGCGTGGCGGAGCCGATGGAGAGCGCCGCCGCCGAACCGTAGGAAACAACCTTGGCCGAGCCTTCCTTGGAATCCTCGATCCCGTCGGCATCTTCGTCGTTGTTCGACGTGCTCGTATCCTTGGGCGGCACCGCCAGCACGATGCCGCCGCCGACATTCCCCTCGATCGAGATGGCCGATCCGCCCTGCAGCAGGTCGTCGGCGTCGAGCTTGGCGGTGCTGGACGGCGCGGTGGTGCTGCGATAGCCGGTGGCGCTGATGCTGCCCTGCACGACGAGCGCGCCGCTGATGTCGCCGCCGAAGCGCGCGCCGATGGCATCCTTGCCCTTGACCTCGACCGTGCCGGCCAGCCGCACCTTGCCGTCGATGGCCTGCGCGTCGATGCCGACGGCGCGGTCGCCGACGACGGTGGTCTTGCCGTCATGCACCAGGTCGCCGGTCAGCGTGCCGCCCAGCGCAATCCCCGCCGAATCGTTGCCTTCGACCAGGATGGTGCCGCTCTGCGTGATCTTGCCGACATGCGCGCCCAGCGTGCGGATGCCGAAGCGGTTGCTGCCCAGTGCGAACGGGCCGTCGAGATCGCCGTCGTTGTCGGTGTCGGTGGCGGTATAGGCCTCGTCGATGGTAATCGTGCCGGTGTTGACGATATCACCGGTCGTGCCCGCAGTGGCGGCGATGCCGGTCGCCCCGTTCGCGCCCGTGATCGTGATCGCGCCGGCGTTGGAAACCTTGTGGTTGGTGTCCATCGTCACCGCGGTGCCGCCGGTCAGCACGACCGATCCGGCCGAAGTGATGACGATGGTGTCGGGTGAGCCGTTCTTGATGGTGCTGGTGGCCAGCGGCTCGGTCTTCTTGGTGGTGACATCTTCGGCCCGCGCCGAAGTGGAGCCGATGGCCAGCGCGGCCATGGCGGTGGAGCAAAGCAGGTAACGCACGAAATCCCGTCCTTCCCAGATCGTTTCGATCGGTCAGACGGAGAGGGCGGGGCTAAACCTTGAAAAAAGTTTGCGCGGAAGGATCAACGCGCCGAACGGCAGGTCAGAACCGGCGGTCGATGCCGATGCGGATGGTCCTGGGCCGCAGCGGCGTGACCTGATCTCGATTGTCGCTGAACGGAGTGCCGAGAGAGAAGCGATTGCCGCGCACGTCGGCGATGTTGTCGGCCGTCAGGCTCACGCCCATCGCGTCGCTGCCCAGCCGGACTTCGACCCCGGTGTCGAGATAGTCGCCCTGTTCGTTGCCCAGTTCCGGGCCGATGCCCAGCCGTGACGGGCCGATATAACTGATCCACGCATCGGCGCTGACGTCGATGTCGCCCCGCACCCGGCCGGTGTAGCCGAGCGCGACGCGGCCCGCGAATTCGGCGATGTTGGGCACCTGCCGCGTGCGGGCGCGCAGGGCCATGGCGGGTTCGTCGATCTTGCTGCGGTTCCACGTCGCGCCCGCGTCCAGCCGCAACCCCGGCGCGACCAGCGCGCTGCCCGAAAGACTGGCCGACCAGATCCGCCCGTCGCCGATATTGGCGGTGCTGGGCAGCCCGCTGCCGTCGACGAAATCGGCCTGGATGTCGTTCCAATCGGTATAGGACAGCGATACTGCCAAGTGCAGTGGATCGCTCACCGCCGAACCATGGCGCGCGCCGATCTCGTAAGTCGCCGTCTGGTCGGCGCGGAAGCGGCGGACGAATTCGCTCTCGATCGCCAGCCCGCCGGGCCGGAACCCTTCCTGGTAACGCATGTAGAGCACGGTGCTGTCGGACAGCTCGCCATGGAGCGAGAGCGAGGGCAGCACGTCGAAGTCGGTGCGCCGTGCGGTGACGTCGGCGCGGGCGGCGGCAATGTCCATCGCCACGTCCTCGCCCCCGCCGCCCAGCCGCGCCCAGGTCAGCCGCCCGCCTGCGGTGGCAACTACGGCGGGCATGATGCGCAGGCTGGCCTCGCCATAGAGCGTCGCCTCGTCCACGACGTTGGTGACGCCGGGGCTGGGTCCGCCCATGGCCATGATTGCGTTCGGCCCGCCGGTGTCGGCCTTGTCCGATGCCACGAAGCGGCGACGCAGCACCGATTCGCTGCGTGTCAGGCTCGCGCCGATCAGCCAGCTGAAGCCATTCTTCTCGCTTGCCCAGGCGCGGGTTTCATTGGCGAACATGCGCGAACGGTTCGACTGGACGAACAACCGCTCGGCATCGAAGTCCATCGCCGCGTCGTAGCGTTCCTCGAGGTTCTGCCAGACCAGGCCGGTCGTGCTGCGCAGGCGCACGTCGCCGATCGATCCGGTGACCACCAGCGTGCCCAGCGCATAGTCGATGTCGGCGCCTTCGGTCATGGGCGCGGTGCTGGTGAGCGGCGGGTCGCCCCGGTCGGCGTATTGCGCGTCGCGGGCGTCGATCGTCTGGCCGAGCCCGGTGAGTTCGACCGACCAGTCGTCGGACACCTCGGCCCGCGCAGACAGTCGCCCGCTGAAGATACGGGTGCGGTTGACATCCTTGCGGTCCATCGCCGGTTTGTCGACATAGCCGCCCTGAACCGCCGCATCGAACGTGCCGCGGATGGCGATGCCGTCGGCGACGGGCAGGTTGGCGGTTACGCTGGCATCGCCGCTGGGCGATCCGTGGCTGGTGAGCGATCCGCCGACCTGTCCCGCGACGCTGGCCCCGGCAAGGCTGGGGCGGTTGGGTACCAGCCGGATGATCCCGCCCAGTGCGCCTGCGCCGTAGAGCGTGCCCTGCGGTCCCTCCAGCACTTCCACCCGCTCCATGTCGGACAGGCGCAAGTCCGGGTCCGGCGTGTTGTAGGTCAGGCGGAGGTCGCCGAAATACTGCCCGACGGTCGCCTGCGTCGGCCCGGTGAAGCTCGAATCGGCGATGCCGCGGATGAACAGCTTGTTCCGCCCGCTGCCGAGATAGGTCGAGGACACGGTCGAGAGGCGGCGGGTGATTTCCTCCGTTCCGCCCGCGCCGCCGATGGCGATGCTGTCACCCTCCAGCACCGAGACCTGTGCCGGGACCTGCCCGAGCCGCAGGTCGCGCTTGGTCGCCTGCACCACGATCGGCTCACCCGCCTCGACGACCACCGGGGCGGACGGGCGGGGACGTGCCGTCTTTTTCGCTATGGCCGGTTTGGCGGCGCGCAGGGGCGCGGGTTCGATGCGCCATGCATTGGCGCCCGTCGGGACAGCGCGGCCGCCGAGTGCGCGGGCCAACCGCTGCGCGGCATCGGCGGCGTTCATCCGCCCCTCGATCCGTTTCACCGGCTTGCGCGCCAGCACCGGATCGGCAACGACGATGCTGCTGCCGGTCTGCCGCGCCAGCGCAATGGCGACCGAGCCGCCGGTTCCTGCCGCCACGGCAATGGCGCGCCCACCCGCCACGGCAGGCGCAGACACGGCGAGCATGGCCGTTGCCAGAAGAACCGCGACATGGCGCATCAGCGGCTGCCGATCACCCAGCCTTCGCCCTGCCGCACGATTGACACGCCCAGCAGCGGGCCTACGCTGGTCGGATCGGCGCGCACCGGATCGATCAGGATCGACCCTGAAACGGGCGGGCCGCCCGCAGCCGCGGTGAAGCGGATGCCGGTGGCGCGGGTGAGGTCGCTGGCGACGGCGGCGAGCGGCTGGGCATCGAACGTCAGCCGTCCTTCGCGCCATTCGCCGATCTGCGCCGCGTCGAACGGCGAGAGGGTGAGATCGCCGCCTTGCCGCGACAACTGCTGGCCCGCCGCGACATGGACATCGGCGCCGTCGGGATTGAACTGCACCGCTCCTTCGGACACCGAGACGTTGAAGGCGTCCTCGTCGTAGCGGACCTCGAACACCGTGCCGACATCGACCAGCGTGTCGGCGCCGACGGTCACGCGGAAAGGATCGCTCTCGTCATGTCGCACGGTAAACACCGCGCGCCCGCGCTCCAGGCTGGCGAAGCGCGGGTCGTTGCGATCGAATTCGATGCGCGATCCGCCCGCGATGGCCACCTGCGTTCCGGGATCGAGGTCCACGACCTGCATCGTGCCCGGTGCGGTTTCGACCAGGTAGCGGTCGGGTGCCTCCTGCCGGAAGACACCCATCGCCACGGCAAGCCCCAGTCCCACCGCGACCACACTACCCAGCCAGCGCAGGCGCGGTCGGGCCTTGGGCGCCAAAGCGCTGGCGGGCGCATCGTCGTTCGCCGGCGCGGCCGCCTGCAGCATCGCCACCGCATCGCCGGTCGCGGCCATGATCGCGTCATAGGCTTCGGCATGGCGCGGATCTTCTTCCAGCCAGGCGGTGAACGCCTCCCAGTCGGCAAATGCGGCGTCGCCGGTGCGCACGGCCCAATTCAGCGCCTGCTCGCGGATCGCCCGCGCCTGTCCGATATTTTCGTGCCCGGTATCGTCATTCGGCATCGCGAACTCCTTCCGCAAGGGAAACGGAGTCGACGGGCCGCAACCTTGACCGATCATCGCGCATCGCGGCGTTCCTTCCATTCGAGCAGCGCGCGATAGGCGAGGCGCAAGTCGCTTTCGACGGTGCTGAGGCTGATGCCCAGCTCTTCGGCAACCTGTCGCTGGCCGATCCCGTCGATCCGGTGGCGGCGAAATGCACTGGCCGCGCGCGGTCCCAGCCGGTCGATCACTGCCAGGACCGATGCGACCTCCTGCGCGCTCGCCACCCCGGCCTCGGGCGAGGGTTCATGCGGTTCGCGCTGGCTCTCGCTCCAGTCCGCGTCGCGCCGTGCGGCCTGCACTTGCGAGCGGTGGCGGTCGATCATCGCCATGTTGGCGACCGAATAGAGATAGGCCATCGGCGCGGCGACCGGCCCGGTCTGCGCCCGCGTCACCCGCAGCCAGATCTCGTGCAGCAGGTCTTCGGCCGCATCCCCCGCGCCGCGTGCGCGCAGGAAGCGCAGCAGAGCCTGCCGGTTCGCAAGATACGTCGCCTCGAGCCCGGAAGCGGGCGGCGCGGCAGCCGGCCTTGATGCATCCTGATCCGTCACTTGCGAGACCCGACGTGTTTGCAGCGCCATACCGTGCTTTGCGCACCGATCAACATTTCCTCTGCGGAGTGCTTCGGACCCTTCGGCGTGACCGTGCGTTAAGGGGGCCGACAGGAGATTTTTTCCGTGACCATCACCATCAATGGCGAAAGCCACCCCCTGCCTCGCGATCCGCGGACCAGCCTGCTCGACTTCGTGCGCGATCACCTCGGCCTCACCGGCACCAAGAAGGGCTGCGACCACGGCCAGTGCGGCGCCTGCACCGTCATTCTCAACGGGCGGCGGGTGAACAGCTGCCTGACGCTCGCCGTCATGCACGATGGCGACGAGGTCACCACCATCGAAGGGCTCGGCACGATAACTGCGCCCTCGGCACTGCAACGCGCCTTTGTCGAGCATGACGGGTACCAGTGCGGCTATTGCACGCCGGGCCAGATCTGCTCGGCCACCGCCCTGATGGACGAGATCGCCGCCGGCTGGCCCAGCGACGCGAGCGAGGATCTTTGCGCCCATGTCGAGGCGACCGACGCCGAGATCCGCGAAAGGATGAGCGGCAACCTGTGCCGCTGCGGGGCCTATGCCAATATCCTCTCGGCAATCCGCGCAGTCGCGGCGGAGGCGGCGGCATGAGGACGTTCGACTACCAGCGGGCCGACACGCTCGATCACGCTGCAAAGCTCTGCGCCGGTGACGACACCCGGGCCATCGCGGGCGGGACCAACCTGCTCGACCTGATGAAGCTGCAGGTCGAAGTGCCGGCGACGCTCGCCGACATCAGCCGCCTGCCGCTGAACACCATCGCCGCGACCGATGATGGCGGGCTGCGCATCGGCGCGACCGTCACCAACACCGACACCGCCGTCGATGCGCGGGTCCGGGCCGATTACCCGGTGCTGTCGCGCGCGATCCTGGCGGGGGCGACGCAGCAGCTGCGCAACCGCGCGACCACCGGCGGCAACCTGTGCCAGCGGACGCGCTGCTACTACTTCACCGACACAGACCAGCCTTGCAACAAGCGGGAGCCGGGAACGGGCTGCGGCGCGATCCGCGGCATTGCCCGGCTCCACGCCGTGCTGGGCACCAGCGAGCATTGCATCGCGACTTATCCGGGCGACATGGCGGTTGCTTTGTCGGCCCTCGATGCCACGGTCGAGATCGCGGGATCGGGCGGTGCTGTGCGGACCGTGCCGGTGCGCGACTTCCACCTGCTGCCGGGCGAGACCCCATGGCGCGAAAACGTGCTGGAGCCGGGCGAGATCATCACCGCCGTGACGCTGCCGGCGCCGGTGGGCGGCACGCAGGTCTATCGCAAGGTGCGCGAACGGTCGTCCTACGCCTTTGCCATGGTCTCGGTCGCGGCCGTCGTCTCGGTGGAGGACGGTCGGATGTCCCGCGCCGATCTGGCATTCGGCGGTCTGGCGCACAAGCCGTGGCACGATCCGCGCCTGTCGGACCTGCTGGTCGGCAAGGCGCCTGATCAGTTGCTTTTCGAACGGGCGGCGGACCTGCTGCTCGAAGACGCGGTGAGCCATGGCGAGAACGCCTTCAAGATACCCCTTGCGCGGCGGACGCTGATCGCCGTCTTGGCCAAGGCGACGGAGGAAGCGGCATGAGCGCGCACCTGAAATTCGACAAGCCCGACAACCGCAACGTGCTCGACACCACGGTGCAGGGCGCGGTCGGCACGCCGATGAACCGGCCCGACGGTCTGGCGAAAGTCACCGGAACCGCGAAATACTCTGCCGAGTACCGCCTTGATGGCTGTGTCGAGGGCGTGCTGGTCACCGCGCCCTTCACGAGGGGCAAAGTGCTGGGGTTCGACAAGGAGGGCGCTCTGGCGATGCCCGGCGTCATCGCGGTGATCGACGATCCGCGCATGACACGCCGCGCCGCGCAGGGCACCGCCACGAAGGCCCCCGCGCAAGGCCCGACCGAGGTCGAATATCACGGCCAGCCGATCGCGCTGGTCGTCGCCGAAACGTTCGAGCAGGCGCGCGACGCGGCGCGGCGGATCGGTATCGAGTATGCGGCCGACGATCCGGCTGACGTGCCGCTGGACCCGGCCAAGGCCGAGGCGAAGGTGCGGCCGGACGGCACGCGCATGGGCGATCTGGCCCACGCGATGGCCGAGGCTGCGCAAAGCGTCGATCTCGACTTCACCACCGAAGGCCATGCGTCCGCGGCGATGGAGCCGCATGCCGCCATCGCGCAGTGGGATGGCAAGACCCTGACGGTCCATGCCGCGCTGCAGATGCTGGGCCATAACATCACCCAGCTCGCCGACGCGCTCGACATGAAGGAGGAGCAGATCCGCCTTCTCGCTCCCTATGTCGGCGGCGGGTTCGGGTCGAAGCTGGGCATCACCGCCGAAGTCGTCGCATCGGCCATCGCGGCGATGGAGCTGGATCGCCCGGTGCGCGTGGTCATGACCCGGCGGCAGGTCTTTGGCAGCGTCGTGCGCCGGTCGGAAACCACGCAGCGCTTGCGGCTGGCGGCGGACGGCGATGGCCGGATCACCGGTTTCGGCCATACCGCGCGGGTCTCGAACCTGCCGGGCGAGAAGTTCGCCGAGCCGGTGCTGCAGTCGAGCCACTTCCTCTATGCGGGCGAGAACCGCCTGCTCGAGCTGGAGGTGGCGAGGATTCATCGCCTGACCGGCGGCTCGGTCCGCGCGCCGGGCGAGGCGGTCGGCATGCCGACGCTGGAAACCGCGATGGACGCGCTGGCCGAAAAAGTCGGGATCGATCCGGTCGAACTGCGCCTGCGCAACATTCCCGAACGCGATCCCGAAAGCGACAAGCCCTTCACCTCGCATACGCTGGCCGAATGCCTGACCGAGGGGGCGAAGGCCTTCGGCTGGGACAGCGGCCCGCGCCGTCCGCGCATGCGCCGCGAGGGCGAATGGTGGATCGGCACCGGTGTCGCCAGCGCGGCGCGCGCGCATTTCATTGCCGAGGCGAAGGTCCGGGTGAGCCTGACGGCGGACGGCACCGCACTTGTCGAGACCGACATGACCGATATCGGCACCGGCACATATGCCGTGCTGGCGCAGGTTGTCGGCGAGATGCTGGGCCTGTCGCCCGACGACGTGGCTGTCGAACTGGGCGATACGCGCCTGCCGCGCGGGCCGGGATCGGGCGGTAGCTGGGGTGCGGCCTCGACCTGTTCCGCCGCCTTCATCGCGTGCGAGGCGCTGCGCAAGACCATTGCCAAGAGGGCCGGGGTCGAACCGGACGCCCTGCAATTGAAGGATGGCGCGGTTGTCGGCGGGGCCGATCTGGTTTCGCTGCTCGACGGCAAGACGCTGACCGAAACCGGCCATTACGAGCCCGGCGACGTCGAGGACGACTATACCGCGTCAGGCTTCGGCGCTTTCTTCGCCGAAGTGCGGGTCAACGAAGTGACCGCCGAAGTGCGGGTCGACCGGATGCTGGGCGCCTTCGGTTTCGGACGCGTGCTCAATGCCAAGACCGCCCGCTCGCAGTGTCTGGGCGGCATGGTCTGGTCCATCGGGCTGGCCCTGACCGAAGGGCTGCTGTTCGATCCCGTCGACGGCCATATCGTCAACGGCGACCTTGCCGAATACCATGTGCCGGTGAACCGCGACGTGGGTGATCTCGAGGTGCTGATGATCGAGGAACGGGATGCCGCGGCCAGCCCGATCCAGGCCAAGGGAATCGGCGAGCTGGGCATGTGCGGCGGCGCGGCGGCCATCGGCAATGCCATCTACAACGCCTGCGGCGCGCGGATGCTCGACTTTCCGATGACGCCGGACCGGGTCCTGGCCGCCATGCCGGAGTAGTAAGGAGACCGGGGGGCGGCATCGCCAGCCCCCCCGGCCCTTTCGTTCGCGGCCTTTGCGTCAGTCCTTGGGGCCGTAGGCGAGGAAGACGTTGCCCGGCATCTTGCCCGCAAAGCCATAGCCCGA
>CAYRLC010000048.1:0-17548 GCA_964424995.1 uncultured Croceicoccus sp.
CATAGCCACCGATGCCGGCGACCACGCCTTGCACCAGATGCTTCATCTTGGGATGATCGGGGCTGCCGAAGCGCAGCGCGTTCAGGTTGGCCACGGGCCGTGCGCCCATCGTGAACACATCGCGCAGGATGCCGCCCACACCGGTGGCCGCGCCTTGGTAGGGCTCGATGTAGCTCGGGTGGTTGTGGCTCTCCATCTTGAAGATCGCCGCCAGCTTCGTGCCGTTCGGCCCTTCGCCGATGTCGATCACGCCCGCGTTCTCGCCCGGGCCGCAGATGACCCACGGCGCCTCCGTCGGCAGCTTCTTCAGGTGCAGGCGCGAGGACTTGTAGGAGCAATGCTCCGACCACATCACCGAGAATATGCCCAGTTCGACGAGGTTCGGCTCGCGGCCCAGCGCGTTCAGGACACGCTCGTATTCCTCGGGGGAGAGGCCGTGGGCCTCGACGATCTCGGGAGTGATGTCGCTCATATCCCGCGCCCCTTAATAGCGGCTGCGCCTGTGTGCCAGTCCTTTGTCCAAGACAGTCCTTTGTCGACGCTTGACCCCATGGGCTGCCGCCGCCATTGCTATGCGCCATGAACGACGCCCCCAATGCCCCCGGCACCGACATCGCCGACTTGTCCTACGAACAGGCGCTGAAGGCGCTGGAGGACGTGGTGCGCCGGCTGGAAAGCGGTGACGTGGCGCTCGACGAATCGATCACGCTGTACGAGCGGGGCGAGAAGCTGCGGGCGCATTGCCAGGCGCGGCTCGATGCGGCGCAGGCGCGGATCGAGCGGATCGTTGCCGGACCCGATGGCGTGCCCACCGGCACCCGCCCGTTCGACGAGGCGTGACGATGGGAATCGAGGGGGTTGTGAGCACCGATGTCCTGGGCCCGGCGCTGACCGCGATCCGGGAAGAGGTGGATCGCCATTTCGACCTGCTGCTGCCCGTGCCCGACGATGCGCGCGCGCGTCTTTTCCAGGCGATGCGCCACGCCGCGATTGGCGGCGGCAAGCGGCTGCGGCCGCTGCTGCTGGTGGCGACCGCGGGCATGTTCGGGGTGAAGCGCGATGCCGCCGTCCGCACCGGCTGCGCGGTGGAGGCGATCCACGCCTATTCGCTGATCCACGACGACCTGCCGTGCATGGACGACGATGCCATGCGCCACGGCCGCCCGACCGTGCACCTCGCCTTCGATGAGGCGACGGCAGTGCTGGCGGGCGATGCGCTCCACGCACTGGCCTTCGACATCCTCGTCAGCCCGCAGGTGTCGAGCGATCCCTTCGTCCGCTCCGAACTCGTCGCCACTCTGGCGAAGGGCAGCGGCATGGACGGGATGGCGGGCGGCCAGATGATGGACATGATGGCCGAGCAGGCGGGCGAGAAGGGCGAGAGCTTCGATCTCCACACCGTGACCCGGCTCCAGCAATTGAAGACTGGCGCGCTGCTTAGCGCATCGGTGGAGATGGGCGCGATCCTGGGCCGCGTGCCGCCGGAAGGGCGCGTCCACCTCAAGAACTATGCCCGCGACATCGGGCTGGCCTTCCAGATCGCCGACGACCTGCTGGATCACGAAGGCGACGAGGAACTGGCGGGCAAGGCCCTGCGAAAGGACGAGGCGGCGGGCAAGGCGACCTTCGTGTCGCTGCTCGGCCCCGAACGGGCACGCGAACAGGCGCAAGTGCTGGTGCAGCAGGCGATCGGGCACCTGTCGTCGCACGGGGCGGAGGCCGACGTGCTGCGCGCCATCGCGCGTTATATCGTCGAACGCGAATACTGATCGCTGCCGCGCGGCGTTCACGAGACAAGAGGGGCAGGGCTTGAGCAAGCGCATCGGGATCTATCCGGGGACCTTCGACCCCGTGACGCTGGGGCATCTCGACATCATCCGGCGCGGGTCGAAGCTGGTCGACGAATTGATCATCGGGGTGACCACCAATCCCTCGAAGAACCCGATGTTCACGCCCGAGGAGCGTATGGCGACCGTCGAGCGCGAGGTGAGGGCGCTGGGCATCGACAACGTGCGCGTCGTCGGCTTCAACGCGCTGCTCATCAAGTTTGCCAACAAGATGGGCGCCTCGGTCCTCATTCGCGGCCTGCGCGCGGTGGCCGATTTCGAGTACGAATACCAGATGGCCGGCATGAATCAGCAACTCGACCCCGGGATCGAGACGGTGTTCCTGATGGCCGATGTCTCGCTTCAGCCGATCGCGTCGAAGCTGGTGAAGGAGATCGCCATGTTCGGCGGCGACATCTCGCGCTTCGTCAGCCCATCGGTGCGCGAGGAAGTCGTCGCGCGGGTCGAGGTGCAGGGTCGCAAGGGCGATTACTGACCGCCTGTTCCGGGGATGGACCGATGTCCCAGGGATGGATACGCACGGAATTCCGCGGCTTTCGTGGTCCTTCATTCATTGCAACGTCAGGCATGCCCGGCTAATCGCCCGGGATCGCCATTTTCGGGGTCCGTTCACCAGATGAAATTCCGCCTCAGCCCCCGCGCCGCACTGTTCGGTGCCGCGCTTGGTCTTGCAACGATCGCCGCCGTTCCGGCTAACGCGCAGGATGCGCCCGTCGAAGCTGCGCAGGATGCGCCCACCGAGGCCGCTCCCGCTGTGGTCGATCCGATCAACGATCCGAGCAAGACGCCCGAAGAGCGCGCCGCTGCGTTCAAGGATTACTGGCTGGTCGATCCCTCGTTGGAAAATGATCTCGACAACATCCTCTTCCTCGACCTGTCGAACGGCGGGCGCGTAGCCATCCGGCTGAAGCCGCAGTGGGCGCCCCAGCATGTCGAGCGGATCAAGACGCTGACCCGTCAGGGCTTCTACGACGGGATCATCTTCCACCGCGTGATCGAAGGCTTCATGGCGCAGACCGGCGACCCGACCGGAACCGGCGCGGGCGGCTCGCCGCTGCCCGACCTGAAAGCCGAATTCAACAAGGTGCCGCACTTGCGCGGCACCGTCTCCGCCGCGCGTGAAGGCAACAACGACGATTCGGCGAACAGCCAGTTCTTCATCGTGTTCTACCCGACGATGCAGCTCGACCGGAAGTATACGAACTTCGGCCGGGTAATCGCGGGCATGCAGACGGTCGACCTGATCCAGCGCGGCCAGCCGCCGGCCAATCCGACGAAGATCCTTCAGGCTTCCATCGCCAGCGATCACAAGGCACCGCCGGTGGTCACGCCGATGAGCGGTCCGATCACGTCGGAAATGCTGTCGGCCCCTATCGCCGACGCGCCGAAGAACTGACCCGGCTTTCCTTCCCGCGCGCCAGCGTATAGGCGCGCGGGCATGAAGGTCGACCTCTTCGATTTCGAACTCCCGCCCGAACGCATCGCCCTGCGCCCGGCGCGTCCGCGCGATGCGGCGCGGCTGCTGGTGGCCGATGGCGATGCGCCGCTGGCCGACCGGATCATGCGCGAACTGCCGCGAGTGCTGCGGGCGGGCGACGTGCTGGTCTTCAACGATACCCGCGTCATCCCGGCCCAGCTCGAGGGCACGCGCAAGTCGGCAGAGGGGGGAGAGGCGCGGATCGGCGCAACCCTCCACAAGCGGATCGACTTGCGCCGCTGGCAGGCTTTCGTCCGCAATGCCAAGCGCCTGCGCATCGGCGACCGCATCGACTTTCCCGCCGGCGTTGCCGCCATCGCCGAGCAGCGCCATGCCGACAGTAGCCTCACTCTCGCGTTCGAGGGCGACGAGCCGGTCGAGGTCCTGCTCGAACGTGCCGGGCGCATGCCGCTTCCGCCCTATATCGCGGGCAAGCGCGAGACCGATGCCGCCGACCGCGAGGATTACCAGACCATGTTCGCGGACAAGGATGGTGCCGTCGCCGCGCCGACCGCCGCCTTGCATTTCACCCCCGACCTGATTGCCGCACTGGATGCGGCGGGCGTCAGGCGCGAAACGCTGACCCTGCATGTCGGGGCAGGGACCTTCCTGCCGGTCAAGGCGACCGACACGGCGGATCATGCGATGCACAGCGAATGGGGCCGGATCGATGCCGCGACGGCAGACCGGCTCAACGCTTCGCGTGCCGCGGGCAACAGGGTCATCGCGGTGGGCACGACCTCGCTGCGCCTGCTGGAAAGCGCGGCGGAAAAGGATGGCACGATCCGCCCGTTCGAGGGCGACACCGCGATCTTCATCACCCCGGGCTATCGCTTTCGCGCGATCGACGGGCTGATGACCAACTTCCACCTGCCCAAATCGACACTCTTCATGCTGGTCAGCGCGCTGATGGGGCTGGAGAAGATGCAGGCCGTCTACGCCCACGCGATCGAGCATGATTACCGCTTCTACAGCTATGGTGACGGATCTCTGCTGCTGCCATAGCGGATAAAAGAAGGCCCGCGCCGGGTGGGGCGCGGGCCCTTTGAGTGGGAGAAGGCATGGGCCGAAGGATGGCCCGTGCCCTATTCTCCTAGCCTGGCTCAGATCCGCGATCCTTGATCTTCGTCAAACCCGTGCCGCAGGTGCGAACGAGGGGACAGGCACAAGGGTCGCCCCTTGCAATCCCGGCGTTCGGCCACACATTTCCGCCTGTGACCGAACCCATCCTCCAGATCGCCGGCCTTGAGAAAACCTATCCCGGTCGCGGCTCGGCGCCGCCGACGCGGGCGCTGGAGAAAGTCGATCTGGAGATTCGCCAGGGCGAGATCTTTGCCCTGCTCGGCCCCAACGGCGCGGGCAAGACGACCCTGATCGGCGCGGTCTGCGGGCTGGTGCGCCCGACCGGCGGCACGATCCGCGCCTTCGGAATGGACCTTGCGCACGATTGGCGAAAGGTGCGCGCCCGCATTGGGCTGGTGCCGCAGGAAATGGCGGTCGACATCTTCGAGACCGTGCACCACACCGTCACCTATTCGCGCGGGTTGTTCGGACGTCCGCGCGATCCTGCCCGGATCGAGGAGATCCTGCGCGCGCTCAGCCTATGGGACAAGAAGGACGCGCAGCTGCGCATGCTGTCGGGCGGGATGAAGCGCCGCGTGCTGATCGCCAAGGCGCTGGCGCACGATCCGGAACTCCTGTTCCTCGACGAACCGACCGCGGGGGTCGATGTCGAACTTCGCCGCGACATGTGGCGGCAGATCGACGTGCTGCGCGAACAGGGCGTCACGATCATCCTCACCACCCATTACATCGAGGAGGCGGAGGAGATGGCCGATCGGGTCGGCGTGATCGACAAGGGCCGCATCCTGCTGGTCGACGACAAGGCCGAACTCATGCGCACGCTGGGGCGTACCGAGGCGCAGTTCACGTTGAACGCACCGATGGCCGCGATACCCACCGACCTTGCGCGCGACGGGCTTTCGCTTTCGGAAGACGGACTGACGCTGTGCTATCGCGGCGGCGACGGGGCAGGCGCTGGCAAGGCCGCTGTCGCCGATATCGCGCAGGCACTGGCGCGGCAGGACATCGGCTATTCCGGGATCGACGTGCGCGAATCGAGCCTCGAGGACATCTTCGTCAATCTGGTGAAGGACCACCCGGAGATCGCGGCATGACGCTCGGCTTCAACCCGCGCAGCGCCTGGGCGATCTATTCGCGCGAGGTGTCGCGCGCGTGGCGGACCGTGTTCGGCACGATCATCTCGCCGGTGTTGACCACTTGCCTCTATTTCATCGTCTTCGGCGCCGCCATCGGCAGGCAGATGGATGCCGTCGGCGGGGTATCCTATGGCGCATTCATCGTGCCCGGCCTGCTGCTGCTGACGCTCCTGTCAGAAAGCACCTCGAACGGCAGTTTCGGCATCTACATGCCGCGCTTTACCGGCGCGATCTTCGAATTGCTGTCAGCCCCGGTCAGCGTCGCCGAAACGCTGGTCGGCTTTGTCGGCGCGGCGGTGACGAAATCGCTGATCATTGCGGCGATCATCCTGCTGACGGCCAACTTCTTCGTCGATTACCACATCGCGCACCCTGTCCTGGCCTTCGTCTACATCGTGCTGGTTGCCAGCGCGTTTTCTCTCTTCGGCTTCATCCTCGGGCTCTGGGCCGACGGGTTCGAGAAGCTGCAGATGGTGCCCCTGCTGATCCTCACCCCGCTGACCTTCCTTGGCGGCACGTTCTATTCGATCAGCATGCTGGCCGAGCCGTGGCGGACGGTCGCGATGTTCAACCCGATCGTCTATCTGGTGAACGGGCTGCGCTGGACGTTCTTTGGCGAGGCGGATGTCAGCTTCGGCGTGGCGCTGGGCATGACCATCGCGTTCCTCGCGGCGTGCGTTATCGCGATCTCGATTATCTTCCGCACGGGTTGGCGATTGCGCGACTGATCTGGTAGCGGGGCGAACATGCTTCGCCAAACTGTCGCTGCCGCTGTCGTCGTCGTTTCCACTCTTGCCTCGCCAGCGCACGCGGCGCTGCCCGAACCGGTACTGCGCATGATCGCGGCGGCAGAGGCGACCGGCGATGCCGCGCAAGTGGCCGCCGTGCACGCCGCCGCCCGCGCCGCCTATCCCGACGAAAGCAGCGAACTCGCAGTCCACAAAACCCGGTTCGACGGGATGATGGAAAAGCGCAAGGAGGAGGCTGCTCTTCAACGCAGCGCCGCGCTGCGCGCCGCCGGCCTGTTCGAGGAATGGGACGGCAAGGGCGAACTGGGCGCGCTGCGCAGCACCGGCAACAGCAACGACATGGGCCTGACCGCGGCCTTGTCGCTGACCCGCACCGGGATCGAATGGCGACACAAGCTGGACGCACAGGCCGATTTCCAGCGAAGCGACGGCACGACGACGCGCGAACGCTTTCTCGTCGCCTACGAGCCCAACATCGACATCTCGGGGCGCGGCTTCGTCTTTGGCCTGGCCCAGGCCGAGCGGGACCGGATACAGGGCATCGCCTCGCGCACCTCGCTATCGGGCGGGCTCGGTTACCGGCTATTCGATGCCAAGGATCTGAAGCTGGAGTTGAAGGCGGGCCCGGCTTATCGCCATACGAACCTGATCGATGCGGCCGACGATCGCTACCTGGCGGGGCTTGGCGCGCTCGACCTCGACTGGACTTTCGCGAAGAAGCTGACCCTGACCCAGACGGCCAGCGCCTTCGTGCAGGAGGAGAACAGCACTTTCACCAGCGTGACGGGGCTTCAGGCGGGCATCGCGGGCGGTTTCTCGACGCGGCTGTCCTATCGCGTGGTCCACGAAACCAGCCCACAGGACGGTTCGGAGCGGACCGATACGCTGTCGCGCGTGACGCTCGTCTATGATTTCTAGCTGACGTACCAGTCGTACAGCAGCTTTGCCGTCAGCAAGAGGCTGAGCGTCACCAGCAGCGGGCGGATGAGCCGCGCGCCGTGCTTCATCGCCATGTGCGAACCGATCCACGAGCCGGTGATGGCGCCGCACATCATGACAAGGCCCAGTGTCCAGATGATCTTCCCGCCAAGCGCGAAGAAGATCACCGAGGCAAGGTTCGAGACCATGTTGAACAGCTTCGAGAGCGCGGTTGCCCTCGTCAGCCCTTCGCCGCGCAGGCCGACCAGCGATGCGGTGAAAAAGCTGCCCGCGCCGGGACCGAAGAATCCGTCATAGAGGCCGATCACTGCCGAGACTGGCGCATAGAAGATCCGGGTCAGCAGTGGCGGATGCGGGTGGTCGTCCATCCGCGGCGAGAACACGATATAGAGCGCGACCGCACCCAGCAGCAGCGGCACCACCAGCTTCAGGGCGGATGCGGATACGAACTGGACAAGGATCGTGCCGATACTGGCGGTCACGAAGACGATCAGGGCCAGCCACTTCTCCTTGCGCCAGTCGATCAGCCCGGCCCTGGCAAAGTTGCGGAATGCGGTGGTCGTGCCGCCCAGTGACTGCACCTTGTTGACGCCCAGCGCCATGTCGGGCGGCAGACCGGTGAAAAGCATCGCGGGCATCAGCAGCAGCCCGCCACCGCCCGCAACGGCATCGATCATCCCGGTCAGCACGGTGAGGAGGCCCAATCCCACGATGATCCAGATGTCGATTTCCATGCCGCGTCCATAACGTCTCGCACGTGCAGCGAAAGCTGTTCTTTGGCTCCGCCGTGCCCATATTCGCCAGATGAGCATCCAATTCGATCTCTTCGGGTCTGCGCCGCGAGATGCCGGACTGTCCGGCCTGGCGCTGGCCGGTCCGCTGGTGACTGGGGAAGAGGCGGCAATCCTGTGCGAACGGATCGACGCGAGCGGCCTGTCGCCGTTCCGGTTCCAGCAGTGGACCGGGCATCGCCTGACCAGTTCGTATGGCTGGCATTACGATTTCGCCGGCGGCGGGGTTGTTCGGGCGGAGCCGATGCCGGAATGGCTCGCCGACCTTCGCCAACGCGTGGTGAGCGGCCTTGGCGACAGGCCGGCGGATTACGAACAGGCCCTGCTCATCCGCTACGATCCGGGCGCGGGCATCGGCTGGCACCGGGATCGCCCGCAGTTCGGGCGGGTCATCGGCCTTTCGCTCGGCGCAGAGGCGACGATGCGGCTGCGGCGCAGGCGCAAAGACGGGTTCGAGCGTGCTTCGTTCCCGCTGCTTCCCGGTCATGCCTATCGGTTGGACGGCGCGGCGCGGCGCGATTGGGAGCATTCGATCGTGCCGCAAGTGCAGCCGCGCTGGTCGATCACCTTTCGCACGCTGGCCTAACGCGGGCAGGCGCGCTAAGCGGCGCGGCGATGACCCGTTTCGATTTCACCATCCACGCCCGCGACGGCAAGGCGCGCACCGGCACGATCCAGATGCTGCGCGGCGAGATCCGCACGCCTGCCTTCATGCCGGTCGGCACGGCTGCCACGGTCAAGGCGATGAAGGTCGAGGATGTGCGCGCCACCGGTGCCGACATCATCCTCGGCAATACCTACCACCTGATGCTCCGCCCGGGTGCGGAGCGGGTGGCGCGACTGGGCGGGTTGCACAAGTTCATGGGCTGGGATCGCCCGATCCTCACCGACAGCGGCGGGTACCAGGTGATGAGCCTGTCGGACTTGCGCAAGATCACCGAAGAGGGGGTAAGCTTCCGCAGTCACCTCGACGGGTCGAAGCACATGCTGACGCCTGAACGGTCGATGGAGATCCAGCGCCTGCTCGGCAGCGACATCGTCATGGCTTTCGACGAATGCCCGCGCGCGGACCAGCCGCGCGATGCGATCGCAAAGTCGATGGAAATGTCGATGCGTTGGGCGAAGCGCAGCCGCGAGGGTTTCGACAGCGGTGAGGAGCATGCCTCGCGCGCCGCGCTCTTCGGCATCCAGCAAGGCGCGCTAGACGAACAGTTGCGCGGCGAAAGCGCGGCGGCCCTGCGCGAGATCGGTTTCGACGGATATGCCATCGGCGGCCTTGCGGTGGGCGAGGGGCAGGAGGCGATGTTCGCCACGCTCGACTTCGCGCCGGGGCAGTTGCCGGAAGACAAGCCGCGCTACCTGATGGGGGTGGGCAAGCCCGACGATCTGGTCGGTGCGGTCGAACGCGGGGTCGACATGTTCGATTGCGTGCTGCCCAGCCGTTCGGGTCGCAACGGGCAGGTGTTCACATGGAACGGGCCGCTCAACATGCGAAACGCGCGGCATGCGGAGGATCCGTCGACGCTCGATCCTGATTGCTTTTGCGCCGTCTGCCGAAAGGGCTACTCGCGGGCCTATCTGCACCACCTTGTCAAAGCCGGCGAGATCCTGGGCGCGATGCTGCTGACCGAGCACAATATCTCGTTCTACCAGGCGCTCATGGCGGGAATGCGGTCGTCGATCGCGTCGGGGACCTTCAAGCAATTCGCTGCTGGTTTTCGGCATGCCTATTTCGCAGGGAAATAGACCTCAGGCCGGGATCGGTGCGTCGCTTTCGGGCGCGCCGCGCACCTGTAACTGCGTCTCGCGATATTTGTAGAACCGGTCGCTGGCCTTGTCGTAGTAGCCCGCGCCGATAGCGCAGGCCTGCTTCATGGCGACCTTGAGGTCGGTGTACCATTTGCCCTTGGTGTTCGGGGTGACGAAACGATATTGCATAGTGCCCGCGTAATGCTCGGATCGGGCGATCGGTTCCCGCATGAAAACGTTGTAAATGCAGAATGTTGCGCCCGATTTCGGCCACAAATGAAAAAGGGCGGGAAATCCCGCCCTTTTCCTTGATTTGGTTGTCGGCGAACCGATCAGCGCGAATAGAATTCGACGACCAGGTTCGGTTCCATGCGAACGGGGTAGGGCACCTCGTCCAGCGTCGGCACGCGGGTGAAGGTCACCTTGTCGTTGCCGTCGGTCGCGACATAGTCGGGGATTTCGCGCTCGGGCAGGCTCTGCGCTTCGATGATCAGGGCCATTTCCTTGGCCTTGCTGCCGAGGCTGATAACGTCGCCGACGCGGACGCGGCGCGACGGGATGTTGCACTTCACGCCGTTGACCAGGATGTGGCCGTGGTTGACGATCTGGCGGGCCGAGAACACGGTCGGCGCGAACTTGGCGCGGTACACCACCATGTCGAGGCGTTGTTCGAGCAGGCCGATCAGGTTCTGGCCGGTGTCGCCCTTCATGCGCGAAGCGTCGAGATACGTCGCCTTGAACTGCTTCTCGGTCACGTCGCCGTAGTAGCCCTTGAGCTTCTGCTTGGCGCGGAGCTGCAGGCCGAAGTCGCTGACCTTGCTCTTGCGGCGCTGGCCGTGCTGGCCGGGGCCGTACGAGCGCTTGTTGACCGGGCTGTTCGGGCGGCCCCAGATGTTCTCGCCCATGCGACGGTCGAGTTTATGCTTGGCGCGGGTGCGCTTCGTCATCGTATGCTCCAATATGCTGTCCCCGCCACCGTGGCAGGGCCCAAGCCCGGCATCGCACCGACGGGCCATCTGCCAGTCGTGGCCACCGCTTCACCGGGGTGCGGGGCCTATCGGGAACGGACCATGTAGCAGGCCCGTCCGACGTGGATGCGCGGCCCTTATAGAAATGCGCGGCGAAGTCAAGCAACGCTCGGCCGGGGCGGCAGGCCCCCTCGACATTCGCGCCGGCAGCGGGCAAACGCGGGGCCATGACTGCTGCCGTAAAGCCCCCCGAAGATTGCGAAACCATGGTCGAAGTCCGCCTCGGCGTTGATGCGACCGACCGTGAACTGATCGACCTCCTTGTCACCCGTTTCGGCTACATGCGCGCCGCCGCCCGCATCAAGCCCGACCGCGAGGCCGTGCGCGACGAGGAGCGCAAGGCAGCCGTGATCGCGAGCGCCGTGGCCCAGGCGCAAATGAAGGGCGTGCCCGCCGCCTTCGTCGCGGAGATGTGGGAGCTGCTGGTCGAGACCTCCATCGCCTACGAGGCGGAGGAGTGGGACGCCATCCGGAGCTGACCCGGCAACGCGCTGTTCGCGCCGCCCCCGCAGTTGCGCTCCCCTTTACTCCGCCGTCGTCGGGTCGATTGTCGCGCGGACTTCGCTGATGCTGCTGGCAGGGAAACCCGCCGTGCTGGCGTGTTGCTGGATCAGATCCGCGCTGGAAGCCCGGTATATGCAGTAGATCTTGTCGTCGGTGACGTAGCTCTGCACCCACTGGATCTCGGGACCGAGATCGCGCAAGACACTGCACGATGTCTGCGATGCGGCCTTCAGGTCGGCGGCGGTCAGGCTACCGACACCGGGCATGTCACGCTCGATCACGAATTGCGGCATGGGATTATCCGTGGCGACCCGTCTCGTTGCGCGAGGATACCACTCGCCTTAATGACGGGAAATCGAAATCGGCGGAAGCGATCAGTCGCGGTCGGGCTTGCCCAGCGCGGACAGGACGCCGCGCATCGTTCGCACCTCGAGGTGGTTCCACGCGGGCTTGGTCAGCATGTTGCGCAAGGTCCGCTTCGTGGCAGCGGCGCGGCTTTCCGGGCGGAAATAGCCCTTGGGTTCGAGCAGCGCCTCCATCTGCGCGATCATCCCGTCGAGCTCCGCCTGCGGGGCCGGGGGCAGCAGTTCCTCCTGCGTCGGCTGGGCGAGCGCGGCGGTCGCGGTTTTCGACCATTCGTAGGCCAACAGGATAACTGCCTGGGCCAGGTTCAGCGAGCCGAATTCGGGATTGATCGGCACCGTCACGATGTTGCGCGCGACCGCGACGTCGTCGGTCTCCAAACCCGACCGCTCCGGCCCGAACAGGATGGCGTGGCGGCCCTGTGCCGTCGTCATCTCGCGCGCGGCTTCCTCTGGCGTCAGCACCGGCTTGGTCACGCCGCGCTTGCGCACGGTGGTCGCGTGGACATGCTCGCAGTCGGCCACCGCATCAGCGACGCTGGCGTAGACCTGCGCCTGTTCCAGCACCACGTCCGCACCGCTGGCGGCGGGGCCGGCGCTGGGGTTGGGCCAGCCGTCGCGCGGGGCGACGAGCCGCATTTCGGTGAGGCCGAAGTTCAGCATGGCGCGGGCCGCCTTGCCGATGTTTTCGCCGAGCTGCGGGCGGACGAGGACGATGACCGGTTTCATGGTGTCACTCACCCGCCGCGTCGCGCACGGTCTTGGCGAACTGCGCAAAGTCCTGCGCCTCGCTGAATTCGCGGTATACGCTGGCGAAGCGGATGTAGGCGACGGGGTCGAGCTGACGCAGGCCTTCCATCACCATCTCGCCGATCTCGGCACTGGCGATTTCGCTGTCGCCGCGCGTTTCGACCTGCCGCTGCACGCCGGAGACGAGCCGGTCGATCCGGTCCTGCTCAATCCCGCGCTTGCGGCAGGCGAGGTTGACCGCGTGCTCCAGCTTTTCCCGCTCGAACGGTTCCCTGCGATCTCCGCTCTTCAGAACGGTGATCTCGCGCAACTGGATGCGTTCGAACGTGGTAAAGCGCGCGCCGCAGCCTTCGCACTGGCGCCGGCGACGGATGGCGCTGCCGTCCTCTGCTGGTCGCGAGTCCTTGACCTGGCTCGATTCATGGGCACAGAAAGGGCAGCGCAAACGTCAGGCCTTCAGATCTTGCCCTTGGCCTTGGCCCAGCCGAGCCCGCCACCGACCGCAGCGCCCAGCAGGGGGCCGACGAAGGGGACGGGGATCGCGACGATCGCACCGATCACGCCCCACTTGAGCGCGGTCTTGGTGGTCGGGCTCATGCCGCCGTTCGGGTTGTCGGGATATTCGGCCATGTCGGATTTCCTCAGCTGTAGATCGGGAAGCGATCGCACAGGGCTTCGACGCGCTCGCGCACGTTCTGTTCCACTCGCGCGTCGCCTTCCTCGCCGCAGCGGCGCAGTCCGTCGAGAACGTCGGCGACCATGTTGCCGATTTCGCGGAATTCCTCCGGTCCGAAACCGCGGGTGGTCCCGGCGGGCGAGCCGACGCGGATGCCGCTGGTCTTGGTGGGCGGCAGCGGATCGTTCGGGATGCCGTTCTTGTTGCAGGTGATGCCCGCACGTTCCAGCGCCTCGTCCGCGTCCTTGCCGGTGACGCCCAGCGGGGTGAGGTCGATCAGCGCGAGGTGGGTGTCGGTGCCGCCCGACACGACTTCCGCACCGCGCTCCTTCAGCGTGGCGGCAAGGACCTGCGCGTTCTCGACGACTTTCCTGGCGTAGTCCTTGAATTCGGGGCGCAGCGCTTCGCCGAAGGCGACCGCCTTGGCCGCGATGACGTGCATCAGCGGGCCGCCCTGCAGGCCGGGGAAGACCGCCGAATTGATCTTCTTGGCGAGCGCCTCGTCATTGGTGAGGATCATGCCGGCGCGCGGACCGCGCAGGGTCTTGTGCGTGGTGGTCGTCGCGATGTGGGCGTGCGGGAAGGGCGAGGGGTGGACGCCCGCCGCGACCAGACCCGCGAAGTGCGCCATGTCGACATGCAGCAGCGCGCCGACCTGATCGGCGATGGCGCGCATGCGGGCGAAATCGATGATGCGCGGATAGGCGCTGCCGCCAGCGATGATCAGTTTCGGCTGATGTTCCTTGGCCAGCCGCTCGACCTCGTCATAGTCGATGAGGTGGGTGTCGGCGGTCACGCCGTACTGCACGGCATTGAACCACTTGCCCGACAACGCCGGCTTCGCGCCGTGGGTGAGGTGCCCACCGGCATCGAGGCTCATGCCCATGATGGTGTCGCCCGGCTTCACCGTGGCGAGCAGGACCGCGCCGTTCGCCTGCGCGCCCGAGTGCGGCTGCACGTTGGCGAAGCCGCAGTCGAACAGCTGCTTGGCGCGCTCGATCGCCAGCGTCTCGATCTCGTCCGAAGGCCCGCAGCCCTGGTAATAGCGCTTGCCCGGATAGCCTTCGGCATACTTGTTGGTAAGGACCGAACCCTGCGCTTCGAGCACCGCCTTGGAAACGATGTTTTCCGAAGCGATCAGTTCGATCTGCTTGCGCTCGCGCGCCATCTCGGCATCGATCGCCCGGGCGATGGCGGGATCGGTCGCGGCGATGCCGTCGGTGAAGAAGCCGGGGGCGCGGATCAGGGTCTCGGTGCTCATGGGGCGGCTCCGTTCAGAAAGTGGGGTTGGTAAGCTTGTCGACGCGGCCGGCATGGCGGCCTCCGCCGAATTCGGTCGAAAGGAACGCGTCGAGGCAGGCCTTGGCCATGTCCGGCCCGGTCAGCCGCGCGCCCATGGCGATGACGTTGGCATCGTTGTGTTCGCGGGCCAGCGCCGCCGACAGCGGTTCGGACACCAGCGCGGCGCGGCAGCCCGGATTGCGGTTCACGGCGATGGAAATGCCGATGCCCGATCCGCACAGCGCCACGCCATATGCGGCCGTGCCGTCGGCCACGACCGAGGCCAGCTTGTAGCCGTAGTCGGGATAATCGACCCGGTCGGCGGTTTCGGGGCCAAGGTCGGCAACCTCGTGGCCGAGGCCGATGAGGTATTCGCGCAAGTCCGCCTTCAGGTCGACGGCGGCGTGGTCGGAAGCAATGGCGATGCGCATCGTGGTCCCGTGATCGTGGTGGGGATTCGGCTTGCGCCCGCGCATAATGCGATGCGGCGCGAAAGGCCACCGCCAATGCGCCGCGCAGGCCAAAACGCAGGTGGGCCGCGCAAATCGCGCCTTTTATCGCAGGCCGTCCCATTTCGCCGGCAATCGCGGAACTTAGCGCCACGGCAATCGCTTTGCGATTACAGCCCACGTCATCGTTCGAAAGGTCATCCCATGTCCGACAAGCCCGGCGCCGTCCCGCCGACTACCACCGATGCCGGCATCCGCGTGCAAAGCGACGAGCATTCGCTGACGCTGGGGCCCGATGGTCCGATCGTCCTCAACGATCATTACCTTCTCGAGCAGATGGCCAATTTCAACCGGGAGCGGATTCCGGAGCGTCAACCCCACGCCAAGGGTTCGGGCGCGTTCGGTTATTTCGAGACGACCGCGGACGTGTCGAAATATACCACGGCCAAGATCTTCCAGCCCGGCGCGAAGGCCGACGCTGCCGTTCGCTTCTCGACCGTGGCGGGCGAGCGGGGCAGCGCCGACACCTGGCGCGATCCGCGCGGCTTCTCGGTGAAGATTTATACCGAAGATGGCAACTTCGACATGGTCGGCAACAACACGCCGGTTTTCTTCATCCGCGACCCGCTGAAGTTCCAGCACTTCATACGCAGCCAGAAGCGCCGCGCCGATAATGGCCTGCGCGATCATGACATGCAGTGGGATTTCTGGACTCTGTCGCCGGAAAGCGCGCACCAGGTCACTTACCTGATGGGCGATCGCGGCATCCCCAAGAACTGGCGCGAGATGAACGGCTACGGCAGCCACACCTACATGCTGATCAACGAGAGCGGCGAGAAGTTCTGGGTCAAGTTCCACTGGATGACAGACCAGGGGACCGAAAGCGGCAACGCCTACCTGTCGCAGGACGAGGCCGACCGGCTGGCCGGGATTGACGGCGATTATCACCGCCGCGACCTGTTCGAGCATATCGCCAAGGGCGAATTCCCGAGCTGGACGCTGAAGTGGCAGATCATGCCGTTCGACGAGGCCAAGACTTATCGCATCAACCCGTTCGACCTCACCAAGGTCTGGCCACACGGGGACTATCCGCTGATCGAGGTGGGCAAACTGGTACTGAACGAGAACCCCGTCGACTGGGATACGCAGATCGAGCAGCTCGCGTTCGAGCCCAACAACATGGTGCCCGGCACCGGCCTGTCGCCCGACAAGATGCTGCTGGCCCGCGGGTTTTCCTATGCCGACGCGCATCGCCACCGGCTGGGCGTCAATTACAAGCAGATCCCGGTGAACGCGCCGCGCAACGAGGTTCATTCCTATTCGCGCGCCGGAGCGATGCGGGTGAAGAACGCGCTCGATCCGGTCTATGCCCCCAACTCCTACGGCGGACCGGCGGCGCAGCCCGAGGTCGGCGGCGAGGCGACGTGGTATGCCGACGGTGACATGGTGCGCGCTGCCTACACCCTGCGCGAGGATGACGACGATTTCAGCCAGCCCCGCGCGCTGATCCGCAAGGTGATGGATGACGATCAGCGGCAACGTCTCGTCGACAATATCGCCGGGCATCTGGCCGACGGGGTGAGCGAGAAGATCCTCGTCCGCGCCTTCGAATACTGGCGCAAGATCGACAAGGAGACCGGCGACAAGGTCGAGAAGGCGACGCGCGATCTGATCGGCGGCAAGTCCAAAGAGCCGGGCCTCGCCAGCGCGGAGGCGGTCGCCGAAAACGAACCGGCCGAATGAGAGTGGGGCCGGGCGGATATGGAAATCCGCCCGGCCATGTTCGGTTCATCGATGGAATTGCACAACTCGTCGTGATAGAAGTCGCTAGCGGCACGTCGAATCGACGATGTTCGACATCAGATCACACTTGAAGGAGGCCCCCGCATGATCCAGTTCCCGCATAGCGCTGACCGCACCTCCGGTATCCTTCGCTATCTCGGCTGGTCGGCGGCGGCTACGATCATGATAGCGCCGGCCATCGGCATGCAAATCAGCGATGAGGTGGATTGGGGTGCGGGCGATTTCGTTCTCATGGCGGTGCTGCTGCTGATCGTGGGCGGCACCATCGAACTGATCGCGCGCCAGCTTGTCGCGCCGCGAGCGGTGAAGTGGGGGCTGGCGGGTCTCGCCATCCTCGCGTTCCTCACCATCTGGGGCGAACTGGCAGTCGGCCTGATCGACTGAGAACGCATCGCGACTGACACGAAAAAGCCCCGCCATCGCTGGCGGGGCTTTTATTGGTGCCGTCGGCGCGACCCTTACTGGTCGAGGAACGAGCGCATCTTGCGGCTGCGGCTCGGGTGTTTGAGCTTGCGCAGCGCCTTCGCCTCGATCTGACGGATACGTTCGCGGGTGACCGAGAACTGCTGGCCGACTTCCTCCAGCGTGTGATCGGTGTTCATGCCGATGCCGAAGCGCATGCGCAGCACGCGTTCCTCGCGCGGGGTCAGGCTGGCAAGGACACGGGTGACCGTTTCCTTGAGGTTCGCCTGGATCGCCGCGTCCACCGGGATGATCGCGTTCTTGTCCTCGATGAAATCGCCGAGGTGCGAATCCTCCTCGTCGCCGATCGGCGTTTCGAGGGAGATGGGCTCCTTGGCGATCTTCATCACCTTGCGAACCTTCTCGAGCGGCATCGACAGCCGTTCGGCCATTTCCTCCGGCGTCGGCTCGCGGCCCTGCTCGTGCAGGAACTGGCGGCTCGTGCGGACCAGCTTGTTGATC
>CAYRLC010000049.1:0-17247 GCA_964424995.1 uncultured Croceicoccus sp.
GCCCCCATCGTTACCGTCAAATTAACCGGTCTTAGATACTACCCCATCACGCTGAGTTTGCTTGGCGTGGGTGTTCCATATCCGCCGTTCACTTATTCCTTAACGATGGAAGACGCGGACGGGGCTGTAGCGAGCTGAAACGATGGGGAAATATGAAGTTGTTTTGCAAACTGGAAGCGGGATGAACCGAAAACTGCCGTCCGGTGTCTTCGTGGTCGCACAGTCGCAGCATGCTTCCGCTCTCGTGGCGGCAATGGGCGATTCGGTGTCGGTCGTGCAGGCATCACCTACCGCCGAAGTGACGTCGGACGTGCTCAGCCGCGCATCGACGCTGGTGCTGGAGGTCGATCCCACCGATTCCGCCTCGATGGCGCGGCTGTCGGATGTGCGCATGCGCCGTCCCTCGCTTCCGGTCATCGTCGCGCTAGAACATGCCGACCTGCGGATGACGCGCACGCTGATCCGTCAGGGCATCGCCGATGTCGCATCCCTGCCGTTCGACGTGATCGAACTGTCGGGCCAGCTGCTGGAGGTCGCGGCCAAGCACGCGCCGTCGCACGATGGCTCGCTCGCGCCGATGGTCTCGCTGGTCCGGGCTGCGGGCGGCGTAGGCGCGACGACGGTGATTACCCACCTGGCCGAAGCCATGGCCAGTTGCCACGGCCGCGCGCAGGAAGTCTGCGTCATCGACCTCGACCTGCAGTTCGGGCAGGTCGCCAACTACATGGGTCTCAGCCCGCAGACCACGGTGCTCGACCTGCTCGAGGCGTCGGAACGGCTCGACAGCGATCTGGTGCGCGATGCGGCGGTGGCCGCGCCGCAGGGCATCTTCGTCATCGGCGCGCCATCGCAGATCGCCCCGCTGGAGGAAGTCGACGTCGACCGTCTGCTCAATCTCGTCAACGTGGCCCGGCAGACTTTCGATTTCGTGCTGCTCGACCTGCCGTCGAACTGGACGAACTGGACGCTATCGGCGGCACTTGCCTGCAACGAGATCCTGGTTTTGACCGACCAGTCGATCACCGGGCTGCGCCAGACCAAGCGGGTGGTCGACCTGTTCGACATGATGCAGGTCAGCCGCGAAAATGTGCGGATCGTCGTCAACCGGGTGGAAAAGAAGCTGTTCCAGACCATCGGCGTCAACGAAGTGGCCGATACGCTCAGTCGCGAGGTTTCGGCAACGATCGCGCGCGACAAGGGCGATCTGCAGATGGCGCAGGATCGGGGGGTCCTGTTGTCCGAAGGTAGCCGCAAGTCGGCATTCATCAAGGATATCGATCGGCTGGCCGATCAGATCTGTGACAGGGTCGTGGGGGACTAACGAATGAAGTGGTCGGTCAGGCGGGCGGAGAATGCGGTCGAGACGATAGCGCCGGAGCAGCCCGCTCCGCTGCAGACGCTCGATGGCGAGCAGGACGAGGCGAAGCGCCGCGCGCTCGATCTGAAGGTCTCGATCCACCGCGCGCTGCTTGACAAGATCAACCTTTCCGCGCTCGATAAAATGCCGCGCGAGCAGATCCGGTCGGAGCTGTCCGACATCATCGGCGAGATCCTCACCCAGCGGCACGAACCGCTGAACCGGACCGAACGGACCGCGCTGGTCGACGACGTTCTCGACGAACTGCTCGGCCTCGGCCCATTGGAACCGCTGCTGCAGGACGACTCGATCACCGATATTCTGGTCAACGGCCCGCAGACCGTCTTCGTCGAGCGGAACGGCCTGCTCGAACGCGTGCGGACCGAGTTTCAGGATGACCGCCACCTGATGCGGATCATCCAGAAGATCGTCAGCGCGGTCGGCCGCCGCATCGACGAAAGCTCCCCCTTCGTCGACGCGCGCCTTGCCGACGGCAGCCGCGTCAACGCCATCGTCTCGCCGCTGGCGGTCGACGGCTCGCTGCTTTCCATCCGTAAATTCGCCAAGAAGCGGATCGGCATCGAACGCCTCGTCGAACTGGGCTCGGTGCCCGAACCGATGGCACACGTCATGCGCGCGGTCGTCGCATCGCGCCGCAACGTTCTCATCTCGGGCGGTACGGGTTCGGGCAAGACGACCCTGCTCAACGCCATGTCCTCGTTCATCGACGAGCGGGAGCGTATCGTCACGATCGAGGACTCGGCCGAACTCCAGCTGCAGCAGGAACATGTCGCCCGCCTCGAAACCCGCCCCCCGAACATCGAGGGCAAGGGTGAGGTGACCCAGCGCGACCTCGTTAAGAACGCCCTGCGTATGCGCCCCGACCGCATCATCGTCGGCGAAGTCCGCGCCGGGGAGGCGTTCGACATGTTGCAGGCGATGAACACCGGCCACGATGGTTCGATGACCACGGTTCACGCCAATACGCCGCGCGACGCGCTCTCCCGCCTGGAACAGATGATCGGCATGAGCGGCATCGACATCAGCGCCAAGTCATCGCGCGCGCAGATCGCGTCTGCCATCAACGTGGTGGTTCAGGTGGGCCGCCTCTCCGACGGTCGCCGCCGGGTTCTCAGCCTGTCGGAACTGACCGGCATGGAGGGGGAGACCATCACCATGCAGGAAATCTACCGCTTTAAGGTGTCGGGCCGCGACGAGAACAACAACGTCATCGGCCGGTTCGAGGCCACGGGTATCCGGCCCAAGTTCCATGCCGAGGCGGTGGCCGCCGGTATCGAACTGCCGCCCGAACTGTTCCGCCCCGATTTCGACATGAACTGACATGCTGGACTTCCTCTTCAAGATCGTCTCGCTGCTCGCCGTCTTTGGCGCGGTATTCCTTGCGACCCAGGCGGTGCTCGACTGGTCGTTCAGCCGCACCGCGCACACGCGCGCGGTCAACAGGCGCCTGAAGCTGATCCGCGAAGGCGCGACGCGCGAAGAGATCCTGTCGCGCCTGCGCAAGGTGACGCCGCGGCAGATCAGCAGCCTGCCGCGCTTCATGATCGGCCCGGCGCAGAAGCTGGAAAAGACGATGATGACCGCCGCGCTGCCGATCCCGGCGACGCAGGCGATCTTCCTGATGATGGGCGCCTTCGTTGCGGCCATGGCCCTGCTGCTGCTGGGCATCGGCGGGGCGGGCATCGCCTTTTCGGCCGGCACCTTCGTCCTGGCCTTCGCGCTGGCCGCATGCGCGACGGTGCTGTTGCCGCTCATGGTGATCAGCTCCATCGCCCAGCGCCGCCGCAAGAAGGTGGAAGAGCAATTCCCGGTCGCGCTCGACGTGTTCGTTCGCGCCTTGCGGGCGGGCCACCCGATCGCCTCGGCCATCGAACTGCTGACGACCGAGATGGAAGATCCCATCGGCAGCGAGTTCGGCATCGTTTCCGACGAGGTGTCCTACGGCGCTGAACTGACCGATGCATTGGGATCGATGGCCGACCGCTGGGATCTCGAGGACATTCGCATGTTCGTCGTCAGCCTGTCGGTGCAGAACGAAACGGGCGGCAACCTCGCCGAGATCCTGTCGAACCTGTCGGAAGTGATCCGGGCCCGCGCCAGCCTCTTCATGAAGGTGCGTGCGCTCAGTTCGGAAGGGCGCATGACTGGCTGGATGCTCACCATCCTGCCGATCGCGGCGTTCCTGGGGCTGTTCACGGTCAACCCCGAATTCTACCTCAGCGTCGCGCAGGAGACGATGTTCATCGTCGGCTTCGTCTGCCTGCTCGGGCTCTACGCGATCGGATTCTTCTGGATCCGCAAGCTCGTCAACCTGAAGGTCTGACCATGCTCGATCTCATCCTTTCCAATCAGGCGACGCGCATCGCGACGCTGTTCGGCATCTTCGTCATCGTGGCGGGGATCGCGATGATCGTCATCAACGTGATGAACCGACGGGCGCAGGTTCGGGCCGGGCTGCAGCAGATCGCCGCCAGCAACGTCACGGTGGTGCAGGAGGGGGCGACCAGCCTTCGTCAGCGCGAGAACCAGAACGCCTGGGCGCGGCTGGCCGACATGATCGAGCGGACGGGCCTGGACCTCACCGACACCAAGAGCGAGCGGCTGCGCGACAAGCTGATCGCGGCCGGATACACGCACCCTGCGGCCCCGCGCATCTTCACGCTGGCCCGGCTGGGCATCATGGTGCTGCTGCCGCTCTATTTCGTGGTCATGATCTTCGCCTATTCCGAAGAGACGCCCTCGTTCCTGACGCTTTACGCCGGATGCTCGCTGATGGGCGTGCTGGGCCTGTACCTGCCCAACCTGTTCGTCCAGGCCAAGGCGGATCGCCGCCGGGAAGAGATCGTCAATGGCTTCCCCGACTGTCTCGACCTGATGCTCGTCTGTGTCGAGGCGGGTCTGGGGATCGAGGCGGCGATGGACCGCGTCGGGCGCGAAATGGTGAAGTCCCACCCGCTGGTCTCGCAGCTTCTCTCGATCGCGGTGCTGCGCCTGCGCGCCGGTGCAACGCGGGAGGAAGCGTTCCGCCGCCTTGCCGACATGGCGCGGGTGGACGAGATCCGTTCGTTCACGACGCTGCTGATCCAGTCGGACAAGCTGGGTACCAGCATGTCGTCGACCCTTCGCGTCTACGCCAACGAGATGCGCGAGAAGCGGCGCATGCGGGCCGAGGAAAAGGCCCACCGACTGCCGGTTCTCATTTCCATTCCACTTGTGGTATGCATGTTGCCGACGATGATCGGTGTGTTGATGCTGCCCGCCAGCATCCGCGTTGTCCGGGATATTTTCCCGCTGATGAATCGATAGGTCGCCAAAGGGGGGTAAGACTGATGCGAAAGATCGCCACGCTAGCCGGGCTCATGCTCGTCGCCACGTCGCTGACGGGTTGTGCAGCCCTGGGGGGCAAGCAGGCCGCGTTCAATGTCGAAGATCTCGACATGACCGAGTATTTCGAGCTTCGCCTTGCCGCCGGACGCGCGCACCTGAAGGCTGGCCGCCCGACGCAGGCGGTCACCGCGTTCCGCCAGGCATCCTACGATCCGCGCTTCGCGGGAGAGGCCTATAACGGCATGGCTATCGCCTATGCCCAGATCGGCCGCGACGATCTCGCCTCGGCGCTCTTTGCAAAGGCGGTCGCCGCCAATCCGAACGACGAACGTTTCGCCCGCAATCTCGCCCGGCTCGAAGGGCGCGGTGCTGTTCCGACACTCCCCGAAACGGCACCGGCGCAGATGGCGGTCAACGACATGGAACTGCCGGCCGTCGCGGCGCCTGTCGCCCCGGTCGCGGCAACGCCCGCGGTTCCGGCAGCACCCGCCGCCCGCAACGCGCCTGCCACCCGGACCGTTCAGGCCGAGCCGCGCAAGCGCGAACTGACCGGCGCCGTCCGCGTCGAACGGGCGCCGACCGCCCGGCTCGCACGCGCCAGCACCGGATTGGTCAGCGTCGGGACCGGCGGCAACAGCGCGGTCCATCTCGCGGCCAAGAGCGATCCTGCCGTGCATCTCACCGTCGAGGGGCGCAATACATCGATCCACGTCGCGCAGCTTGCCCGCCGCGGCGCGCAGGCGCGCAAGGCCTATCCGATCCGCATCGTGCTAAATTCGTCGACTGCCCGGGCGCAGCGCGACTGATCGCACCCGCACAGCGATAATGAATTGAGGATCGCCCAGGCGTGACTACCCCTGCCATCGTGCTTGCCGTCGTGTTCGTCCTGTTCGCGCTGACCGGGGCGGTGCATGACATCATGACCCGGCGCATTCCGAACTGGCTCAACGCCGCGTTTCTCGTGGCGGGGCTGGTGCTGGTCACTGCAATGTCTGGTTGGGAAGCCGGACTTTCGGGCCTCGGTCACTTTGCCGGGGCACTGGTGCTGGCGATGGTCATCTTCGCGCTGAAGCTGTGGGGCGGGGGCGATGCCAAGTTCTATGCCGCCAGCGCCGCATGGTTTCCCATCGGTCAGGCTCTCGGGCTGTTCGTGTCGATTGCCATGGCAGGGCTGCTCGTCGCGATCGGCTGGCTCGTCTATTACAAGCTGTCCGGGCGCAAGTTGAGCAAGGGCGAGAAGGTCATGCCCTATGGCGTCGCGATCGCGCTCGGCGGGGTGCTGACGATGCTGTCGAATCCGGCCCTGGGCCTGTTCTGACGCGCCTGCCAAAGCGCGGGGCGGGTGAGACTTCAGTGCAGGCTGTAGCGCAGCCCGCATTCCTCCGAAACGAAGCGTTTGCGGGCCAGAAGCCCCTCGATCCGCAAGGCAAGATCCTCTGGCGAGAAGGGCTTCGTGACGTAATCCGATGCCCCTGCCTTCAGCGCGGCGAGGACGTCGGCCTGGCTGCGGCGGGCGGTCATCATCACCACCGGGATGACGCAATGGACCGGATCGCCCTTCAGTGCGATCAACGTTTCCATCCCCGATTTGACCGGCATCATCGCGTCGAGCAGTATCGCATCCGGCTGCCGGAACCGCATCTGGTCCAGCAATTGCTCCCCATCCTCCACCGTCACGACCTCATGCCCGACAGAGGACAGGCGGTGGCGAACCATTTCGGCCAGGATCTCGTCATCGTCGGCTACAAGAATGTATGCCATGTTACCCCCCACGTTCCTTCCGGCATTATAGCGGGCCTGAAGCCGGGGCGGGAACGCGGCCGCACCGCGCTTCGTTGAGGTGCCATGGAATCCATGCCGATTGCCGAAAGTCGCCGCAAACAGGTCGTCGCCAAGGCGCGCGAACGCATGTCCGGGCGCAAGCTCGCGACCATCATCGTCGTCGCGCTGATCCACGTCGGCGCGGTGTTCGCCCTGCTGCGTGCGTTCGACATCGATGTCGTGCCGCAGGCGGTGAAGTCGATCGTCTCCTTCGACATTGCGCTGGACCCTCCTGCGCCCGAGCCCGAGAAAATCGAGGAGGTCGAACCCGAGGGAATGTCCGGCGCGGCCGCTCCCACTGCCAAGGCCAAGGAAATCAGCGCGCCGCCGGCCCGCGTTCCGAAAAAGGAATCGCCGCCCGCGCCGCCGGTGTCGAACACCGGGACCGAAACGAAATCCGGCGCAGCGAGCGGCGGCACCGGCACCGGCGCGGGCGGTCCGGGTATCGGAACGGGTAGCGGGGGCAGCGGGCAGGGCAGCGGCGGCGATCCCTTCGCACGCCGCGCCGAGAAGGTGTCGGGCGAAATCCGCGCCAGGGACTATCCCCGCGCCAGCGCCAGCGACCGCGACGGGGCTTACGTCATCGTCCACTTCACGGTGACACCCGATGGCAGCGTCCGCGACTGCCGCGTCGCGCGATCGAGCGGCAACCCGGAAGTCGACCGCATCACCTGCCAGCTCGCTGTAGAGCGTTTCCGCTACAAACCCGCCCTCGATGCAAACGGCAATCCTACTTCGGAAAAGGTCGGCTGGAAGCAGTGGTGGTGGCGCTGAGCCGTACGCTCACCGCCGCCTCATCTCTGCCGCATCTGCGTGAAATCTCGCATCTGCGATAAACATTTATTCGCAAGTCCGCCGAACGTGATAGTTTTGCGACGGACCGAGGCACGCGACTCGGAAATTCCGCAATTGCGAAGGAACCTCAGGGCCTCTCGAAGAGTTGCTCCAATATTAACCACCCAACCATGAAGGTGCCAGAATGGCGGATGGAACATTGGACAGTGTGACTACCGCCAAGGCCGGCGTCGTTCCCCTCTTCACCGCCAGGACCCGCTCCGTACCCCGCAAGCTCGCCGTCATCGGCACCTATATTCCCCGCAAGTGCGGCATCGCGACCTTCACCGGCGATCTGGTCGAACAGCTGCGCCACTTCCATCCCGAAATGCAGGTCGATGTCCACGCGCTGGTCGATCCCGCTTCCGACGTCGCGTATGAGGGCATTTCCGGGCGCATCGCCCAACAGGATCGCGAGGCCTATCGCCTGGCGGCCCGCGCCATTAACGAGAGCGGTGCCGACGCCGTCTGGCTGCAGCACGAATACGGCATCTTCGGCGGCGAAAGCGGAGAGATGGTCTGCGAATTCGTCGATCGGCTCGCGGCTCCGCTGATCCTGACACTCCACACCGTTCTGGCCGACCCCGATCCTAAGCAGCGCGAGATCATGCGGCACCTGCTGTCGCGCGCGTCGCAAGTGATGGTGATGTCGAAGCACAGCGCGGAAATGCTGGAAAGCATGTACGGTGTCGGGCGCGAACGCCTCTCCGTGATCCCGCACGGCGCGCCCGATCGCCCGTTCGGGCGACAGGCGCAATTCAAGAGCCTGCTGGGGCTGGACGAACGCCCGGTCCTCATGACCTTCGGTCTGCTCGGTCCGGGCAAGGGGATCGAGACCGCGATCCGCGCGCTGCCGGCCATCGCCGCGCGGCATCCCGGCGTCCTCTATCGCATCGTCGGCGCGACGCATCCCGATCTCGTCGCGCGCGACGGCGAAAGCTACCGCGAGGGTCTGCAGGCGCTGGCCGCCGAACTGGGTGTCGACGATCATATCGAGTGGCTCGACAAGTTCGTCGACACGCCCGAACTGCTCGACCAGATCGAGGCCTGCGACATCTACATCACGCCTTATCCGGGCCTGCAGCAGTCGACTTCCGGCACGCTGAGCTATGCCGTCGCGCTGGGCAAGGCGGTGGTCTCCACGCCCTATCTCCATGCCAGGGAATTGCTGGCCGACGGTGTGGGCGAGCTGATCGAGCCGAATTCGCATGGCGCCATCGCGGGGGCCGTCAACGACCTGCTCGGCGACCCCGAACGCCTGGGCGCGATGCAGCGCAAGGCCTATACCCGTGGGCGAGAGACGATCTGGCCCCGTTTCGCCGATGCGGCGGCGGGCCTGGTCGAAAAGGCGGCCGCCGACACCGCGGTGCAGGTATCGCGCATGTTCGCGACGCCCGGGCTGATCGGGTTCACGACGATGGTCGATTCGGTCGGCATGATCCAGCATGCCATCGGCACGGTACCCGACCGCAATCACGGCTACTGCCTCGACGACAATGCGCGTGCACTGATGCTGGTGAACCGTGCCGACGGGTTCGCGGCGGGTGAGGCAGAGCGGCTGACCGATACCTTCGCCGCCTTCATCCAGCACGCCTGGAACCCGGATATTCAGCGGTTCCGCAATTTCATGGGCTACGACCGCGTCTGGTGCGAGGATTGCGGATCCGACGATTCCAACGGGCGCGCCTTCTGGGCGCTGGGCGACACTGCCGCTAAGGGACGCAGCGAGGATATTCGCTGGTGGGCGCGCGGCATGTTCGATGCAGCGCTTCCGGGCTTCGCCTCCATCGATTCTCCCAGAGCCATAGCCTTTGCCATTCTCGGTGCCGCGGGCCGCTTGCAGGGCGAACCCGATCACGCCGGCGCGCTGACGCTGTTGCAGCGCGGTGGATCGCTGCTCTGCAACCTTCTGGAAGAGGCGCGCCGACCTGACTGGGCGTGGTTCGAGGCGGTTCTTGGCTATGACAATCCCCGCCTCTCCCAGGCGCTGATCGAAGCGGGCCGCATTCTCGGGCGCGCCGACTGGATCGATGCCGGGTTGTCCAGCCTGCGCTGGATCGCCGAGCAGCAGACATCGGCGGACGGTCATTTCCGGGCTGTAGGCTCGGACAGTTTCCACAAGCCGCACGAGATGCTGCCGTTCGACCAGCAGCCGCTGGAAGCACAGGCCGCGGTGGAGGCTTCGCTGTCGGCCAATCGAGTCGACGCCGGCGAGCAATGGTATCGCCACGCGGCGGCGGCCTATCGCTGGTTCCTCGGCGACAACGATCGCGGCGTGGTGCTGGGCGATGTCGCCAGCGGGCGTTGTCGCGACGGGATCACGGCGCGCGGCGCCAACCGCAATTGCGGCGCCGAATCGATATTGGCATTTCAACTGGCGCACTATGGCATGGTAGCGCTGGCGCAGACCCGACGCGCCGATTCGGGCGGAGACACCCTTGAGAACGACCGAATATCCCGACAGCCCGCTACGCATCGCCGATGAAAGGCTCCAGGCTGATCCTTCCCGTGTCGTCTTAAGACCGTTCCACCTGGGCTGGCAGGCCCGGACTGCCGACGGAAACCGCGCGTTCAAGCTGGTTCAGGACATCTCTTCCCTGTCGGAAGAGCAGGCCGAACTCGAATACCGCCGTGTCGCGACGGACTTTACCGAGCGTCACTGGCAGACCGAGCGCATGTTCCTCGAGCGCTATGCCGAGGTCGAGGACGTGCTCGGCCTCGACGGAAGCCAGTTCAGCGAAATGCGGCGCAAGCTCATCGGCAGCTACTTCTGCCATGAATACACTTATGCCGCGGCGGCACTGATGAACCCTTCGATCGTCCCGCACCCCGACCAGTCGGGCATGGCGGGCGGAGCGTGCCGCTTCGTCATGTCGCTGCGCGCGGTGGGTGAGGGGCACATCAGCTCGATCGCCTTTCGCGAGGGTATCTTCCAGCCGGGCGGCGACTTCACGCTCTGGCCGCAGTCCAGCTTCGCCACCGCCGCCGACAGCGCTGTCGCCGAAGTGGCGGGCGACGAGGCCGTAACCGTCTATCGTCACCCGGATTCCAGCCTGTCCAACACCGTGATCTTTCCGGTTACCGAGCAGCAGGCCGGCGGGCTGGAGGACTTGCGTCTCGTCCGGTTCGACCATGGGGGCGGCGATTACGAGTGGATCGGCACCTACACCGCCTATAGCGGGCGGGCGATCCGGTCCGAACTGATGCGCACCTGCGACTTCAAGAGCTTCGTGCTCGAACCCATCAAGGGCCGCGCCGGGCGGAACAAGGGCATGGCGCTGTTCCCGCAGAAGGTCGGCGGCAAATACGCGATGGTCGGGCGGCAGGACGGCAAGAACCTTTTCCTGCTGACCAGCAACGATCTGGAGACTTGGGACGACGAGGGCGCGTTGCTGATGACGCCCAGGTATCCGTGGGAATTCATCCAGATCGGCAATTGCGGCAGCCCGCTGCTCACCGAACATGGCTGGCTGCTGTTCACCCATGGCGTCGGCGCGATGCGCAAGTATGCGCTCGGCTGCGCCCTGCTGGACAAGGACGACCCGTCGAAGGTGCTGGCCCGCTCGGTCGCGCCGGTGCTGACGGCGGAACACGGCGACCGTTCAGGCTACGTGCCCAACGTGGTCTATACCTGCGGCGCGCTGTTGATGGGCGAGGAACTTCTCGTCCCTTACGGCATATCGGACAGTGCGGTCGGTTTCGCGACGACGACGGTCGATAATCTTCTGGAAATCATGGAATAGGGTCAGCTATGGCGAAATTGGTTCCGGTCGTTCTGTGTGGCGGCAGCGGGACAAGGCTCTGGCCCCGGTCGCGGGTCACGAAGCCCAAGCCTTTCATCCCGCTGGTGGATGAAGAGCCTCTGTTTATCGCGACGCTGAAGCGTTGCGGCGATCCTGCGATCTTCACCTCGCCCATCGTCGTGACCGGCGCGGCGCATCTCGATCACGTGGAGGCCCAGCTGGGCGGCGACGGCGGCGAGGTCATCGTCGAGCCGATGGCCAGGAACACCGCCGCCGCGATTGCGCTGGCCGCGTGCCGGCTGGACGAGGACGATGTCATGCTGGTGTGCCCCAGCGACCACCACATCGCCGATTGCGATGCCTTCAACGCCGCTGCCTCGCGCGCCGCGACCCTTGCCGCAGACGGTTGGCTGGTCGCTTTCGGCATCGCGCCCGATGCCCCCGAAACGGGGTTCGGCTATCTGAAACAGGGCGAGGAGATCGGCGACGGCGCCTGGCGGATCGAGTGTTTCGTCGAGAAGCCGGACCGCGACCGCGCCGAACAGTTCCTGGCCGATGGCGGCTATAGCTGGAACGGCGGCCTCTTCGCCTTTCGCGCCGGCACTTTCATGGACGAACTGGCCGCGCACCGCCCGGCCATCGCCGATTGCGCGCGCAGGGCGGTTGATGGCGGACACACCGAAGGGCGGCGTTTCCACCCCGATGCCGACGCCTTCGCCCGGATCGAGAGCGAGAGCGTCGACTACGCGGTCATGGAAAACACCTCGCAGGCGGCGATGGTGCCGGTCTCGATGGGCTGGTCCGACATCGGCAACTGGCAGGCACTGCACGCCGCGGTGAAAAGCGACGAACTGGGCAATACCGCGCGGGGCCGCGCCGAACTGGTCGATTGCCGCAATGTCATGGTCGATACCGACGGGCCGCGCGTGTCGGTCATCGGGCTGGAGGACGTGGTTGTCGTGGTCGATGGCGACGAAGTGCTGGTCACCACCCGCGAAGGTGCGCAGAAGGTCGGCAAGCTGGCCGGGGCGGTCAACCAGTGAGCCGGATCCTGCCCACCATCAGCGTCGAGAAGCCGTGGGGCAAGGATACGCTACCCGCTCCATTCACCGCGCCGGAAGGCGAGCGGATCGGCGAGATCTGGTTCGAGCCGCCGGCAGAGCTCGACCAGTTGCTGGTGAAGTACATCTTCACCAGCGAGAAGCTGTCGGTACAGGTCCACCCCGATGACGACCAGTCGGAAGCATCGGGCAAGGGGCGGCAGGGCAAGTCGGAATGCTGGTACGTGATCGACGCCGACCCCGGCGCGACGCTGGGCATCGGGTTTGCCGATCATGCCGACACCGAAACGCTGCGCGCCGCCGCGCTGGATGGATCGATCGAGGACATGCTGGTCTGGCATCAGGTCAAGCCGGGCGATTTCTTTTACATCCCGGCTAACACCGTGCACGCCATCGGTGCGGGCGTCAGCCTGATCGAGGTGCAGCAGAACAGCGACATCACCTATCGCCTCTACGACTACGGTCGCCCTCGCGAACTGCATCTCGACGAAGGGCTCGCGGTAGCGAAGGGGGAGCCTTACGACATGGCGCTCGCCCAGCATGTCGCGCCGACGGGGACGAAGCGGCTGGTGTCCGGTCCGTTCTTTGTGCTCGACCGGATCGATGGGCCGATTCCTGCGGACACCGCGGCGGATTACCCCGCTGCGCTACTGGCCATCCCGCGGTCGGAAGGCGTGACAGTAGACGGCAGGGCGGTAGCCGTGGGCGAATGCGCGCTGGTCGATGCGGTCGCGAAGCTGGAGATTGCCGAGGGCGCGACTTGCCTCGTCACCCGCGCCGTTTGACCGCCTTTTCGTCACGGCGGGGCTGGATTAGACCGGCCCCATGATCGTCGAATCTATTCAGCTCGCGCTCGCCCCGGTCTTCGTGCTGGTGGCGATCGGCAATATTCTCAACATGCTGGCCTCGCGTCACGCACGCGTCGTCGATCGCACGCGCGAAATGCAGAAGTCCTTCCTCGGCACCACGGGGGAGGATCACGATGCCAGCGTGCGCGAACTGCGGATGCTGGCCCGGCGCACGTATCTCATCAGCCGCGCGCAGCTTGCCCTCGTGCTCAGTGCGATCAGCATTGGCATGTGCGTCGTGGCGATCTTCGCCAGCCAGTTCGTCCACGCCTCGACCGAACCGCTGGTGGCGCTGTGCTTCGCGCTCGCCATCGGGCTGCTGTTGTGGGGGCTGGTGCTGTTCCTGATGGAAACGCGCGTGGCGTCGGCGCAGCTGCGCGTGCCGCTCAGTTTCCTGGAACTGGACCGCGATCTCTGACCGGTCAGGTCAGCAGTTTCTTGCCCTTGTCCTCCAGCGCGCCCTTGATCATCGGTTCGACGAAGGAGAGCGCGGGCGGCAGGTCGATGGTGAAGACCACCGCGCTGTCTTCGATATCGACATTGCCGGTAAGCGCCTGACCCATGGCGCGGATGGTCATGATCATCCGGTCCTCGCTCGCCCATTCGGTTTCGATGTCGGCCATCCCGCCGGGCACGAAGTTGGCAATCGAATCCTGCTTGCTGTCGAGGCGGCTGCGCACCTCCGCCTTGGAGAGGGAGTGCGGCACGGAAACGCGCATGTCAGTTGTCCTTGGATAAGATTTCGTCGGTCCCTGGCGCCGGAGCCTTCGGCGCGACAGGGGGAAGTGGCGTATCGGGCGCGCCGGGCGAGGGCAGGGCGACGGGCGCAGCCTCTTCCATCGCGTCGCCGTATTTGTAGTCGAGATAGCGGCTGCGCACCGCCAGCGCGTCGAGCGCGCCTTCGGCCAGCTGCCGCGTCACGGTGTCGATCTCGCGGCTGATGGAACGCAGGCTGTCCGCAAGCTGAGCGTCGGGGGTCGATCCGGCGCTGGCATCCGTGCGCAGGTGGCGGGGGATGCGGGTGTAGCTTTCGACCACGTCGGGCAGGTCGCGCGTGACCAGACCGCGCACCGCGACGGCGGCGGGCGTGTTCTCGTCGAGGTCGCGCAGCTGCTGGCCGAGCCCGTCGAGCTGCACCCCTATCCCGTCGACCAGCTGCTGGGCCGGGGCGGGCAGGGCCGGACGCTGGCTTTCGAGCCAGAGCTCGGTCCGCGCGACGTTCTGGATGAGGTCGCCGCGGGCCAGGTTGTCACGCTGAGGCATCTTGATGCGCGGAAACCGGGCGAGCACGGCCACCGCGATCACCATCAGGAGGATGGTGACGAACAGCCCTTCGAACCCCAGCGCCGACACGAAGAGACCGAAGCCCATCGCCGCGATCACGATGGCGGCCACGGCGATCAGCACCCGCTTCAGCTTGGCCGCGGCGTGTTCGCGCTTCAGACGCGCCGCGCCCGCGCCGATCGAGCGCTTGCGGTGGTAGCCGCCGGTGCGATTGGCGACAAGGCTGCTGCGCCCCGCGTTCAGGATGCGATCGGAATCGTGGGTGCTGTCCATCGCGATGCGATCAGCCCTCGATGCTCAGCAGCGGGTTGGCCTGCACCTCGATCTGCGCCTTGTTCGCGCCCTCCGCCCGGGCGATATAGCCGCGCGAACGCTCGACCTCGTTGGACAGGGTGTCGACCGTCTGTTTCATGGAATCCAGCGCCTTCACCTTGAACGTGTCGATGGTGTCCATCGTGTCGTAGATGTTCTGGAACGCGCGCTGCAGCGTTTCCAGCGGGATCGTGCTGGTCGCGGCCTGTTCGTGGATCTTGCCGGTCTGGTCGCGCAACATCGTGCTGGTGCTGTCGATGATGCCCGCGGTCGTGGTGTTGAGCGCGGTGATCTGGCCCAGCACCAGCTTCTGGTTGGTCATCGCCTGTGCGACGGTCACCGCGGTGCGCAGGGCCGACACGGTGGTCGTGCTGGCACGGTCGACGCCCTTCACCAGTTCGACGTTGTTCTTCTTGACCAGATCTAGCGCGAGGTAACCCTGCACGCTGACCGCCATCTGGGTCAGCAGGTCCTGCGTACGCTGGCGGGTGTAGAACAGCGCGCTTTCGCGGATCGCCTTGGCCTTCGCCGGGTCGGTCGCGTCGAGGTCGTTCGCCGCCTCCTCAAGCTTTGCGTCCAGCGTGCGCGAGATGTGGATCATCTGCTCCAGCTTTCCCATCGCGTCCCACAGCTTGGCGCGTTCGACGTCGATGGCGGCATTGTCCATCAGCAGCTCGTCCTTGCCGCTGGCCAGCCGGGCGAGGATCGACTGGATGTGCCCCTGCGCGCTGGTGTAGCCGTCGAAGTAGTTCTTCAGCTTGTTGCCGAAAGGGATGATGCCGAGGAACTTGCGGCCGGTCATCTTGCCCTTGCGGCCCGGATCCAGATCCTCGACCGTGCGGCGCAGTTCGGTGAGGTCGGCGCCGATGCCGCTGTCGGCGTCCATCGCCTTGACCGGCCGGTCGAGGAAGCGGTTCGACATGCCCGATGCGGCCATGATCTCTTTCCGGCCCATGTTGGTGAGCTGGTCGACCTTCTTGCCGAATTCGGGCGAATTGGTGTCCTGCGCGACGAGATCGGAGACGAAGAGATCGACCTTCGCCTCCAGCTTCGAACGTGTCTCGTCGCCGACGGGCACGAGGCCGGCGGCCTGCTCGGCCTTCACCTCGGGCACCGGGCTGGGCGGTTCGAGCGTCAGGGGCGTTGCGGTCGCAGTGGCGGTAGGCTGTTCGGCCATGGTCATCCCGTTCGCATCGGGCGGAAAATCCGCTCCGGATCAGCGACTGTATTAGCGATGTAAGACACGCCTTTCAAGGGATGCGCGATGCGAAGGGCCGTTCATGCCCGGCAAAGCGCGCCGTGCCCCTTTGCGCCGGGCCAAAGCCGGGTTATCCCTTGCAACCTACCAACGATTATCCAGGGGATCAGGATCATCATGCGCAAGCTTCTCGCCGCACTCACCCTCGCTGCCGTTTCGGTTTCGCTGGGCGCCTGCAACACGGTGAAGGGACTGGGCGAGGATATCGGTTCGGTGGGCCGCGCCGGCGAAGAGGCGATCAACTGATCCCCCGGTCGATCCCCCGCCGCACGCGGCAAGCGGCGGCATGAGCGTGGGCGCGGACTGGGTCCTGGCCGACAGCCGGAAACTGCGGCTGGCGGCCTTCTTCCTGTTCTATTTCGGGCAAGGCATCCCGGTCGGCATCAGCGAGGTCCCGATCCCGATCTGGGTGGCCGCGAACGGCGGCACCGACGTGCAGGTCGCCCTGCTGGTCGGCGCGGCATACCTGCCGTGGAGTTTCAAGTTCATCCCCGCCGCGCTGATGGACCGCTATGCCTTTCTCGCAATGGGACGGCACAGGGCGTGGCTCATCGGGGCGCAGTTCCTGATGATGGGCGGCTTCCTGCTGGCTGCCTTCGCGGTACCGGCGGCGACCGACGTCGGGCTGCTCATCTACAACTCGCTGGCGAACCTGCCGGTGACGCTGGGCACGATGATCTTTGCCGGGCTGGGCGGCATGGCGGCGATCGGCGCGCAGTTCTGGACAATGATCGGGCTGGCGGCCTTTGCGGGCTGCGTGTTCTGGCGGCTGCGCGTGGGCAACCGGCACGTCGCGGCGGAACCGGTGCCGGAGATGAATTGAGGGGTCTTGCGCGAAGGCGATGGCCCGAAAAGGAGAGGAACGGGGATGGCGATCGAAATCCGGATACTGGTCTACGCGGCGATCCTGCTGCTCGTGCACATCTTTACCGAAGCGCACTTCAAGACCAAGCAGTACGGCACGAAATGGAACATGGGCGCGCGGGACGAAAGCCTGCCGCCGCTGAACCCGATCGCCGGGCGGCTGGGCCGGGCGAGAGCCAACTACATGGAGACCCTGCCCATCGCGATCATCGCGCTGCTGGGCGTGGTCGTGGCGGACAAGACCAGCGCATGGACCGCGCTGGGCGGCTGGATCTGGCTGGGCGCGCGGATCGTCTACCTGCCGCTCTACTGGGCTGGCGTGCCGATGGTGCGGACGCTGGTGTTCCTCGTCAGCCTCATCGGGCTGGGGATGGTGATCTGGCCGCTGCTGATGGCGGCAGGCTGACCCGGACCTGAGAGAGGACGATTTGGGGGAGGCCCTGCGTGGAGCCTCCCTCCCCTCTCCAACCCTGATAAATCAGGCGGCGAGCTGGTACGGCTCGATCTCGCCCGACAG
>CAYRLC010000050.1:0-6606 GCA_964424995.1 uncultured Croceicoccus sp.
GGAACAGTTCATCGCCGCGCAGTTCCAGGTGCGCTCGATCCCCACGGTCTATGCCATGTTCCAGGGCCAGCCGGTCGCCGACCTGACCCAGGCGCGCAGCGAATCGCAGCTGAAGCAGATGCTCGACCAGATCCTGTCGCAGATCCCGGTCGAACCGGGGGCCTATGGCGCGGAGCCGAAGCAGGACATCGCGCCGCTGCTGGCGATGGGTGAGGAGATCCTCGCTGGTGGCGATGCCGAGCGGGCGCTGGGCACCTTCGCGCAGATCGTCGACCTCGTGCCGGACAACGTCGAGGCGCAGGCCGGGTTGCTGCGCGCCATGACCCAGGCCGGACATGTGGACGAAGCGGATGCCGCGCTCGCCTCGCTGCCCGAGGACCTGCGCAAGGCGCCTGCCATCGAACGGGCCGCTGCTGCCATCGCGCTGGCCAAGGACAGGCCCGAGGACGGCGAACTGGCCGCCCTGCGCGCCGCAGCCGCCGAACGCCCTGCCGACTTGGACGCGCAGTTCGCCTTCGCCAACGCCGCCTTCGCCGCCGGCCAGCGCGACGATGCCGCCGATGCCCTGCTCCGCATGATCGCTGCCGATGGCGCGTGGAACGAGGGTGCGGCCAAGGCCAAGCTGTTGCAGATCTTCGAGGCCGTGGGGCTGGAAGACCCTTGGGTTTCGGCCACGCGCCGCCGCCTGTCGCTGATTCTGTTCGGCTGATCTTGCGGCGCGTATGGGCTCGATCGTCGAAACCAGCCGGATCTCGATCTTCCCGCTATCGGGCGCGCTGCTGTTTCCGGGCCTGCAGTTGCCACTGCATATCTTCGAGCCGCGTTACCAGTCGCTGATCAAGGACGCGCTGGCCCGCGACCGGATGATCGGCATGGTGCAGCCGATACGCGCCGCAGAGGGCGCGCCGCTGTTCAACGTCGGCTGCCTGGGCCGGATCGAGGATGTCGAGGCGCTGGAGGACGGGCGTTTCAACATCGTGCTCGACGGACTGACCCGGTTCCGGATCGTTCGCGAACTCGACGTCACCACCCCGTTCCGTCAGGTCGAGGCCGAGCTGCTGGAGGAAAACGAGGACGAGGTCCTGCTGCCGGTGGAGCGCGCCTCGCTGGAGCAGGAGGCCCGCCATTTCGCCGATGCGCAGGGTTATGCGGTGGACTGGGAGCAGGTCGGCCGGCTCGACGATGTCGCGCTGGTCAATGGCGTGTCGCAGGTTGCGCCTTTCGACGCGGCATCGAAACAGGCGCTACTGGAAGCGGAGGGCCTGCGCGAACGTTGCGAGCTGCTGGTGCAGCTGATGCAGTTCTACGGCTGCACCGACGACGACGACAACGCCACGCTGCAATAGGGTTCAGAGGCCGAAGCTGCCTCGCAGGCCATCGATCACGAACTGGGCCGCCAGCGCTGCGAGGATCACGCCGAGCAGCCGGGTCACCACCGATTCGAACTCCTGCCCGAACAGGCGCATGATCGGCGCTGCGGCAATCAGCGCGGCAACACTGATCAGCATCACGACGACCAGAGCTACGAGGATTGCGACGGTCCCCTCGACCCCCTCCGCACGGGCCATGAGCAGCATGATCGAGGCGATTGCGCCGGGCCCTGCCAGCATCGGCATCGCCATCGGGAAGACGGAGACATCCTCCACCTCGTGCGCGGCATCGCGGTGGGCGAGCACCTTGTCGGCCCGGTCCTGCCGCCGCTCGGTGCGCTTTTCGAAGACCATGTCGATGGCGATGGCAAACAGCATGATGCCGCCCGCAATGCGGAAGGAATCGAGCTCGATATGCAGCGCGCCCAGCAGGTCTTCGCCGAAAAGCGCGAATATGACGAGGATGATGGTGGCGATGATCGTCGCCTTTACAGCCATGGCCCGGCGCTGTGCGGGTGACGCATCGGCGGTCAGCCCGGCGTAGATCGGCGCACAGCCGGGCGGATCGATCACCACGAACAGGGTGATGAAGGCAGAGACGAACAGCTCGAGCATCAGCCGGCGGGCTTTGCCGCGCCGTCTGCCGGGGGCGGGGCGATGACCTGGTGCAAAACCTTCTGGAAGGCGTTGCCGTTCCAGACCTCTATCGTGACGATCCGGCCGTTCCAGCGATCGACGCGTCCGCCCCAGCGCAGGGTGCCATCGTCCGATGCTCCGCCGAAGAATTCGCCGTTGCCCGGTTCGACGCTGACCAGATCCTCCGCCGGGTGCCAGTTCGGCTCCGGGCATTCGGCGACATGCGCCTCGATCAGCTCGGGGGCGGGACCGATCTTCGGGTCTTCATCGCCGTGGTCGATCAGCCAGCGGTAGCTGCCGTCGGGCTGACGCTTCCAGACAGTTGTGAACCAGCCCTTCTTCGCGCCGGAAACCCAGCCGCCGCGCGTCACGCCGACCGAACCGTCGCAGCTCGACCAGACCTCGTAAGGGTCCCACGCCAGCGGAGCGGTCGGCTCGGGCCGACCCTTCAGCCATTGGCGCGCATTGACCTTCTCGGGCACGAACATGATCCCGGCCGGATCGGCATAAGTCGCGAAGGCGGCCCAGCGGCCCTTCTCGGCGGCAAGCGCCGAGAAGGCGAGTTCGGTCGCCACCAGATCGCCCGGCTTGGCGATCGGCTTCAGCATCGCCATCTCGCCCGGCGGCGACCCGCGGTGCGGCGCGGCGCAACCGGCGAGAGCCAGCGCGATGAGAGGGGCGACACCGGCGAAGCGCATGGTCAGGCCAGCCCCTCGCGGCGGTTGGCAGCCTCCAGCGTATTGTAGAGCAGACAGGCGATGGTCATCGGCCCGACGCCGCCCGGCACCGGCGTGATCGCGTCGGCCACTTCGCTGGCGCTGGCGAAATCGACATCGCCGACCAGCTTGGTCTTGCCGTCGCCCGCGGACACGCGGTTGATGCCGACGTCGATGACCGTCGCGCCCGGCTTCAGCCAGTCGCCCTTGACCATTTCGGGCCGTCCCACGGCGGCGACGACGATATCGGCGCCGCGCACCACTGCGGGCAAGTCGGCCGTGCGGCTGTGCGCGATGGTGACCGTGCAGCTTTCGCGCAGCAGCAGTTGTGCCATCGGCTTGCCGACGATGTTCGACCGTCCGATCACCACCGCGCTCTTGCCCGAAAGGTCGCCGAGCCGGTCCTTCAACAGCATCAGGCAGCCGAGCGGTGTGCAGGCGACGAAACCGGGCAAGCCGGTCAGCAGCCGTCCGGCGCTGGCGGTGGTGAAGCCGTCGACGTCCTTGTCCGGGTCGATGGCCTGGATCACCGCGTTCTCGTCGAGCCCCTTGGGCAGCGGCAACTGCACGAGAATGCCGTCGACAGCCGGGTCGGCATTGAGCTGCGCGACGAGCGCGAGAAGCGCGTCTTGCGACGTGTCGGCGCGCAGACGATGTTCGAAGCTGTTCATGCCGGCCTCGATCGTCGACTTGCCCTTGTTGCGAACATAGACCTGGCTGGCCGGGTCTTCGCCCACCAGCACCACCGCGAGCCCCGGCTTGCGACCCGCCTGCGCCACGAAGGCCGCAACGCCCTTGGCGATGTCGGCGCGCAAGTTGGCGGCGAACGCCTTTCCATCGATGACGTGGGCCATCAGTAGGGCTGCGCCAGGCCGTCGAGGATCATCATCAGCACGTTGAGGCCGATGATCAGGACCATCGGCGAAAAGTCGATGGATCCGGTATCGGGCAAAATCTTGCGGATCGGCTTCAGCAGCGGATCGAGCAGCGCATTGAGCGCGGTCCACAGCGAGGAGACGAACTTGTTCGAGTAGTTCACCACGTTGAAGCTGAGCAGCAGCGAGAGCACGAACTGCGCGATGACCAGCACCGTGAGGATATAGGCCAGGTAACCGATGACGTTGACGAGAATGGCCAAGGGAGCATCCTTAAGGCGGCAGAGGGTTGTGCCCCCTTAACCGAGCAGGGCCCGGTGCCGCAACCGTTCCGACGGGCGGAAAGACCCGCTAGGCTCCGCTATTTCCGGTTGGCCTATTTCCAGTCGCCCTATTTCCAGTCAATCGAGACGATCCGCCAGCTGAGCTGTTCCGGCGAGGCTCCGTCAACGTCGTTCACCCGCCGGGCGTTGAAGGTGCCGGTGGTGGGAATAGGTTTGCCATCGGGGCCGTTGACGGTGACGGTCACGGGCGCGGTAAAGTAAAGCGAACCCGCCGCGCCCTCGGTATTGCCGGGGCCGAAGGTGACGACGGCGGGGCCGGTGCCCTTGGGCGTCATGGCGGGCGTGATGCCGGTGCGCCATGCCTTGTCGGCGGCGGCGTGATCGCCGGCCTCTATCGCGCCCTTCCAATAGGCGACGATGCTCTGCGGATCCTTGTCGTTCGGGCCCGGCAGGGTGCCGGTGAAGGCGGCGGGTGTGGCACTGGCTGTCGGAGCCGGCCCGGGTGGGGCGCTGTCGATCGGCAGCGGGGTCGCTGCTTCGGTCGGGGTATCGCTTGCCTTTTCTGCCGGAACTCCCCCTCCCGAACATGCCGACAAGGTCGCGGCGATCAGGGCGATAGGGGCGGCGGCAGTCGTTAGGCGCATGATGTCTAGGTCCTGATAAGGGTACCCGCGCCGCGTTCGGTGAAGATTTCCAGCAGCATGGCATGCGGCACGCGCCCGTCGAGCACGACCGCCGCCTCGCAGCCGGCCTCTACCGCCTGGACGCAGGTGTCGAGCTTGGGAATCATGCCGCCCGAAATGGTTCCGTCCTCGCGCAGGTTGGCGATGTCCCGTGGCGTCAGGTCGGTGAGAAGCTCGCCCTGCTTGTCGAGCACCCCCGGCACGTCGGTCAGCAGGAACAGCCGCGCCGCGCCCAGCGCCGCCGCGATGGCTCCCGCCATGGTGTCCGCATTGATGTTGTAGGTATGCCCGTCCTCGCCCACGCCGATCGGCGCGATCACCGGAATGAGGCCAGCCGAAACGGCGGTGTCGATGATCCGGGTGTCGACCTTTTCAGGTTCGCCCACGAAGCCCAGATCGACGACCTGTTCGATCAGGCTGTCGGGGTCCTTGCGGGTGCGATGGACCTTGGATGCCGTGATGAGGCCGCCATCCTTGCCCGAAATGCCGAGCGCGCGGCCGCCGGCATTGGCGATCCAGCTGACGAGTTCCTTGTTGATCCGGCCAGACAGGACCATCTCGGCGATCTCTGCGGTCTGCTTGTCGGTGACGCGCAGGCCGTCGACGAAGCTCGATTCCACGCCCAGCTTCTTCAGCATCGCGCCGATTTGCGGCCCGCCGCCGTGGACGACCACGACGTTGATGCCGACCGCACCCAAAAGGACCACGTCTTCCGCGAAATCGAGCGCCGCTTCTGGGTCACCCATGGCGTGGCCGCCATACTTGATGACGAAAGTGCGGCCCGCGTATCGCTTGATGTAGGGCAGCGCCTCGGTCAGCGTTTCGGCCTTGGCCAGGACGGCCTTGTCGTGCGGGTCGAGCGGGTTTGCCATGATGGGTTCGCGCCTTTGCATCTTCGTCAGGCGCAATCAAACGATTCGCGCGCACTATCCTTGCGTGAAGATCAGCCGTGCGCGCCGAATTCGTTGGCGATCGCGGTGCCGATGCGCAGGACGAGGGCGTAGGCCTGTTCGATCGGGTCGATGAATTCGCGCCGGATCGCCTGATAGCCGCTGTCGCCGCCGTCGGGATAATCGCTCGCCTCGTCCACCGCGAAGTCGCCGATGGAGGGGAAGCTCGTCGGGAAGGCGCGACGCAACTGGGCGAGGGCATCGTCGATGCGCAGGGTAAAGACCATTTCCAGCACGTCCTCGCGGCTGACGTCGTTCGACCGCGAGAAGACCGGGACCTGCACCGCCTTGAGGAACATGTGCTGGAGAAGGGCCAGGCGCAGCGCCTGCAGCACGCCGATCGAGCGGCGCTTGTGCTCCCGGTCGGCGAGTGGCGCGCCCCATTTCCCGTCCGGACCGCGCAGGCCGCCCGGGATTGCCGCCATCAGCTTGTGGAGGTGCATCGCGTCGACCCGCAACCGGCTGGCGAGGCGGCGGAAGGCACCGATGCGGTCGTCCTTGGTCAGGTACTCGGCCAGTGACAGGCACGCGTCGGTCAGGTGCTCTTCGGTCCCGCGATAGGGCCGGCTCGCCCAGTAGGCGGAATTGAACAGCTCGCCATAGGCAGCGACGGTCTTGATGCTGGCCAGGGCATCGGCGGAGCGGAGCAGGCGCACCAGCTGCTGCCCGCGCTCGCTTTCCGAGAGCAGCGCGGCGATTTCCTCGCGGTTGGTATCCGCCGCGGTGCCGAAGCCGGCGATGACGTTCACCGGGTAGCCGAGCTGCTGCAGGATCGCGTTGTGCGGGATGGCGCGGATCTGCCTCAAGTTCATCTTGCGGTCCGCGGCAAGGTCCGACTGGCGCCGCGACTTGCGGCTGCCGGTGTCGTTCAGCAGGCCGAGGCCGAAGGCGGTGATCGCCCGGCTGTAGGTGGCCGAGACGAGGTGCAGGTTCTGCACCCGCCGGATCGCGCGATAGAAATCGAGGCTGAGATCGGTGCGGCGATAGAACTGGTCGGTCGGCACATTGGGATCCGCGTAGCCCGGCGGGTTTTCGGCAATGCGGGTCAGCGTCGCCAGCGCCAGTTCGGGCGTGCCGAACCAGAGGTAGCCG
>CAYRLC010000050.1:6616-17154 GCA_964424995.1 uncultured Croceicoccus sp.
GAACGCGGCGGATCGAGCGATAGAAATCGAGGCTGAGATCGGTGCGATCGTAGAACGGGTCCTTGGCCGACAGGTCCTGATCGCGTGCCTCGTGCTCGGCAATGCGGGTGAGCGTGGCGAGGGCGAGATCATCGTTGCGGAAGAACAGGTAGCCGTCGCCACCCTGGAAGCTCGCTTCCGGCTCGATCGTCACGCCTGCGCGGGCGAAGCGACGGCGGGCCCAGCCGGAGAGTGGCCACGTGAGACGGTCGGCAAATCCCGAAGGATGCGCGCCGCGGCCCATGGATTCGCCATGGGTGTTGAAGATCAGCGCGGCGACGTCGGTCAGGCCATTGGCCTTCATCGCATCGGCAAAGCGGCCCTGCAGGCGTTCGATGGCAAGGCTCGCCGGGATCTGCCCGACAAATCGGCCCGCGTCGGAAAAGCCGGTCTGGATGCAGACCCGGCCCCGCCTGCGGGCATAGGCGCGGTATTCGTCCTCGGCGAGCAACGCATCAAGGAAGCGGCCGCCGTGTTCGAGCGCGGTCTCGGTTTCGAACAGCGGGGACACGTCGACCTTGTCGTCGATGCCGAACAGTTTAGCGAAATAGAGCGCGGCGAGCACCGTCTGCGGCTGTTCGCATTCCGCGATCAGCATGCGGATCGGCGCGTCGGCGTCGATATGCTTCAGGATCTGCTGCATCGCCAGGAACTGGCGGATGGCCGTGCTCGATTCGATGGCGAGCGCGGCGAAATTGGTGCGCAGCGGCCTCGCCTGCTGGACCGCCTGGCGGATCGCTCCGAGCGCCGCCTGGCTCGACAGGTCGAGCTTCGATTCGGGGTCCAGCCGGCGGCGGATCGCGTTCTGCAGCTGGCTGGAGTTCACGCGGAAGTGGATCCAGCCCATGCCGAGCCCGTCCGCCTTCATCGCCGCGGCCACGGTCAGCAGCGCGATCGCGGTCTCGTCGTCGGCATCCTGCGCCGCCGTTTCGAGTTCGGCGACGATCGGCGAGAGCGTGATCAGTTTGTCGGGATGGTCGGAAGTCAGCGAATTGGCGGCATGGCCCAGCAGCGCGGGGTCGGACAGGTCCTTGGCGAAGAGCGCAGCCATCTGGCCGGTGTGCTCGGCCGCCGCCGCCAGCCGGGCGGCGATGGCTGGCGCGACTTCGGCGAGCGAGGCGGCATAGCCCGCCAGCCGCTCCGCCTTTTCGGAGAGGCGATAGCGGATCGAGGTGTTCCAGCCGATATCGGTGCGCCCGTCCATGTCGTAGCCGACCCAGGTCGCCAGCCGCACCGGCATTGGCGAGAGCGTCTTCCACTCGCCCGGATAGCCCTCGCGCGCCGTCTCGAAGAGCGTGCGCACGATGCGGTCGCGCGCGTGCTGGGCGCGGGACATCGCGGCCATCGCGGCATCGTGTTCGGAATCGAGCGTGATCTGGGTGCGTTCGTGCGGCGCGGTGCAGACGTTGTCGCCGTTGACCTGCCCGTCGCTGGCCGCCTGCGCCACCGCGCGCGACTGCGCCGGGGTCAGCAGGAAGGTCGGATGCGCGGTGAAGACGACGTGGATCAGCGGATGCCGCCACTTGTCGGCAAAGGCGGCGAAGTCGCCGGCGTCCTGCCGGAAAACGTCGAGATTCGCCTCGGGCTCCATCGGCGAGAGCATCCGGTCCAGCTTCTGCGCGCGGGCGAGCAAGCCCTCGCACTCCAGCGCGGAGACGAGGGCGTCGATCTCCTTCAACCCGAGCTCGCCCGTTTCCAGCTGCCGCGAAAAATCCAGCCCGAGCTGGAACACCGGGTTGAACAGCGGCGTGTCGCGGGTCCATCCGTGCAGTTCGCGCAGACGGTCGTGGAGCTGGGCGATCTTGGGGTTCATCGGTTCTCCGTTGGTCGCTTGGAGAGGGAGATCAGGCAGGCTTCAGCGCAGCCGCTTCGGCGGCCAGCGTGCGGATCGTTTCGGGGGAAGCCCCCTTGGGCGCGACCCAGCTGCCGCCGACGCAAAGCACTTGCGGGTGGGCGAGCCACTTGGGCGCGCTCTCCAGCGAAACGCCGCCGGTCGGGCAGAATTTCGCCATGCCGAAGGGCGCGGCAATGGCCTTCAGCGCGGGCAGGCCGCCATTGGCTTCCGCCGGAAAGAACTTGAAGTGCGACAGCCCGAGATCGAGCCCGGTCATGATGTCGGCGCTGGTCGCGACGCCGGGCAGGAACGGGACGCCCGCTTCCCTCGCCGCGCGGCCCAGGCTTTCGGTCAGGCCGGGCGAAACGACGAACTCCACGCCGGCGCGCATCACCGCTTCCAAGTCCTTGGTCGACAGCACGGTGCCCGCGCCGACGATCGCGCCGGGCACGCTTTTCATCGCCTCGATCGCGTCGAGCGCGCAAGGGGTGCGCAGGGTGACTTCCAGACAGGGCAGGCCACCGGCGACGAGCGCTTCGGCCAGCGGCACCGCTTCGGCGACATCGTCGATCACCAGCACCGGGATCACCGGGGCCTTGGTCATGATGGAATAGATCGTGGTCATCGTGGCAATCCTCAAAATCCGGGGGCCTTACAGTCCGGCGGCGGCGAGCATGGCGCTGCCGCCCTTTTCCGCGCCGTCGGCACCGGCGCGCATCATGGCGAAGAGTTCGCGCCCCACGCCCCATGCGGGCGGCGGCGGCGGGGCAGGCTGGCGCGAGGAGAGGTCGGCGCTGGTCGACAATGTGCCGCCGCGCGCATCCACCCGCACCACGTCGCCATCCTGCAGATAGGCGAGCGGCCCGGCCTGACCGGCGATGTCGGGCAATGCCTCGGGCGTGCAGTGGATCGCAGCGGGGACCTTGCCCGACGCGCCGGACATGCGCCCATCGGTGACCAGCGCGACCTTGAAACCCTTGTCCTGCAGCACGCCCAATGGCGGGGTCAGCTTGTGCAGTTCGGGCATGCCGTTGGCGCGCGGGCCCTGGAAGCGGACGACGACGACGACGTCGCGGTCGAGCTCGCCCGCCTTGAACGCTCTGGCCACGTCCTCCTGCGTCTGGAACACGCGGCACGGCGCTTCGACCACCCAGCGGGCCTCGTCCACCGCGCTGGTCTTGATCGTGCAGCGGCCCAGGTTGCCGGTGAGCAGCCGCATCCCCCCGTCGGGCAGGAACGGATCGCTGACCGGGGCGAGCATCGTCGGGTCGAGCGGGGTTGCGGGCGCGGCCTGCCACGACAGGTCCTTGTCGGTCATCACCGGCTCTTGCGCGTAATCGGCAAGGCTCGATCCGCCGACGGTGACGATATCCTCGTGCGCCAGCCCGGCACCCAGCAGTTCGCGGATGACGTAGCCCATGCCGCCCGCGGCGTGGAAATGGTTCACGTCGCCCGACCCGTTGGGATAGACCCGCGCGATCAGCGGCACGTCGTGCGACAATTCGTCGAAGTCGCTCCAGTCGATGATCACGCCCGCCGCCCGCGCGATGGCCGGCAGGTGCAGCGCGTGGTTGGTCGAGCCGCCCGTGGCGAGCAGGCCGACGCAGGCGTTGACGATCGCCTTTTCATCGACGCACGCCGACAGCGGGCGAGGATCGGACCCGCGGGTCGAGATCCTGGCAAGCTGGTGCACCGCGGCGCGGGTGAGGGCGGAGCGCAGCGGGGTATTGGGCGGCACGAAGGCCGCACCCGGCATGTGGAGGCCCATCATCTCCATCATCATCTGGTTGGAGTTGGCGGTGCCGTAGAAGGTGCATGTACCCGGCGCGTGGTAGCTGGCGGATTCGCTCGCCAGCAGTTCGTCGCGGCCGACCTTGCCTTCGGCGTAGAGCTGGCGGGTCTTCTGCTTTTCCTTGTTGCCGATGCCGCTCGGCATGGGGCCGCTGGGCACGAAGACACCCGCGATGTGCCCGAAGCGGAGCGCGCCGATCAGCAGGCCCGGCACGATCTTGTCGCAGATGCCGAGGAGCGCCATGCCGTCATACATCTCGTGGCTGAGCGCGACCGCCGTCGACAGGGCGATGGTGTCGCGGCTGAACAGCGACAGGTCCATGCCGTCCTGCCCCTGCGTCACGCCATCGCACATCGCCGGAACGCCGCCTGCGACCTGTGCCGTCGCGCTGACCTCGCGGGCGTAAAGCTTCATAGCTTCCGGGTATCGGCCATAGGGCTGATGTGCAGAGAGCATGTCGTTGTAGGCGGTGACGATGGCGATGTTGGGCGACTTGCCGCTGCCGATCGCGGCCTTGTCATCGCCCATCGCCGCATAGCCGTGCGCGAGGTTCGAACAGGCGAGGGCGGTGCGGTCGGGATGACGCTCCGCCTCCCGCGCCATGAGGTCGAGATAGCGCTGGCGGCTGTCGCGGCTGCGCTCGATGATGCGTGCGGTGACGCGGGCGAGGGTAGGATGCAGGTCTGCCACGGTTTTCCCTTGTTGCTGGCGACTGGTCTTGGCTTCGTTTGCCCCCTTGCGAAGGCTTTGGCCGGAACCGGGCTCCCTCTTCCCGATCCCGTCATCGTATCCGGAGCGAACCCGCGCTGGTACTGCAGTGCAGCGTAACAGGGGAATCGCTGCGGCTCAAACCGCAATGACCCTTGGCTGGCCCGGTTCGTCTATCCTGTCCACGGGCCATACGTATTCGCAAGGCCCGAACCGACCCACGATCGCGCCTGGGCGCCGGCTCATTCGTGCCAGGTCACCCCGTCACGCTCGGCCAGCGCGATGGCGGCGGACGGGCCCCAGCTGCCGGCGGTGTAGGTCTTGGGCGTGATGTGTTCCGACTGCCACGTCTCGCGAATGGCGTCGATCCAGTGCCACTGTGCCTCCACCTCGTCGCGGCGGACGAAGAGCGTCTGGTCCCCCTCGATCAGGTCGAGCAGCAGGCGTTCGTAGGCGATGCGGCGTTCCGGCCCCGCAAAGGCGTCGGGCATGGCAATGTCGAGCGGCACCTGGCGCAGGCGGATGCCCTCGCGGTCCAGCCCGGGCACCTTTGTCATCAGCGAAAGCTGGATGTTCTCGCGTGGCTGAATGCCGATCACGAGCCGGTTGGGCAGGGTCTTCGCGCCCTTTCCGGCGAAGATCGAGAACGGCACGCAGCGGAACTGGACGATGATCTCGGTCGTGCGTTCGGGCAGCCGCTTGCCGGTCCGCAAGTAGAAGGGCACGCCCTTCCAGCGCCAGTTGTCGATGTGCGCCTTGATCGCGACGAATGTCTCGGTGTCGCTGTCCTTGCCCAGTTCCTCGTCATAGCCGGGAACCGCCTCGCCATTGATGGCGCCCGCCTTGTACTGGCCGGTGACGGTCTCGTTCGCCTGAACCTCGCGCAAGGCGCGCAGCACCTTCACCTTCTCGTCGCGGACGGCGGTGGCGTCGAAGCTGGTCGGTGGCTCCATCGCGACAAGGGCGAGGAGCTGCAACATGTGGTTCTGCACCATGTCGCGCAGCGCGCCGCTGGTGTCGTAGTAGCCGACGCGGGATTCAAGGCCGACCGTTTCCGCCACCGTGATCTGCACATGATCGATGTGCGCCGCGTTCCACAGCGGTTCGAACATGATGTTGGCAAAGCGCAGGGCCAGCAGGTTCTGCACCGTCTCCTTGCCGAGATAGTGGTCGATCCGGAAGATGCGCTTTTCGGGGAAAGCCGACGCGACCGCATCGTTGATCTGGCACGACGAGCCGAGATCGGTGCCGAGCGGCTTTTCAAGGCCGATGCGCACGTTGCCATGGGTCAGGCCGTTGGACTGCAGCCCCTTGATCGTCGGCTCGAACAGGAAAGGCGCGGTCGAAAGGAAGATCGAGAGGCCTTCCTTCTCACCGCCGCCGATCGGGCCCACGCACTTGGCCAGCGCGTCGAACCCCTCCGGCGTCGACGCATCGAGATCCTGGTAGCGCAGCCGCGACAGGAACGGGTCGATTTCGATCTTCCGTCCGGCGGGTAGGAACCGCTGCAGCGCGTCGGCGGCGAAGTTGCGGAAGCTCTCGTCCGAATGCTCCGAACGGGCGGTGCCGATGATGTCGATTCCCGCCGGCAGCAGCCCGTCGCTCATCAACGCGCAAAGCGAGGGCAGCAGCATCCGCTGCGAAAGATCGCCCGTCGCCCCGAACAGGAGCAGCTTGTTGGCTGAAAACGTCATGCGGCGGCGAAACGAGGGAATTCGAGGGTCATGGTCGCGGTGCTTCTCCGATCGGGGCACGCGGCCCTGTTAGCAACGGCGACACGGCTTGGAAACCCGTCCCTAACCCGGTCGCATCACACTCCGCTCGCACCATTGCGGCGCATTGATAACGTTCACACTGGAATTGGGCAAGAACGGCCTGATGATCCACGGATGGACGCAGCTCTTGTCAGGTGACGGTTACCTCGATCTGCTTGTCGAGCATGTCGGTGGCACCATAAGAGGTCAGAAAGCTCACTTCCGCAGCATCGCGGCCAAGGCCGATCTTCACCATCTGAGCCGGATCCGCCATGCGGGTGGCGTCGATCAGGTGCCAGCTGCCGGTGCCCGGTGCGGCATCGTTGTCGGCCAGGAACACTTCGGCCACGGCGTGGAAATCCTGGGGCTCGACCCCGGGCGCGTAGCAGGACACGTAGCGGGCCGGGATTCCGGACGCCCGCGCCATCGTCACCACGACATGGGCATAGTCACGGCACACGCCGCGACGCTCGACGAAACTGTCGAGCGCGGTGGTGGTTGCGGTGCTCGACCCCGGCTCGTACGTAAAATTCTCGGCCACCCAGTCATGGATCGCCTGGATCCGCGCACCGCCCTTCGTCTCGCCGAATTCGGCGTCGACAAAACAGTGGAAGCGGTCCGCCGGGCAGAAGCGGCTGTCGAAGAGGTAGGACACAGTCTCGCCGGGCAACTGGTGCGGCTCCATCGCCGCAAGGGTGGAGATGTCGGCCAGAGTCCGCTGCACGTCAGCGGTGATGCTGTAGTCGGCGGTGAAGTCGCCGTTCACCCTCAGCCAGATGCGGTGGCCGATGTCATCCTCGCCCGGCACGCGCGCGAAATGGGCGCTCTCGCTGGTGGTGATACCGGGACCGGTCAGGATTTGTTCCGGGATGGGCGCTGCCTCCATCTGCAGCAGGAAGTCGGTGGGCTGGTAGAAGCGGTAGGCGATATGGGCCTTGACGGTGATCGGCATGGAACTCGCGATGCTTGAGGTGTGGCGTTTCAGGGCGTGAACGTAGGGCGGCTGCGATTTATCCGCGTCGGTGCAGATTCTTTCGTAGACGCTATTCGCCGATCAGGTGCAGGACGATTTGGCGCCGGTGGGGGCGGGCACGATGCTCGATCAGGTAGATGCCTTGCCAGGTGCCGAGCGCGGGTCTGCCGTCCAGCACCGGGATCGACAGCGAGACCCCGGTGAGAACCGACTTCAGGTGCGCGGGCATGTCGTCGGGGCCCTCGTCGTCGTGTTGCCAGCCGGCATCTTCGGGCGCGACGCGGTCCAGCCAGTCGACGATGTCTTGCCGCACTTCGGGCGCCGCGTTTTCCTGAATGGTCAGCGATGCGGAGGTGTGGCGGCAGAAGACCGTCATCAGGCCCGCCGCAATCTCCGTTTCGGCGGCCCAGTCGCGTACCTCCCGCGTGATGTCGTGCATCGCGCGTCCGCGGGTCGTGACCTGCAATGTGCCGTGTGACTGTCGCAATGTGTCGCTGCCTCGTTGTTGCTTCCGTGCGGCCTTGTCGCGGCGGATCACGCTACCCACTTGCGAATCCGCACGATTCCGCTTGCGGCGATGGCCCACATAACGGGTTATTTCGCATTTTTGCGGGATGATTTTCGGAAGGTTAACCGCTATGGGCAGCGGCATGGACGGCACGATCTACGACGATTGCACGAGGCCGCTGTTCACCTTCGAAGGCGTGGTCGATGCCGAGCCGGGTGAGCGATCGGGTGTATCCGTGCACCGGCGCGCCGCGCAGGGCGACTGGTCGCGCGTCGTCGTCATCGCCAATCCGCGCAGCCATCGCAACAAGCATCGCGGGCTCGACGTGCCGCCGGGCGTGCGGGTGGAATCGCCGCGCACCCGGCCCGAACTGCGCCGCTTGCTGGCCGAACTGGTACGCGACGGGCTCGATCTCGTCATCGTCGCGGGCGGCGACGGCACCGTGCGCGACGTGCTGACCTGCGGGGCCGACATCTGGGCCGGGCGCGAACCGGCCATCGGCGTGCTGCCCTGCGGCAAGACCAATGCGCTGGCGCTCGACCTCGGCGTGCCCGACGATGCCAGCATCGCGCAGATGCTCGAAGGCTGGCGCGCCGGCCGCCTCGCCGTCCGCCCCCCGATCGAGATCGAGCGGGTGGGAGAGGGCAAGACCGTGCTCGGCTTCCTGTTCGGCGGCGGCGTCTTCGTCGATGCGACGCAGATGGCGCAGACGACCCATCGCTGGGGTGCGTTCAACAACCTCGCCGTCGGCATGTCGATCGCCGGTTCGGTGATGAGCGCCCTGTTCGGCAGCGCGCAGTCGCCGTGGCGGCGGGGCAAGCCGATGCGGATCCGCTATGGCGCGGGCGCGGCCCCCCGGCACGGCGCGGCGCTGGCGGTGGATGGCCAGGTGCTGATCATGCTGGTCTCGACGATGGAGCGCCTGCCGCTCGACCTTTCGGTGTTCGGCGAAGCACGGCCGGGGTTGAAGACGCTGATCGTTGATGCGCCGCAGCGCCATTTCCTGCGCAATTTCGCTCGCATTGTGCGCGGCGTCGACGGCCCGATGCTGGAGCGTGACGGCGTGCACCGTATCGATGCCGAGGAACTGCAGGTCGCGCTCGAAGGCGGCTTCATCCTCGACGGGGAGCATTTTCCCGAGGGCGAATACGTCCTGCGCCGCGGCGTCCCGCTGCGTTTCGCGCTGACCTGATCGAACTGGCCTGACCGGCATGGCGACCGATCCGCTCGCGGTCCGGGTGGAACAGGCCCTGTCCGCCCACGTCCGTCCCGAAGTCACCGCCTTTGCCGAACGTCTGGCGGCACAAGCGGATGCGCGCGCGGTGATCTTCTACGGATCGAACCTGCGCAGCGGTTCGCTGGACGGTGTGCTCGACTTCTACGTGCTCACCGACGGCCCGCGAGAGAAGGGCCTGTGGCCGCGCGTCGGCTATCACGAAATGACCAGCGGCGAAGATACGCTGCGTGCCAAGGTCGCGGAAATGCGGCTGGCGACCTTCGCCCATGCCGCGTCGGGCCGGCATCTCGATACCACGATCTGGGCGCGGTTCGTCCAGCCTTGCGCACTGGCGTGGTGGGCGGATGACGCTGCCCGGCGCCAAGTGATCGAAGCGATGGCCCAGGCAGCGCGGACCGCAGCCCGTTTCGCCGCCGCGCTCGGGCCGGAGGAAGGGACCGAGACCGACTACTGGGGCGCCTTGTTCCGCGCGACCTATCGCGCCGAACTGCGCGTCGAGAAAGCCGGGCGCGAAATGCAGATCCTGAGCTTCGGCGCGGAGCATTTTGCCGGGCTGCTGCCGTTGGCATGGGACGCGGACGGCATCGCCTATGCCCGCGATGGGGCGACCCTGAAACCCGGCCTGACCGACGCCGATCGGGCCATGATCCTGTCGCGCTGGGCGCGGCGGCGGCGGGTGGGAAAGCCCCTCAACGTCCTGCGCCTGCTACGCGCGGCGACGACGTTCGAGGGCGGGGCCCGCTATCTGGCGTGGAAGGTCGAGCGGCATACCGGCGTGGTCGTGCCGCTGACGCCGTTTCGCGAGCGGCATCCGCTGATCAGCAGTCCGCTGCTCGTCGCCGGATACCTGCGCGCCCGATCGCGAGCGCGCAAGGCGGGGCGATAACGGTCAGCTCGCCTTCTTGTAAGGGACGAAATCGCCGAGGAAGACCGAGCCGGAGAAGAAGCCCGACTGGTCGCGCATCTGCACGGTATCGATGTTGCAGAGCCGGTTCATCGTCGGGTGCGTCACCATCACGTCGTTCGAACGCAGCGACCGCGCGCCGCTTTCGGGCCGGTTGACGTAGAGCGTGTTGCCGACATCGAACACGATCGCAGTGCCGTTGTAGATCGTGCTCGACTGGATGCGGTTGGTATCGATGCAGCGCACCGGCTCACCCGCGACGCGACCTTCCAGTCGTTCGGCAAGGCGCAGTTCGGGGCTCTTCTTGGCGAGCGCGACGCCGGGAGCCGCGATCAGCCCGACGAGGGCGGCGGCAGCGAAAATTCGGGTCTTGTTGGCAAGCTTCATGGCGCGAAACTCCTCTTCACCGCGAGTGTTACCACGATGTGGGTGAACCGGCGCTGTATTTCCACCTCGGGACACGCTGTTCAGCCGGTGCCGCCCACCGTCAGCCCTTCGACCAGCAGGGTCGGCTGGCCGACGCCGGCGGGTACGCTCTGCCCCGCCTTGCCGCACATGCCGATGCCTTCGTCGAGCGCGAAGTCGTTGCCGATGCCGACGATCTGGGTCAGCGCGGTCGGCCCGTCGCCGATCAGGGTCGCACCCTTGATCGGCGCGACGATCTGGCCGTTCTCGGCGGTCGGCTGCGAGCGGACCACGACGAGGTCGCCGTCGCAGATCGCCGCGTCGATCATCGAGTCGCCCGTGACCTTGAGCAGGAAGAGCTCACCGTCCCCGACGAGCTGGCGC
>CAYRLC010000051.1:0-10753 GCA_964424995.1 uncultured Croceicoccus sp.
CGAACGCATCCGCGACGACCTCGCCCTGCCGATCCTCTACGTCAGCCACGACCGCACCGAAGTGGACCGGCTGGCGTCACAGGTTGTGGAGCTGCCTTAGGTCCGGGTGCTGCGATCCAGATTAGAGGTCGCGAAAAGGGAGCGATGGCAGATTGGTTGGATGGCCGGAATTGGGGTGGATAGCAGACGTTATCGTCTGTAGGTCTCTGCCCATTCCCGAAAGACCCCGATCACACCTGATAAGTCTGTTGGACCACACGCCGCTTTGAAGCGGAGTCCATCAGCCTCAGCGGTCCACCAGCTTCCAAGTTTACGCCATTCGTCCAGGTCGCCAGCAGGCTCGCCTTGCTTGGCCTCAAATGGATGCCCCTCCAATGAGGTCTCCCTCAAGTCGATCTCTATGGTCCATCCGGGGTTGTCCAAAGTGTCGATTTTGACCCCATAGGAGTGCTCCCAGTCGTTGTTACACTCGCGAACATACCAGTTCATGAGTCAGTCGAGATTGTCGTCAGCCACGCCTGTTTGTCGGACAACATGCCCATGTCTGCAAGGGGGTCGATAGCTGAAATTTCCGCTTTCGGCGAAACAGGACGGAACGCTGCCAGTCGGCTTACGTCGCGTGGATTATCTGGTGGGAATGGCCGGGATGGGGTGGTTAGCTGCCGTTGCCTCTATGATCCAAGTAGCGTTTGCCCAAGAGCCACGAGTGCCAGTCGAAAGGCACGTCTTTGAGGTTGACCACCAAAGTTTCAGCTACGAGACTCATCAGTACGGCGTAGTGGCGCTGGCAGGCCGCATTACCTTGGCCACTGGTAACAGCCCCGTCCTTCCATCGCTCAAATTGAAATCCGGTCCCATCCAGGCAATCGTTCGTCGAGCCCCAGTAACCGTCTATTTCCCTATCGAACGCACTTAAAAACAGAAGCGTTTCCGACTTACCTAATTGGAATGTACGCTCGTAAGCTGGTCCTGCTTCGTCATACGGCAAGGCACGAATAGCGCCCTTTGCAGAGCCATCATCCAATACATCTATCGAAATCAAATATTTCCAATCCGGCCACTCTTCGATTGCGAAACGGAGCCCATCATGCGTCTCGGGATCAAGCCCATGAGGCTTCTCAAACTTTTGTATGGAAGCCAAATCGTACTGCCACCATTCTGCATCGGCGGTGAACTGCCGGACTGCAACTGTACGACTATGCAGTCGATAGGACTGCTCGATGACGAAGCCAGCCATGAGGGCAATGATAACGACAGCCGCTACTAAACCCACCACAATCAATCCGACCTTGCGGGCTGTTCGGGAAATAGAGCGGGCCATATTGGCATATTTGACCGATCACCTTCATGTCCGCAATGGGATCGTTAGCCGACAGTCTGCTTCCAGCGCCAAAGGTGCGATGGCCCGACGCACCAAATAAGCGGATCATCGCTACCCCCGCGCCCCGTCCTTCGCCGGCAGCGGCACCTCGCGGATCAGCCGGGCCAGCCGCGTCATCTCCGGCCCGTCGGCGGCGCCCTGGGCCTGCCCTTGCAGCGCGCGGTAGAATTCGAGCACTTCGTGGCCCGCGTCGGTCACTTGCGCCCCGCCGCCCGTCTGCGCGTTCACCAGCGGCAGTGCCCAACAGCGGTTCATCGCGTCGACCAGCAGCCATGCCCGGCGATAGCTCATGCCCAGCGTGCGGGCGGCGGCAGAGATCGAGCCTTCGCGCCCGATCGCGTCGAGCAGGTCCGCCTTGCCCGGCCCCATCGCGATCTCGTCGCCGCAATAGAGCTGGACCTTGATCTTGATGCCGCCGTGCATGACCCCTTGTCGGGCCATGCGCGGCGGCTGGCAAGGCTGGTTCAGTCCTGTGGCATTGCGTTCAGAACACGCGGGCGATCAGAACTTCACGCGGGCGGTGAAGCGCGCGTTGATCGGCGCGCCGGGCATGATGTTGTTGTCGCTGTGCGCGCTGGCGTAATAGGTTTCGTCCAGCAGGTTCTCGACATTGACCTGGAAGTCGACCTTCTCGTTCAGCGTATAGTACAGCGCCGCGTCGACCCGGGTGAACGACGGCAGCTTCACCGCGTTCGAGATCGAGGCATACTGGCTCGACTGGTGCGTGATGCCAAGGCCGAGGCCGAGCGCGGGGGTCACGTCGTAGCGGTTCCACAGGCTCGCCTGATGGTGCGGCACCTGGCCCAGGCTGCGGTCGAGATTGCGGATCTTGCCGGTCTGGTAGGCATAGCCGCCGCTCACTTGCCAGCCGGGCAGCACTTCGCCGACCAGCCCGACTTCCACGCCCTTCGTCCGGGTTTCGCCGACGTTGATGTTCTGCGCCGGGTTCGCCGGATCGGGAGTGGTGGTATTGGTGCGGTCGAGCCGGAACACCGCACCGGTCAGGGCAAGGCCGGGGCGCACTTCCCACTTCGCGCCCGCCTCGATGTTCTCGAACCGCTCGGGATCGAGGTTGGCGGTCGTCGCCGTCAGCGTGCTGAACTGGTCGCCGGCACGCGGCAGGAAGCTGCGCGAATAGCTGGCGTAGATCGACAGGTTGTCCTGCGGCTTCAGCACGAGGCCTGCGCGCGGGCTCCACTTCTCGTCCGTGCGGTCGAACGGGAATGCGGCCAGCACGTCCTCGCCGGTGATGTTGAAGCGGTCGTAGCGAATGCCGACGACGAGATCGAGGAATGAGGCCAGCGCGATCTCGTCCTGCGCATAGACGCTGAAGAACTCGACCTCGCTCTGTCGGTCCTGCGTCAGCACGTCGAACGTGACGGTGGGGTAGACCGGATCGTCGAGATCGATCGTGCCGATCGCGGTGCTGCTGCCGTAACGCTGGGTGCCGGTCTTCTGGTTGCCGTATTCGAGGCCGAGCAGCACCTTGTGGCCTACGCCGCCGGTGGCGAAATCGGCGATCAGGTTGGTCTGGGCGATCAGGTTCTCGCGCTGGGTCCTGGCGTCATAGCCCGACAGCGTGACGGTGTTGGTCGCCGCGTCCAGCGCGCTGCCCGGAAAGACGTTGACGTAGAACTTGTCGTAATCGCCATACAGCACCGTCGTCGTCGAACGCAGGCCCGGTGCCAGTTCGCCGTCGAGGCGCGCCTTGACGATGTGCGCCTCCAGCCCGGCCTCGTTGCTGTCGGTGCCGAAGAAGGTGTCGCGAAGGCCCGCGGCAGGTGCGCCGTTCTGGCTCGGGATGCCGCGATCGGTGGTGCGCAGGTCATCGACATATTCGTACGACAGCGAGGCGGTCCAGTCGCCGAGATCGGCGGCGACGTGCGGGTTCACCGCGATCCGGCGTCCGTCGTAGCTGTCGCGGAAGCTGGCCAGTTCCTCGTACATGCCGTTGATCCGGAACGCGGCGGTCGCGCTGATCGGCAGGTTGACGTCGCCGCTGGTCTCCCACGCGCCGAAGGTGTTGATGCTGCCCTGCGCGCTGCCGAACGCGGCCTCGGCACTCGGCGCCTTCTGCACGCGGTTGACGATGCCGCCACCGCCACCGCGCCCGAAGATCAGCGCGTAGGGGCCCTTCAGCACCTCCACCCGCTCGATGTTGTAGAGGTTGCGGTAGTACTGCACGTCGTCGCGCACGCCATCGAGGAAGAAGTCCGCGGTCGTGTTCTGGCCGCGCAGGGTGATCTGGTCGCGGTTGCCCTCGCCCTGCCCCATGGTGACACCGGGGACGTAGCGCATCACGTCCTCCATCGAGCGCATCGCCTGATCGGCAATCTGTTCGGCGGTGATGACGTTCACGGTCTGCGGCGTATCGAGCAGCGGGGTATCGATCTTCGTCGCGGTGACCGAATCGATGGCGAGATAGCCCTGCGCCTCACCCGTCACGACGATCTCGTTGTAGGGGGTCACGTCGGGTTCCAGTGTCGCGGCGGCGGCGGCAGCGGTGTTGGCTTGGGCCGGCATGGTCAGAGCCACGGTCGACAGCGCGGTACCGGCGGCAAGGATGGCGGTGCGCGCGGCACGGTCGGCAAACAGCATCTCGAATTGTCCCTCATGTCATTGGCGGCGGCGATGGCGGCAGATCGGGCCGACACAGCGCCTCGTGTCCCGACAGGCTGGTAGTGCGAGTCATTCTCAATTACAACACACTTTTTGCGAACGGTTATCGTTAGCGTTTTTGTGATCGTTCGCACGGGCACCAAGGCTGGTTTGCGGCGTTGAACGGCACAGCCACGTCCTTCCCCGCCAGTTCCGGAGCGCCTGCATGTCCCTGTTCCTGCCCGTCTTCTACGGTTCCTATCGCCGTGACCGCCTCGGCATCCGGCTCGCGCGTTACGCGGTTGCCGGGTTCGAGGCACGCGGCGCCAACAGCGAACTGGTCGACGCCAAGGAGATCGGCCTGCCGATGCTCGACCGCATGTACAAGGAACACGAGAAAGGCAGCGCGCCCGCCAACATGGAGCGGGTGGCGGACGTGCTGCGCCGCGCCGACGGGTTCGTCTTCGTGACCGGCGAATACAACTGGAACGTCCAGCCGGGGCTGAAGAACCTGATGGACCATTACCTGGAGGAGTGGTTCTGGCGACCTGCGGCGGTGCTGTCCTATTCCGCCGGGCGAATGGCCGGGGTGCGCGCGGCGGTCCAGCTCATGCCCTCGATCAGCGAAATGGGCATGGTGCCGGTCAACGCCACCGTGTCCGTCGCGCAGATCGGCAAGGTCCTGGACGAGGATGCCCAGCCGCAGGGCGAGGCCGGAGAGGCGCTACGCAGGGATTTCGCCAAGTGCGCCGGCGCGCTCGAATGGTGGGCGCACGCGGCCAAGGCGGGCCTGGCCGAGCGCCAGACGCCCTTCTGACCAGCCCCGTTCCGACCGATCATCCGCGCAGCAGCAGGACCCAGCGGCCGACCAGTGCGGGCCGTGCCGCACCCTCGCGCTCCATCGTCACGTCCAGCGTCAGGCGCTCGCCCGCCGCCACGCTCTCGCGCCCGGCTTCGGCGAACCGTGCGCGCACGCGCGATCCCGCCAACACCGGGCCGACAAAGCGGAGCGAATCGAACCCGTAGTTGAGCCCTCTCTCCGCGTCGGCTAGCGGGTGACCGCTGTCGGCGAACATCGCGGCGAGCAGCGACAGCAGCAGGAACCCGTGTGCGATCGGGCCGGGCAACCCCGCCGCCCGCGCCGCATCGGCATCGACGTGAATCGCATTCCAGTCCTCGGTCAGGTCGGCGAACTGGTCGATCATGTCCTGGCTCACCGCCATCCAGTCCGAGTGCCACGGCCCCGCCGCTTTCGTGTCACCGGCCCCGTCGCTGCCATCCGCCATTCGCGCGCCCCTCTCCTGCAGGCCCGAACGCTAGGCGCGTCCCGCCGCGGCTGACAATCCCCGCGCCCTGCCCTTCACCAGCCATGGGCCGCCGCGATTGTTTTGCATTTCGGGCGGCTTTGACTATAGGGTGCCCGAAAGGCGCCCCGGCAACGCCCGGACGGTCCCACGGGGCCGCCGGGCAGCGCCGGGGCCATGTTTTTCAGTCAGGAAGAAACGCCCATGTCGCGTCGCCGCCAGATCTACGAAGGCAAGGCCAAGATCCTTTACGAAGGCCCCGAACCGGGCACCATCATCCAGTATTTCAAGGACGATGCCACCGCGTTCAACGCCCAGAAAAAGGGCACGATCAACGGCAAGGGCGTGATCAACAACCGCATCAGCGAGTTCGTGTTCACTCGCCTGTCGCACATCGGCATCCCGACGCACTTCATCCGCCGCCTCAACATGCGCGAACAGCTCGTCCGCCAGGTCGAGATCATCCCGCTCGAGGTCGTGGTTCGCAACGTCGCCGCCGGTTCGATCTCGAAGCGGCTGGGGCTGGAAGAGGGTGAGCCGCTGCCCCACACCCTGCTCGAATACTATTACAAGGACGACGCGCTGGGCGATCCGCTGATCGCGGAAGAGCACATCGCCTGCTTCGGCTGGGCCAGCAACGAAGAGATGCAGGACATGTCGTCGATGGCGATCCGCATCAACGATTTCCTGTGCGGCATGTTCGCCGCGGTCGGCATCCGCCTCGTCGATTTCAAGCTGGAATTCGGCCGCATCTGGGACGGCGACTACAGCCGCGTGATCCTGGCCGACGAGATCAGCCCCGACGGCTGCCGCCTGTGGGACATGGCCACCAACGAAAAGCTGGACAAGGACCGTTTCCGCCGCGACCTTGGCGGCGAAGAGGACGCCTACCAGGAAGTGGCCCGCCGCCTTGGCGTCCTGCAGGAAGACGGGCCGAGCGAGGTTGCCGACATCGCGCACCATCGCAAGCTGCGGGGTAAGAAATAATCCGAAAGGGTCGCTTCAAGGGTCGCGTTCGGGAATTCTTCGCAGCGGCCCTTGCCGCCGCGGTCCTGTCATCATGCACCGCCGTTCCGGCGCCCGTCGATTCGGTCGGGCCCGGCGCGGCGGCATCGCCCCAGTCCACATCGCCCGCATCCGCGTCGGTGCCCCCGGCGATGCGCACCGGGCTGCCATCGTTCGAACAGCTTCTGGCGCAAAGCGACGTCAAACCCGACCCGGCGATGCGCTTCGGCCGCTTGCCCAACGGCATGGCCTATATCATTCGCCCCAACGCCACGCCGAAGGGCACCGGCGAGGTGCGCCTGCGCTACGATGTCGGCTCGCTGGACGAGGAGACGAGCGAACTCGGTTTCGCCCATTTCGTCGAGCACATGGCCTTCAACGGATCGACCAACGTGCCCGAAGGCGGGATGATCGCCCTGCTCGAACGCAAGGGCCTGTCGTTCGGCGCCGACACCAATGCCTCCACCGATCTGGAGGCGACGACTTACAAGCTGAGCCTGCCGACCAACGATGCGGACCTCCTCGATACCGCGCTGATGCTGATGCGCGAGACGGGGAGCGAGCTGACTTTCGCGCCCGAAGCGGTGGAGCGCGAGAAGGGCGTCGTCCTGTCCGAACGGCGCGACCGGAACAGTTATGCCTACCTCGACCTCGTCGACCGCATCGCCTTCGAGATGCCGGGCCTGCGCATGGCCGACCGGATGCCGATCGGCACGGTGGAGACCATCTCGGCCGCCACGTCGGAAAGCCTGAAGGCGTTCTGGGCGCGCGGCTACAGGCCCGACCGCGCGGTGCTGACCGTGGTCGGCGATTTCGATCCGGCGATGGTCGAAACCGCGATCCGCAAGCATTTCGCCAGCTGGCAGCCCCTCGATACCGCCGTGCCCGACCGCCTCTACGGCAAACCCGAAGTGGTGCGCGACCCGGCGGTCGACATCCACATCCACCCCGCCCTTTCCGAGCGTATCAACGCCACGCGCGAGGGCGAGCCGCACCTCGCCCCCGACACGGTCGAGGAGCGCCGCCGCGAAGTGCTGGTGTGGTTGGGCGAAGCCATCGTCAACCGCCGCCTCGCCCGCCTCGCCCGGCAGGAAGACCCGCCGTTCAAATCCGCGTCCTTCTCCACGGTCGACGAGTTTCGCGTCGGGCGGATGACCCGGCTGGCCGTCGATACCGAGGAAGGCAAGTGGCAGCGCGGCATGGCCGCCGCCGTCGCCGAATATCGCCGCGCGCTTGCCGGCGGCTTCAGCGAAGCCGAAGTGGCCGAACAGATGGGCCGCCTCGTCTCGGCCTACGAGGATGCGGCGGCGAGCGAGACGACGCGCAGCAATCTGGCGCTCACCAACGACCTGATGACCTTCTTCGACGAAGGCACGATCCCCGACCTGCCCGGCCAGAAGCTGGCCGCCCTTCTTCCCCTTCGCGATACGGCCACGCCCGATGCGGTGCTGGCCGCGCTGAAGGCGGAGATCGTGCCGCTCGATGCCGCGATGGTCCGCTATTCGGGCCGCAGCGAGCCTGCGGGCGGCGCCACCGCGCTCCGCTCGGCATGGACCGCGGCGATGCAGGCCCCGCTCGCCGATGTCGCCCCGCCGACCAGCGGCACCTTCGGCTATACCGAATTCGGCCAGCCCGGCACGGTCGTCGCCGATACCCGCGATCCGCTGCTCGGCATTCGCAAAGTGCGCTTCGCCAACAACGTGCGGCTCAACGTCAAGCGGACCGACCTCGAAAAGGACCGCGTGCTGGTCCGCGTCGCGGTGGATGGCGGGCAGTTGCTCGAAACGCCGAAGGACCCGCTGGCGGTCGAGCTGGTGCCCAGCATCCCGGCGGGCGGGCTCGGCAAGCACAGCGCCGACGAGCTCGATTCGATCCTTGCCGGGAGGAATGTCGGCATCGGCATCCAGCCTTTCGGCGACGCCTTCCTCGCCGGCCGCGCGACCACGCCGCGCGATCTCGAACTGCAGTTGCAGCTCGTGTCCGCCTACCTCACCGATCCCGGCTTCCGGCCGGAGGCGCTGGCCGCCTATCGCCGCTCGCTCCCCGACCGGTTCGCCCGGCTGGAGGCGACCGCCGGCAGCTCGATCGGCACGCACCAGTTCGAGATCATCTCGGACCGCGACCCGCGCTACACCACCCAGCCGATCGCCGCTTATCAGGCGCTGGGCTTCGATACGTACGGCGCGGCGATCCGCGACCGGTTCGGCAAGGGCGCGATCGAGATCGGCATCGTCGGCGACGTGAGCGAGGAGGATGCCATCGCCATGGTCGCCCGCACGCTCGGCGCGCTACCCACGCGTGAAGCGGTGTTCCAGCCCCGCGCCGAGGCCCGCAAGCGCGGCTTTACCGCGACGCGCGGGCCCGTCTTCGTGCGCCACGGCGGCGAGGCGGACCAGGCGATGATCCGCGCTTTCTATCCCACCACCGACGACAGCGATGCCGACGTGAACGCCGATCTCGCGATGCTGGAAAAGGTCGCGCAAGTGGTGATGAACGACGAGATCCGCGAAAAGCTGGGCCAGGCCTATTCGCCCGACGTCACCAGCAGCCTCAGCCAGACCTACCCCGGCTTCGGCTTCTTCGTGGTGACGGTGGGGGTCGACTATGCGCAAGTGCCCGCAACACTCGGCGCGATCCATTCGGCGATGGCCGAACTGCGCGACGCGCCGGTCTCGGCAGACCTGCTGCAACGCGCGCGCGAACCGGTGCTCGACAGCTACGACAATGCGCTCAAGACCAACGGCGGCTGGATCGGGCTGGTCGACCGGGCGCAGACCAAGCCCGAGCGGATCGAGCGTTTCGCCGCATGGCGCAAGCGGATCGAGGCGATGACGCCCGAACACCTGCAGCAAGTCGCGCGCAAATGGGTGCCGGCGGGCGGCGCGGTCGAGATCATCGCGATTCCCCGCGACGCGAAGGAGCCGGACCTGTCGGCGCAGCGGGAACGGCCCGCCACGCGCTGAGCAGCGGGGTTGCGCGAACGCGCCCGCTCGTCCAAAGCATCGCTTTCCACCAAGCACTGTCATGCCCCGGCCCTCTTGGACCGGGGCATTTTTTTGGCCCGTTCGTTTCGCAGCACTCGTTCTACGCGCGCGCGGTGCATTTTGTGCGCGACCTGCGGCAATTTTGCTGCCGGATCGCTTGTGCAAATGACGCTTCCGGGGCATAGGCGCGGCGTCTGGAAATGGTTGGGCGGCCCCCCGCTGGGCGGCCCCGGTTGGGCGATAGCCCGGAACACGCGAAAGGCGCATCGATGAAGGTCAACGTCCACGTCAGTCTCAAGCCCGGCGTGCTCGATCCTCAGGGCCGCGCGATCCACCACGCGCTCGAAGGGCTGGGCTTCGGCGGCGTCAACGACGTGCGCGCCGGCCGGCTGATCGCGCTGGACGTGGCCGACGACACCACCGACGAAGCGCTGGACGACATGTGCCGCAAGCTGCTCGCCAACATGGTGATCGAGAACTACCGCATCGAGAAGGTGGCCTGACCATGGCCCTCGCCGCCGGCGTCATCACCTTCCCCGGTTCCAACTGCGACCGCGACATGGCGGTGGCGATCGAGGCGGTGACCGGAAAGCCCGCGTTGCGCATCTGGCACGGCGACGCGGCCCTGCCCGACCGGATCGATTTCATCGCGGTGCCCGGCGGGTTTTCCTATGGCGACTACCTGCGCAGCGGCGCGATGGCGGCGAAAAGCCCGATCATGCGCGCGGTGGCCGATGCGGCGGCGCGCGGCGTGCCGGTGCTGGGCGTGTGCAACGGCTTCCAGGTCCTGACCGAAACGGGCCTGCTGCCCGGCGCGCTGATGCGCAACGCAGGCATCCACTTCGTCTGCCGCGAAGTGCACCTGACGGTCGGCAACAACCAGTCGCTGTTTACCTCTCGGTACGAGGCGGACCAGCAGATCCTGATCCCCATCGCGCACCACGACGGCAACTACTACGCCGACGACGAGACGCTGGACCGGATCGAGGGCGAAGGCCGCGTCGCGTTCCGTTATTGCGACAACCCCAACGGATCGGCGCGCGACATCGCGGGCGTGCTGAACGATGCCGGCAACGTGCTGGGCATGATGCCGCACCCCGAACGCATGATCGAACCCGCCCACGGCGGCAGCGACGGCCGCGCCCTGTTCGAAAGCGTGTTCGACGGGCTCTCGGTCGCCTGAGCCTGTTCCGGTCATGCTGGACCGGCTGAAAACATGGGCCTGAAATCGTGGGCAAGATCGCTGAAGCGCGATGTCGTTGCGCTGTGGCTCGCCGCGCGCGATCCGCGGGTGCCGTGGGGCGCGAAGCTGCTGGCGGGCGCGGTCGCGGCTTATGCCCTGTCGCCCATCGACCTGATCCCCGATTTCATCCTTGGGGCATATTCGCAAGGACACCAAGGTAGACAAAAGTACTTTTGACGTAACCTACGAAATAGACCCAGGACATAAATCTATTATCACTGAGCTAAAAAAAGAAGCT
>CAYRLC010000051.1:10763-17030 GCA_964424995.1 uncultured Croceicoccus sp.
GCCCTGTCGCCCATCGACCTGATCCCCGATTTCATCCCGGTGCTCGGCCTGCTCGACGACCTGTTGATCGTGCCGGCTGGCATCTGGCTGGTCCTGCGCCTGATCCCCGCGCCGATCATGGCAGAGCTTCGCACGCGGGCGGAGACCACGGCCAAGCCCCGTTCGGTCGCGGGCATGATGGCGGTCGGCCTGATCTGGTGCGCGATGCTGGTGGCGGCGTGGCTCGTCTACCGCCACTGGGCCGGCGTGTCAGAGTAGTTTTAGAGCGGCCTTGTCAAAGTTTTGTCGGAGGCGCAGCCTGGTCGTGAAGGCGATGGCCGTGCTTGCGCATCCTTCCGGCTTCGCTTCTGGATCGGGGGGTTTCCATGCGACATATTCCAACCGTCTATCTTGTCATCGCGGTGATCTCGCTCGGTCTGTTCGTGGCCGGGCTTCCAGCGATTGCCGGCGCGGATGCCGACCCGCTCGCCGGGGTCTTCGCCCTGCTCGTGGCCCTGCCGTGGATCCTCGTCCTCACCTCTTCGGCGAAGTGCCGATTGCAGCGACGATGATCGTCACGCTGGCCGCCATCGCCCTCAACTATGTCATACTGCGCTGGCTGGTCCGCAAGTCCGCCACGCCAAGGCCGGGACGCCGGAAGTCTGACGGCAGCGTATCCATCACTCCTGGGTTTACCTTCCGCGAATTGACGGGACCTCCCGACCCGCCCGCCCTCACCGGATACCGAGCCAGATAACGCGCGAGCCGTTTGCGATATGGCGTCTGGCGGGTTAGGGCTTGGGGTATGCGATTATCCCTCCGCCCGCTCGCTCTGCTGCCCCTCATGATGCCGCTGATCGCGGCGGCGGTCGTGGTCCTTTCGCTGGGCGGACTGTCGCCGGTGCTGCTGACCGGCGTGGTGCTGGCGGGCACGGTCATGGCGGCGGTCCACCATGCGGAAGTCATCGCCCACCGGCTCGGCGAACCTTTCGGCACGCTGCTCCTCGCCCTCTCGGTCACGGTGCTGGAGGTGGGGTTGATCGTTACCCTTATGCTGGGATCGGCGGAGGGATCGGCGACATTGGCGCGCGACACGGTGATCGCGGCGGTGATGATCATTCTCAACCTGCTGATCGGCGTCTGCCTGCTGATCGGCGGGCTGAAGCACCACGAACAGGATTTCCAGCAAACCGGCGTCAGCGCCGCGCTGGCGGTGCTGTCGGCCCTGACCGTGCTCAGCCTGGTCCTGCCCAACTACACCGTCAGCGAACCCGGCCCGGTCTATGCCCAGCCGCAACTGATCTTCGTCGCGATCGTCTCGCTGATCCTCTACGGTATCTTCGTCATGGTGCAGACGGTGCGCCACCGCGACTACTTCCTGCGCCCCGAAGGCGACGCGGCCGCCGCCGCCGATGCGACGGATTTTCATGGCGATCCGGTATCGGGCCGCAATGCGGTGCTTTCGCTGGTGCTGCTGCTGATCAGCCTCGCCGCCGTGGTCCTGCTGGCCAAGGCGCTGTCGAAGCCGCTGGACGAGGCGGTCGCCGCCGCCGGCATGCCCAAGGCGCTGGTCGGCGTGGTCATCGCCGCGCTGGTGCTGGCACCCGAAGGGATCGCCGCGACCCGCGCGGCGCTGGCCAATCGGCTGCAGACCAGCCTCAACCTCGCGCTGGGATCGGCGCTGGCGACCATCGGCCTCACCATTCCGGCGGTCGCCATCGTGTCGATCATGATCGACCTGCCGATCGCGCTGGGCCTCACCGCCAAGGGCACGGTTTTGTTGCTGCTGACGCTGCTGGTGACGACCCAGTCGCTGGCGACCGGGCGCACCACGATCCTGCAGGGCGCGGTGCATCTCGTGATCTTCGGCGTCTACCTCTTCACGACGGTGGTGCCGTAGGGCTGCGAAAAACCGCTGTCCTACACGGGCAAGGCGCGTCATCCTGCGCGCCGGTCTTTCCCAGCGTCGAATTCGCAGTCAGGTGTAACCTGTCACCCTGCCCCGAGGAGCCCAGGATTTGCGCGGCCTTGCTGACGGGCGACAGGGTGACACCGTGTCGCCTTTGTCACCCCACGCCTCGTCCGGTTCAGGCGATCTTGCGGTCCGCGTCGCGCGCCAGCAGCGAGGCCGCTTCCATCGCGCCCATCGGGCGGCCGAACAGGAAGCCCTGGATCTTGGTGCAGCCAAGCTGGCGGATCCGGTCGAGTTCGCGCTCGCTTTCCACGCCCTCTGCCGTGGTCGTCATGTCAAGCGCGTCGGCCATGGCGACGACGGCGCGGATGATCGCCAGCGATTCGGGGCTGTCCTTCGCCGCGCCCTGCACGAACGAACGGTCGATCTTGATCGTCGAAAAGCGGTTGTTGCGAAGGTAGCCGAGCGAGGAATAGCCGGTGCCGAAATCGTCGAGCGCGATGCCGCAGCCCAGCGACTGGATCTGCGACAGCGTGTTCTGCGCCGCGCCGCCATCGCGCAGGAAGATCGATTCGGTGACTTCCAGTTCCAGCCGCTCTGCCGCAAGGCCGCTGCTGGCGAGTGCCGAAACGACGGTGCTGGCAAAGCTCGCGTCCAGCATCTGTTCGGCCGAGACGTTCACCGCGATGCGGATGTTGCCGGGCCAGCGCGCCGCCTCCTCGCACGCACGGCGCAGGACCCATTCACCGATCGGAACGATCAACCGCGTGTCTTCGGCGATGGGAATGAACTTGACCGGGCTGACCGGGCCGAACTCCGCCGAATTCCATCGGATCAGCGCCTCGAAGCTCATGACCCGCTCGGTCATCGCGTCGACCACCGGCTGGAAGGCCAGCGACATCTCGTCGCGTTCCAGCGCGTGGCGCAGTGCGAACTCCAGCTTGCGCCGTTCCTCGGCATGGGCATGCATCTGCGGTTCGTAGGCGAAGTGGCTGCCGCCGCCCTCGTCCTTGGACCGATACAGCGCGAGGTCCGCGTTGCGCATCAGCGTCTCGACCGTGCGCGCATCGCGCGGGCCGACCGCCGATCCGACCGAGGCACCGACGTAAAGCGTGTGGTGGTCGACGTCGTAGGGCTTGGACAGCACGTCGATGATCGCGTGCGCCATGCGGTCGACCGCGTTGCGATCGTTGACATCGGCCATGACGACGGCGAACTCGTCGCCGCCCAGTCGGCCGCAGGTATCGTGCTGCCCCATCAGCACGCGCAACCGGCGCGACACCTGCGCCAGCAGTTCGTCGCCGATCTGGTGGCCGAGGGTATCGTTGACCGCCTTGAACCGGTCGAGGTCGATCATCAGGAACGCGCAGCGCGTGCGCCACTGTTCCGCCCGCTGCAACGCCGAGCCGAGCGCCTCGGTCAGCATCATGCGGTTGGGCAGGCCGGTCAGCTGGTCGTAACGGGCGAGCTGCGCGATCTTCTCGGCCGATTCGCGCTGTTCGGTCACGTCGGACCCGACCCCGCGGAAGCCCGAGAACTGGCCGTGCTCGTCATACTTGGGCGTGCCGGACAGCTCCCACCAGCGACTGCGCCCGCCGACATTCACGCGGACCATCAGGTTGGAAAACGATTCGCGTCGCTTCAGCCGTTCGGCCAGATCACGCAGCGACGAAGGCAGCGCGCCGGTTTCCCAGCCCTCGCCCGCGATCAGGCGCAGCAGCGGCTGGCCGTCCGCCTCGTGCGAATGCATCTGCAGCGCGTGGGCAAAGCGGGGCGAGACACCGCGCACCCGGCGCGAGGAATCGACGCTCCACAGCCAGTCGGCGCTGTTTTCCTCGAACTCGTGCAAGAGCAGCGAGACCGTTTCCGCCTTTTCGGCAAGGCTCGCCTCGGTCAACCGCAGCCGCAGGTAAAGGCGCGACAGGGCGAGAGCGCCGCCGGCGATGACCGCGCTGAAGGCCAGCTGCGCCGCGGCAGCCATGAAGTCGCCGGTGAATGCCGGGCCGATCGCACCCACCACGCCGAAAATGCCGATGAAGACCAGCGCCGCGGTCGGCACCACCGAAAGCGACAGCACGAAGACGCCGATCAGCATGACGACGACCGCGTATTGCGGCGCGCCTCCGGTGCTGAGGGCGGCGGGGAAGATCAGCATCGGCGCGGTCCACAGCGCGGCGGCCGCACCGACCGTGCCGAGATGGGTCCGCAGTTCCTCTGCCGAAAGCTGGCGGCGCTCGGCATCGGCGAACGTGCGTTCGAGCCGCATCAGCGCCATCGCCATCATGACGATCACGATGAACCAGCCACCCGCGATCATGCCGCCGGCCGCCTTCATCCAGATCGAAATGGCGGGAAGCGCCGCCGCCACGAACACCGCGAAGCGCAGGCCCGCGCCGCGCGACAGGGCGCCGTATTGCAGGCCGACAAGACGCCCGGGCCGCTCGTCGCCCCCGCGCAGCTTGCCCATTATGCGGGCGGCCACACCGGGACGGCCTTCACCGAAGGCATCCTCGAAATCAGGCTGCGGCGCGGCTGTGGCGCGCTTCTTGGAAAGAAATGACCCCAACATGCCCCAAGGCTTACGCCAAACAGGGTTGATTAAGGGTAAACGCCGCCACGCCGCCTTCGCCCAGCATGGCGGCCGGGTGCGAGCGGCGTCAGCTGTCGAAAACCACCGTCCGGTCGCCGTTCGGAAAGACCCGGTCGTCGAGATGCGCGCGCACCGCGCGGGCCAGCACCCGGCGTTCGACATCGCGCCCCTTCGCTACCAGCATGTCGGGCGTGTCCGAGTGGCTCACCGGCTCCACCGCCTGCGCAATGATCGGCCCTTCGTCGAGATCGGCGGTAACGTAATGGCTGGTCGCCCCGATCATCTTCACGCCCCGCGCATGGGCCTGGTGATAGGGCTTCGCGCCCTTGAACCCGGGCAGGAAGGAATGGTGGATATTGATGCACCGCCCCGACAGGAACCGCGCGAAATCGTCGGAAAGGATCTGCATGTAGCGGGCCAGCACGACCAGCTCGGCCCCGCTCTCGTCGATGATCGCCTTGATCGCGGCCTCCTGCTCCGCCTTCGTCGCAGCGGTGACCGGCAGGTGGTGGAACGGGATATCGCCGATGTGCGAGGCGCCCAGCGCCGCCTGTGGATGGTTCGACACGATGGCGACGATATCCATCCGCAGTTCGCCGATCCGGTTGCGGTAGAGCAGGTCGGCAAGGCAGTGGTCGAACTTCGACACCATGATCACCACCTTCCGCAGCTCGCCCTGGTCGCGCAGTTGCCAGTCCATCCCCGCTTCCGCCGCGATGGGCGCGAAACCGCCGCGGTAGTGGTCGAGACCGACCGCACCCGGATCGAACTCTACCCGCATGAAGAAACGCCGCGTATCGGGGTCGTTGTACTGCTGCGCGTCGGTGATGTTGCCGCCCAGCGCCGCGAGGAAACCCGCCACCTTGGCGACAAGACCGGCACGGTCGTTACAGGACAGGCTGAGGACGAAACTTTTCGGCACGGTACGACAGGCCCCCATGGCAGCTCGTTGGCGGCTGCAAGCGGCGGGTTAACCGCGCGCGGCGGCGAAGTCCACGCCCTGCGACGCTTCCGTGGACCGGGAATGCCCCGCGCGCTGCACCGCAAAAGAAATACAAGCCAAAAGCGTCATTTGTCTGTATGGGCGGCGCGAACGGCCCGAACCGGAACGCCATGCGGGCCACAATCGCCATATTTCCCCACTCGGGATTGAACGGCGGAAAGACCCCGGTCGCACCAAACCGATGAACCCCCTCCCCGGCCACTCGCCGTGGCCAGACCCCGTGAGCACGATGACCTTTTCCACTCTCCCCCCCGTTCTTGCCGAAGCCCTTACCGCGCGGGGCTACGAAGCGCCCACCGCCGTCCAGTCCGCCGTCCTCGCCGAGGAAGCGGCCGGCCGGGACCTGGTCGTTTCGGCTCAGACAGGTTCGGGCAAGACCGTCGCTTTCGGCCTTGCCTTTGCCAGCGACCTTCTGGGCGACAGCGTCGGCGGGCAGTCGCTGCCGTTCGGCGTGGCCCCGCTCGCGCTGGTCATCGCGCCGACACGCGAGCTGGCGCTGCAGGTCAGCCGAGAACTCGACTGGCTCTATGCCGGGGCGGGCGCGCGCATCGCCACTTGTGTCGGCGGGATGGACGCGTCGAAGGAACGCCGCACGCTCAGCCGCGGCGCGCATATCGTCGTCGGCACGCCGGGCCGGTTGCGCGACCACCTTGAGCGCGGCGCACTGGACCTGTCGGAACTGAAGGTCGCGGTGCTCGACGAGGCGGACGAGATGCTCGACATGGGCTTCCGCGAGGATCTCGAGGAAATTCTCGACGCGACGCCCGACAATCGCCGCACGTT
>CAYRLC010000052.1:0-16721 GCA_964424995.1 uncultured Croceicoccus sp.
AGCATCCTCGTCAACAACGAGCCGGTCGATGCGCTGTCGATGATCGTCCACCGCGCGGTGGCCGAGGAACGCGGGCGCGGCATGTGCGAGCGGCTGAAGGACCTGATCCCGCGCCACCTGTTCAAGATCCCGATCCAGGCCGCGATCGGCGGCAAGGTCATCGCCCGCGAAACCATCGCCGCCCTGCGCAAGGACGTGACCGCCAAGTGCTATGGCGGCGACATCACCCGCAAGAAGAAGCTGCTGGAAAAGCAGAAAAAAGGTAAAGCCCGGATGCGAGAATATGGGAATGTTTCCATACCTCAGGAAGCGTTTATCGCTGCGTTGCGTATGGGCGAAGAATGAGGGCTTTTCCTTTTTTCGTAGCCCGCGATTTCTAGACGAGGATCGCGCAGCGACCGCAGGCTAAAATCGCCAGAGGCGGCGACCCGGCCGGGGGCCGGGCGGCCCCAAAGCCGCCCCGAGCCCTTCGACGTGAAGCCACGGCTTTGCCGGGGCGAATTTCCAGCCCAAAAACCCCCCAAACCGCACACCCCAAATTAACCAGCCCCTGCGACACTGGCTCTTTCCCAAGGGGTCGCATCATCATGAACCGCCGCGAAAACCGCCGACTCGACTCCGACCGCATGGTCGAATGCCGCACCGACGGGCGGACCTTCAAGGCGGTGCTCTACAACGTCTCCACCACCGGCTGCATGATCGAGATGTCGTTCTGCCAGGTGGCCGAGGGCGACCGCCTGTTCATCAAGGCCGACGGCAACATCCGCATGGGCGGGATGATCGTGTGGCTAGACGGCAAGAACGCCGGCATCCGCTTCGACGAGAAACTGCACGAGGCGGTGGTGCGCTTCCTCGGCTACGACCCCGCAAGCAACGTGCTGATGCTGCCAACCGACCGCTTCGGGCGGCCGCTGCCGAAGCTGCCGAAGTACGTGCGGGGCTGACGACGCCGATTTGATCCTCATCATGGCGGGGTGGGGCGCGGGGCGCGATGATGCGCGCATCGGGTCGCCACGCAGAAGGAGACAGGACATGTCCTGCAACGAAGGCAGGATCGACCGCGCGCTGCGCGTGATCGTCGGGCTGGTGCTGATCGCGCTGGTGTTCGTCGGGCCGCAGACGGTCTGGGGCTGGAGCGGGGTGGTGCCGCTCGTCACGGGTCTGGTGGGCTTTTGCCCGCTCTACCGCCTGATCGGCGTGGATACCTGCCACCCGGGCTGACGGGGCCAGAGGCGTCCTAACTTTCGGGCCGGGTCCAGATCCACGTTCCGCCGATCGCCGCCGCCGCCAGAGTGATGAGCGGCGCGGGCATCGGCGCGAAGACGAAGGCGACGAGGGTGCTGACCGCGAAGGCGGCAAGGGCGGCGTGCTTGCCCTTGGGGCTGATCGCGCCCTTTTCGCGCCAGGCCCGGATGTGCGGGCCGAAGCGCGGGTGATCGACCAGCCGCGCCTCCAGCCGGGGGCTGGACCGGGCGAAGCAGAACGCGGCGAGGATGACGAAGGGCACTGTCGGCAAGAGCGGCAGCACCGCGCCCACGGCCCCTAGCGCCAGCGAGACGAACCCGCCCGCAAGATAGGCCGCGCGCTTCAAGCCGCCGGTCACGCGGTCATGGCTGCCCTGCGCCGGGCGGCGGGCCCTGCCGCGTCTGCGGGGCGGAGGGCGGCCCGGCCTGCTGCGCTTCGGGCTGGCCGACCGGCGGCAGGTCCGGTTCGCTGACCGGCGCGCCTTCGGGGAAGGTCGCGCCCGGCAGCAGGATGCCCTCGCCGGGGGGAAGCTGCGGGATCCCCTCGGGCATGTCGATCGAATAGTCGTCCATCGGGATGTCGCCGATCTCGATATCGCTCATCTCGCCGATCATTTCGGTCGGGCGCTGGGCCCTGGCCGCCTTCACCGCGGTGGCCTTGATCGGCAGGTCGAGCGGCTCGAGCTTCACTCCGCTCATGAATTGCTTCCAGATCTGCGCCGGGTTGCCGCCGCCGTGATTGCCGGGGATCGCGGCATTGTCGTCGCGGCCCACCCACACCGCGGTGATCATGTTGCCGGCAAAGCCGACAAACAGCGCATCGCGCCCGTCCTGCGAGGTGCCGGTCTTGCCGAACACCGGCTGCCCTTCGATCAGCGCCGCGCGCCCCGTGCCGCGATTGGCCGCGCCGTAGAGCAGCTGGAGCATCGGCACCCATTCGCGCTGGCGGTTCATCGCCGTGCCCGGCGGCTCCGCCCGGTCGACGATGCCGAAGGGCCGGACCGGATAGCGCCCGCTGGCAAAGGCGCCGTAGGCCCCGACCAGTTCTTTTAGCGTCATCGTCGCGGTGCCCAGCGCCATGCTGGGGGTTTCGGGGATCTCGCTCTCGACGCCCAGGTCGCGGGCCGCCTCGATCACCTTGTCCGGCCCGGTCATCTGGGCCAGCCGGATCGCAACGGTGTTGGAACTGATGGCAAAGGCGCGCGACAGCGGGATCGGGCCCAGATAGCCGCGATAGGCATTGGCGGGTTTCCAGCCGTCGATGTCGATCGGGCTGTCGCCGACCATCGTCGTCGGTGTCATGCCGCTGCGCATCGCGGCGAAATAGTCGAACAGCTTGAACGTCGATCCCGGCTGGCGCTTGGCGGTGGTGGCGCGGTTGTAGGCCTTGGGTGTCCACTTGCGCCCGCCGACCATCGCGGCGATCGCACCGTCGGGGCGGATGGCGATCAGCGCGACTTCGGCGCCGCCCAGCCGGGCGTTGCGCACCACCCGTTCGGCCCGCGCCTGCGCGTCGGGCTCCAGCGTGGTCTGCACCGTGCCGTGGAAGTCCTTGTCCAGATCCTGCATCAGCCAGTCGACGAACCAGGTGCCGGTCGGGCCCTCGTCATCCTCCTCGCCGCGGGTGACGCGGGGGTCCTTGACCTCCTTCGCCTCCTCCTCGGTCACGAAGCCGGCATAGGCCATCGCGTCCAGCACCACCCGCATCCGTTCGACGGAGGCGTCGTAGTCCACCGTCGGCGACAGGCGCGAGGGGGCCTTGACCATCCCCGCCAGCAGCGCCGCCTGGCCCAGCGTCAGTTCATCGGGCGTGCGGTCGAAATAGAAGTGGGCGGCGGCGGTCAGCCCGTATTGTCCCTCGCCGAAATAGCAGAGCTCGAGATAGCGCGAGAGGATCTCGTTCTTGCTCATCCACAGCTCGGCCCAGTCGGCCAGCAGCATTTCCTTGCCCTTGCGGACCAGCGTGCGGTCCTGAGTCAGGAAGGCGTTCTTCACGTATTGCTGGGTGATCGTCGACCCGCCCTCGGCCACGCCGCCCGCCTTCATGTTGGCGAACAGGGCGCGCAGCAGGCCCTTGGGGTCGATGCCGGAATGCTCGTAGAACCGCCGGTCCTCTATCGCGAGAAAGGCCTGGCGGACATGGTCGGGGAGGGCAGCGGCGTCGATGGGGGTGGCGGTCTTCGGCCCGCGGTGCGCGATGAGGCTGCCGTCGGCGGCGATGAAGTCGATGCCCTGCGGCGGCGGCGGTCCGCCCAGCTTCCACGGCGGCGCGGCCCATGTTTCCCACGCGACCAGCACCAGCAGCCCGGCGACCAGGATCTGGAACCACCACGGCCATCCGCGCACGAGCGTCCAGCCCCTGTCGGCGGTAACGGCGATGCGGCGGCGTGGGGGTTCGTTCGACATGCGGGGGCGGGTCTATCCGGTTTGACCGTCGAACGCACGAGCCGAGCGAGGGGTTGTCTGCACAAAATTATGCATACTTTTCGGCCTGGAGTGGCTGCCGAAGTTCGCGCTCGCCCCTCGGGGATCGCGAAAGACTGCCTCTGGCAGAAAATTTTAGCGCTACCGGCTTGCGGCCTGCCGGCGGCCGCAAAATCCCGCAACCGGCAGTCCCGATTTACATCATTTGGCGCGCCAAGCCCGGGTTGGAAGCGAAATCTGCACAAGGACTGGCGCCTGCGAAAACCAAAAATCCCACGGTTTCGCAGGCTTGGTAGAAGGTTTCCGGACCATTAGGGTTAGCAATGGATTACGCCGAATTACGCAAATTATCCTTGCGAGTTTATTTGTAATTTGCGTAATTAACCCCCAATACCCGCGATGATCCAAGTTTAGTCCAAGTAATCCGACGCGTTTAACTGGCGGAACGCTGACCGGTTTAACCGTTGATTAGGTGAAGCGGGCGTACCCCCTGTCACTACGGTGCGTCGATGAATCAGAGCGGCCCGCCGAGTGTTCACCTCCTTGGGAGTGGCAAGGCAGTGGTTATGACCAGAGCGCGGCACAGTCTGGGTCTCGTCGGTCTTTCGCCGATCGAATGCGCGAAGATCGCGACATTCATCGAAAGCGAGGCCGAGGCCGCCGGCTGCCCGTGGCTGGTGCTCCACTCCGACAGCTGCGACGCACTGATCGTCCCCTCGGACGTCGAATTCACCGCCGATCCGTATCAGGTGCTGATCCGGCTGGTGCGCTATGAGGGCGCGCCGTCCGAAGGGTTGTGCATCACCGCGCCGCTCAACGCCCGCGACCTGATCGAGGTGCTGCGCCGCGCCCAGCACGAACTGCTCCGCCAGCCGCCCGCCGCGCCCAGCAGCGGCGCCACCCTGCGCGTGAAGATGGACGACTGGGGCGCGATGCCCGCCAACGACCGGCACGATACGACCGGCGGCTTTTCCGGCACCCGGCACATGACCAACGGTTCCGCCGCGCTGAAGACCGATCCCTTTGCGGTGTCGGCACAGCTGGCCCATCCCCATGCCGCCCCGATGGCGCAGCCCAGCGCGATGGCGCAGCCGGTGCCGCAGCCCGTCACCCAGGCCGACGCCCACGTGACGCCGCAGCCCGCGCACAGCCACGGCCATGCCGAGCATGGCGAATTTTCCGCCGCGTGGGACCAGATCGCCGTCGCGCTCTATTCCATCGTCCAGAATTCCGCGCCCGCGGTGGCCGAGATCCGGGTCGAGAACCTCGACATGATCCGCATCGACTTCCGCTTCCGCGCCTACAACTCGCGTATCCCGCTCGAACAGGTGGCGATGCACGGCAGCCGGATCGCGATCCGATCGACGCTGGTCGAGGCCTATCGCCCGCCGATCGTGACGCTGCCGGGCGAATCGCTGGACAAGCTGTTCTGGTTCATCGGCAGCCAGGCCTTCCACGGCATGGCCGCGCCCTGGCTGAAGCCGGAGGATCGCTATCGCCTGCGCCGCTGGCCCAACTTCACCGAACTGAACCACGCGGTCGCCGACATGCGGATCGCCGCGGCCATCGGCAACTGCTTCCTCAACGCGGCCGAACTGTCGTCTGCCGCCGGCATCGCGCCCGACGTCGCGACCCGTACGCTCAATGCCTATTCGCTGATGGGCCTGCTGGAAATCCAGACCGACCGCACCGCCGCGCCGGTGATCATCACGCCGCCGCCCGCCGAAAAGAGCGGCGGGCTGTTCTCCAAGCTCCGCATGAAACTGGGACTGTAAGACCATGGCCGAACACGTCATCCTCTTTGCCGGTCCCATGGGCGCAGGAAAGACCACCGCGATCGACAGCCTGTCGGAGATCGAGACGATCCGCACCGAGGCGACCAACACCGACCGCGAAACCGCCGACAAGGACACCACCACCGTCGCGCTCGACTACGGCGAGATCACCGTGGGCGAGGAGGACAAGGTGCGCCTCTACGGCGTGCCCGGCCAGCGCCGCTTCAACTTCATGTGGACCATCCTGAAGGAACGCGCGGTGGGTCTCGTCTGCCTCGTCAACAACGATGCGGCGGACCCGATCAGGGAACTGGACGAGTTCCTGGAGGAATTCGGCGAACTGCACGAAAAGGGCGGCATCGTCGTGTGCGTCACCCGCACCGACGTCGCGCCGACCCCCTATATCGACAGGGATGCCGAACGCATTCGCGAGGTGATGCCCGGGCGCATGATCCCGGTCTTCACCGCCGATGCCCGCAACCCCGATCAGATGCGCACATGCCTGATGAGCCTGATCGCCAACATCGAAATGACGGCGATGATCGCCGCAAGCCAGGAGCGTGCGGCATGACTGCCCTTTCCGCGCACAAGGATCCCCATGTCATCGCCAGCGCCAACGGCGTGCTGGCCGATTTCGCCGAGCTGAGCCGGTCGCTGCGCTTCGCCACGTTCCTCACCGACGACGGGTTCGAGGTGGCCAGCATGTCGGGCGACGAACGCCAGAACCGGCGCGTGGCATCGATGGCCAGTTCGATGCAGGCGCTGGGCGACGCGGTCGCCAAGGACCTGCGGCTGGGCTCGGCCGAATACATCATCATCGCGGCAGAGACCGGCTACGTCATCCAGATGCGGGTGCCGGGCCAGTCGATGGTCCTCGCCGCCCACTTCGATGCGGCCGAGACGGTGGGCAAGGCCCTGTCGATCGCGCGGCTGACCGCTTCCAACATGCAGAGCAGGGTCCTCAGCCGGGCCGCGTAGCCTTTCACCGAACAACGGCACCGGATTTGGCGGGACGGGGCCGGTCGATATCAACCGCTAAAAGAAGGAAAACGAAAATGGCTAGCATCAATGAAACCATGGAAGAACTGATGAGCATCGACGGCGCCAAGGCTGCTGCGATCGTCGACTCGGACTCGGGCATGGTCCTGGGCAAAATCGGTGGCGGCATCGACCTCGACGTGGCCGGCGCCGGCAACACCGAAGTGGTCCGCGCCAAGCTGAAGACCATGAAGGCCCTGGGCCTGACCAAGGACGCGATCGACGACATCCTGATCACCCTGTCCTCGCAGTACCACATCATCCGTCCGATGGCCTCGCGCCCGGCGGTGTTCATCTATCTGGTGCTCGACAAGGGCAAGTCGAACCTGGCGCTCGCCCGCATCAAGACGGCCGAGTGCGAAAGCACCATGGCTCTCTGAATGGCGGGGACTTTCGGCAGGCGGCCCGGGCGCAAGCCCCGGACATTCGCCCGCCGCTGAAAACCGGCTGACTTTCCGGTCTCACCCGGACGACGGGGCGGCGCAGCGATGCGGTCCGCCCCGTCATGCATTTGCGGGCGTGGATTGCGCGCCGCCACGCGGTGGATTGCGACACAACCTTCACTTGGCGTTCACGAGGGGCGAGGCTATAGGCGGCGCATGACTGCGCATCCTCGTCCGGCTTCGTCGCCCGTTCGCCAATCCGTCCGCGTTCTTTCGATCGCCGTTGCCGCAAGTGCGATGGCGCTGACCGCGGGCTGCGCCGGTGGCGGCAGGCCGCAGGATACCGCCTATGTCGCGCGCGACGTGGAATCGCTCTACGCCGCGGCCAAGGCGAAGCTCGACAACGGGCAGGTCAAGCAGGCCGCTCAGCTGTTCGACGAGGTGGAGCGCCAGCACCCCTATTCGCCCTGGGCCCGCCGCGCCCAGTTGATGAGCGCGTTCTCCTACTACGCGGCGCGCGATTACACCCAGGCGATCAGCGCGGCGCAGCGTTTCCTGTCAATCCACCCCGGCAACAAGGACGCGCCTTACGCCAGCTACCTGATCGCGCTGTCGTACTACGAGCAGATCAGCGACGTCGAACGCGACCAGCAGATCACAGCGATGGCCAAGACCGCGCTGACCGACGTGACCCGCCGCTATCCCGAAAGCGCCTATGCCGCCGATGCGAAGCTGAAGCTCGACCTCGTCAACGACCACCTCGCCGGCAAGGAGATGACCATCGGTCGCTTCTATGAAAAGACCGGCAAGTGGCTGGCCGCCACGCTGCGCTTCCGCAAGGTGGTGGACGAGTACCAGACCACCAGCCACACGGCAGAGGCGCTCTATCGCCTGACCGAGACCTATCTCGCGCTCGGCCTGCCCGAGGAAGCGAAGAAGAGCGCGGCGGTGCTGGGTGCGAACTATCCCGGCAACGAGTGGTACGAGCGCGCCTACGAACTGATGCAGAAAAAGGCGTCCGACCAGATCTCCTGATCGCGGCCGATCGCGCCGGAGCGGGATTGCCCGCGCCGTCTTAGCGCATTGGTCAGGTGAGGCGGGGTGCGCCCCTCCCTAGTGTCTGCTCGCCAACGGGAGAACACGACGCATGGCCACCACCGCAGACCGCCCGACTGTGCCGGATCACGTTCCGGCCGACCGGGTCATCGATTTCGATATCTTCGCGCCCGAGGGGGCCGAGGACGACTATTTCGCCGCCTGGCTCGCGCTGCAGGACCCGGCGATCCCGGCGCTGGCATGGACCACGGCAAACGGCGGGCACTGGCTGCCCACTCGCGGCGACCTGGTGCGCGAGGCTTGGGCCGACGCGGCCCGCTTTTCCAGCGAAGCCCTCGCCGTCGTGCCGGGGCTGGGCGAGGTCATGGACTTCATCCCGCTCCAGCAGGACCCGCCCGAGCACAAGCCGTTCCGCAACGCGGTGATGCGCGGGTTCGGCAACAACCACGTGGTCGCGATGACCCCCTTCGTGCGCAACGTCGCGCGCGGGCTGATCGACGGGCTGAAGCCGCAGGGGCATTGCGAATTCATGCAGTCCTTTGCCGAAGTCGTGCCGATCCAGGTCTTCCTGACCCTGATCGACGTGCCGGTCGAAGACCGCGAGAAACTGCGCCCGCTGGGCCAGCAGCTGACCCGGCCCGACGGCACGATGACCGTCGTCGAGCTGCGCGACGCGGCCGACGATTACCTGCGCCCTTATGTCGAGGCGCGGCTGGCCCATCCGGGCGACGATCTGTTCAGCCGTATCCTGTCGGTGCCGATCGAAGGCCGGGCCTGGACCTTGCCCGAAGCGCAGCGGATGTGCCGCAACCTGCTGTTCGGCGGGCTGGACACGGTGGTCGCGATGTTCGGCAACATCGCCGCGCATCTCGCCCGCAACCCCGATGACCAGGCCATGCTGCGCGCCGATCCGTCGCTGATCCCGGCGGCGGCGGACGAACTGATGCGCCGCTATCCGACCGTGTCGGTCACCCGCAACCTCACTTGCGATGTCGAGATGGACGGCGTGCTGATGAAGGAGGGCGACCTCATCTACCTCGCCAGTGTGCTGCACAATCTCGATCCGGCCAGCTTCGACCAGCCGGAGAAGGTCGATTTCGCGCGCGGCCTGAACCCGGTGAAGCACACCACGATGGGCAACGGCGTGCACCGCTGCGTCGGCGCGGGGTTGGCCCGGATGGAGGCGATCGTCTTCCTCGAGGAATGGCTGTCGGCGATGCCCGAGTTCCGCATCGATCCGGAACGCCCGGCGAAGATGCGGGCGGGCAATGTCGGGGCATTCACCGAACTGCACCTGCGTTGGGATTGAGGGCCAATTGGCCAGTGGAATGCGGCCAGCGGTCCGCGCCCTCCCGGCAAAACCGCCAGGGCGGCGGTTGCCATTGCAACCGGATGATGCAACATTCCGCCGCAGGGACAACGGTGGACGGGACCGCATGACCGGATCGGATCGATGAGCACGCGCAGGCTTGCGTGGCTGGCTGCGGCGATGACGCTGGCGATGGCCGGATGCACGGCGGAAGCGCCCGAACAGGCCCTGCCGCCCGCCGACCCACCCGCCGATCCTGCTGCCGAGGCTGTCGATTATGCGACCATCGTGGCAGGGCCGGACCGCACCGCCGCCGATCTCGCCGCCGATCCATTGCGCAAGCCTGTCGACATGCTGCAGTTCGCGGGCGTCCGCCCCGGCATGGCGGTGTTCGAGATGCTGCCCGGCGGCGGCTACTTCACCCGCCTGTTCAGCGCTGCGGTCGGCCAGTCCGGGCAACTGACGCTCTACGTCCCCGAAGAGATGGTCGCCAGGAAATGGGCGCCGCTGGAAAGCGCGAAGACGCTGCAGGGCACGATGGCGGGGCAGCCGGTTTCGGTGGCGAGCTACCCGCTGGCGGGGCCGGTGCCGGGTGATCTGGCCGAGCGTTTCGACGTGGTCTGGACATCGCGCAACTACCACGATTTCCACAACGTGCCCGGGTTCGATGCGCGTGCCGCCAACGCGATGGTGATGGACCTGCTGAAGCCGGGCGGGGTCTATGTCGTGCTCGACCATTCGGCCCCCGACGGGAGCGGGACCACCGCGACGAACACCACCCACCGCATCGATGCCGATCTCGTGCGGCGAGAGGTGGAGAGCGCGGGTTTCCTCTACGACGGGGCCAGCGCGGTGCTGAAGAACCCTGCCGACGATCGCACCAGCGGCGTCTACGACGGCCCGCTGAAAGGGCGGACCGACCAGTTCGTGATGCGGTTCCGCAAACCGGGCTGAGGGGCCGGCTGTGGACAAGGCGCGCGCCATCTCGCACCTTTGCGGCAAGGGCTGGTAGTCTGCCGTCATGTCGCTGATCGCGCTGATCCTGGCCGGGGCCGTCCCCGCCGTTGTTGCCACCGATCCGTTCGGGCCGGATGCCCCCGCGCCTTGCGCCGCGCAAGTCGATGGCGTGCTTGCGGCGACGCTGGCGCTTCCCGCAGGCGGCTTCCTCTTCGCCATGCCCGGCAGCGCCGCTGCACCCCACGACCCGCTGCCCCCGTGCGAGCCGGAGCCGGTGCGCCCCGACGATCCCGACTTGTTCGGGTTCAAGGCACTGCCGGTCGGCAACGGCCCGATGGCGGCGCGCTGGAAGCGGGGGCACCTGCTCGACCTGGAGCCCGATCATGCGCAAGTGCTGTCGGTGGCGCACGGCGTGAGTGTTGGCGCTGGCAATCCGCTGGCGACGATCAACACGCGGGTGAACGCCGAAGTGCGCTACGTCGACGATACGGGCGGCGATCGCTGGGCCGGTGCGATGGAGACGTTGCGGCGAAGGCAGGGCGATTGCGAGGATATCGCCATCCTCAAGATGGCGATGCTGGCGCGCGCCGGTGTGCCGCTGGACGACATGTTCCTGCTGGTGGTGCGCGATACCGGGCGGCAGACCGACCATGCGGTCGCGGTCGTCCGTTACCAGAACCAATCATGGATTCTCGACAACCGGCTCGACGCGCCGCAGGGGGCGGAACGGGTCATGGACTATGTTCCGCTGCAAGCCTTTTCAAGCCGCTGGGCCTGGACTTACGGCTACAGGCAGGGGACCAAGGCGGGCAGCATCGCGCGCACGGCGCTGCCACAACCCGGGCGGTGAAAGTTCGGCGTCAGGCCGCGATCAGCTCCTCGCTCGCCATCGCCGCGGCCAGGGCCGACACGAACTGGTCGGTCGCCGCGTCCCAGCTGAAGCGCCGCGCGTAATCGGCGCAATCGCCGCGATCGCAGGCGAGCGCGCGGGCGATGGCGGCGTCGAGATCCTCGTCCAGCGCGCCGACCGGAGCCGACAACTCGCCGCGCGGGCCCAGTCCGTCCTCGCCCACGATGTCGAGCGGGCCGGCCACCGGATAGGCCGCCACCGGCAGGCCGCAGGCCAGCGCCTCGACCATCACCAGCCCGAACGTGTCGCTGCGGCTGGGAAAGACGAAGCAGTCGGCAGAGGCGTAGGCGCTGGCGAGTGCCTGCCCGGTCAGCCGTCCGGCGAAGACCGCGTCGGGATAGCGCGCCTTCAGCGCGGGGAGCGCCGGACCGTCGCCGACGACGACCTTGGTGCCCGGGTGGCGGCAGCGCAGGAAATCGTCGAGGCCCTTTTCGGGTGCGACCCGCCCGACGTAGAGCAGGACCGGGCCGGGGTGCAGGCGGATCAGCGGATCGGCCTCTGCCCGCATGTTGAACAGCCCGGCATCGATGCCGCGCGACCATGGCACGACCGGGCCGATGCCCCGCCCGATCAGCTCGCGCCGCAATGTCGGCGTGGCGCAGAGCACGGCGCGGCTGTGGGCGTGGAACCGGTGCATGACTGGCCAGAACCGTTCGGGCGACAGGCCGGTGCGCACCGCCGCGTAATCGGGAAAGCGGGTGTGGAACGCGCTGGTGAAGGGCACGTCGCGTTTGATGCAGAAGCGCCGCGCCGCCCAGCCGATCGGCCCTTCGGTGGAGATGTGGACGATGTCGGGCGCAAAGGCGCGCAAGGCCCGGCCCACGCCGCGCGCCGGGGCGACGGCGAGGCGGATCTCGCCATAGAACGGCATCGGCACGCTGGCGAACTGATCGGGGGAGAGCACCAGCACCTCGTGCCCGCGGGCGATGAGGCGGGCGATGGTCTCTTCCAGCGTGCGGACCACGCCGTTGACTTGCGGCCGCCATGCGTCGGTGGCGATGGCGATGCGGCGCGGAAAGGCGCCGCCGGGCGCGATGGTCGTGACGGTCATGCCGGTTCCTTCTCGGTCTGTGCGGCAGCAGGAGCAAAGGCGGGGCGGGCGTTGCGGGCGCGCACTTCGGCGGCCCAGTCGAGGATGGCAAAAGTGCCGTCCGCATCCTCCGTCAGCGCGGTGCAGCTTTCCACCCAGTCGCCGTCGTTCATGTATTCGATGTCGCCGATCGTGCGGATCTCGGCGCAGTGGATATGGCCGCAGACGACCCCGTCGACCCCGCGCTCGCGCGCTGCGTGGGCCACCGCTTCCTCGAAGTCGCAGACGAACTGAACGACGTTCTTGACCCGGTGCTTGAGATAGGCGGAGAGCGACCAGTAAGGCAGCTTCAGCACCCGGCGCGCGGCGTTGAACCAGCCGTTGGCGCGCAGCAGCAGGTCGTAGGCCTTGTCTCCCGCAAAGGCGAGCCAGCGGTGATAGAGCACCACCCCATCGAAGGCGTCGCCATGCGTCACCAGCAGGCGGCGGCCGTCGGCGGTGACGTGGATCGCCTCCAGCGCGGTCTCGATCCCGCCGAAATGCATGCCGGCATAGTGTCGCAGCATCTCGTCGTGGTTGCCCGCGATCAGGATGACGCGGGTGCCGCGATGGGCGAGCTTCAGGATGCGGCGCACCACCTCGCTATGCGCGTCGGGCCAGTACCAGCCCTTTTTCAGCCGCCAGCCGTCGACGATGTCGCCAACGAGGTAGAGCGTTTCGCACTCGATCGAATGGAGGAAGTCGAGCAGCAGTTCGGCGTTGCAGCCCCGCGTGCCGAGATGGATGTCGGAGATGAACACCGTGCGAAACCGGCGTTTCGGCACGAAACCGCGCGGGCCCGTGCCGGAGCTGTCGCTGTCCGGCAGGTCGAGCCAGTCGGGCGCGCGTCCCGGCAGCGAGAAGGCGGCGGCCTCCCGCCCCAGATGGGTGAAGATGCCGTGGCGCCCCAGCGGATCGCGCCGCGCCACCGTGGTATGGTTCAGGGAATCGAGTTTCATATCCGCGTGTCCCGTCGTGCAGGGAACCGTGCTGGCCCCGTCGGGTGGGTTTTCCCACGCGCGGATGACGGTTGTGCGTCGATGTGACCGACCTGTGACAACCCTGTGCAGCAAGCTGTGGGCAAGCCGGGGACGATCTGTGCGTCAACCGGGGAGAAGCGGTGGATACGGGCTGACGCGCGCGCACGAGGCGGCTAGGACATAGAGCGAACATGCTGACCCAACTGGCCATCCGCAACATCGTGCTGATCGAGGCGCTGGACCTGTCCTTCGCGCGCGGGCTGGGCGTGCTGACCGGCGAAACGGGGGCGGGCAAGTCGATCCTGCTCGACGCGCTGGGCCTCGTGCTGGGCAACCGGGCCGATTCGGGGCTGGTGCGGGCCGGCGAGGAACAGGCCAGCGCCACGGCGACGTTCGAGTTCGATACGCTCCCCGCCGGCATGGCCGAAGCGCTGGACGAGGCAGGGGTGGAGATCGAGCCGGGCGAGGCGCTGGTCCTGCGCCGCCAGCTGAAGGCTGATGGCGGGTCCAAGGCCTTCGTCAACGGGCAGCCGGTGGGCGTGGCGACATTGCGCGCGCTGGCCCCGTTCCTCGTCGAACTGCACGGGCAGCACGATGATCGCGGGCTGGTGAATGCGCGCGGGCATCGGGCGCTGCTGACCCGCTATGCCGCGGCGGACGAGGCGGGCGTGGCGGATGCCTGGCGCAAGTGGCAGGCGGCGGAGGAAGCGCTGGCGCAGGCCCGCGCGGCGGCGGACAATGCGGCGGCGGAGCAGGAACTGGCCGCGGCGCACCTCGCCGAGCTGGAACGGCTTGCGCCCGAAGTGGGCGAGGAAGAGGCGCTGGCCGGAGAGCGCGCCGACATGCAGAAGGGTGAGCGGCTGGCCGACGACCTGTCGAACCTCCAGCACCTCTTCGCAGGATCGGACAGTGCGCTGGCGCAGCTGCGCGCGGCGGCGCGGCGGCTGGACCGGATCGCGGGCGAACATGCGGCGCTGGCCGATGCGCTCGCCGCGCTCGACCGCTGCCTGATCGAAGGGGGCGAGGCGGAGGCGGCCGTCGATCGCGCGCTCGACGCGCTGAGCTTCGACCCGGCCCGGCTGGACGCGGTGGAGACGCGGCTGTTCGACCTGCGCGCCGAAGCCAGGAAACACGGCTGCACGGTCGACGACTTGCCCGCTAAGATGGCGGCGCTGCGCGAGACGCTGGAAAACATACAGGGCGGGGAGGCGCGGATCAGGGCGCTGGAGGCGGCGGCGTTCGAGCGCGGGGCGCATTACCGGGCGCTGGCCGAAACCCTGTCGGCACAGCGGGTCGAGGCAGCGAAGCGGCTGGACAAGGCGGTGGCGGCGGAGCTGGCGCCGCTCAAGCTCGATGCCGCGCGTTTCAAGACGCTGGTCACCCGCACGGCGGAGGACAAGTGGGGCCCGCACGGCATGGACGCGGTGGAATTCCTGATCTCCACCAACCCCGGCGCGCCCTTCGCACCCTTGGCGAAGATCGCGAGCGGCGGCGAACTGTCGCGCTTCATCCTCGCGCTGAAAGTCGCTCTGGCCGAGGAGGGCGGCGCGGCGGTGATCATCTTCGACGAGATCGATCGCGGTGTCGGCGGCGCGGTGGCCTCTGCCATCGGCGAACGCCTCGCCCGGCTGGCGAGCGAGGGGCAACTGCTCGCCGTCACGCATAGCCCGCAAGTCGCGGCGCGCGGCAACGTCCACTACATGATCGCGAAATCGAGCGAAGGGACGGTCACGCGTACCTCGGTCGGACTGCTCGACGCGGGCGGGCGGCAGGAGGAGATCGCGCGGATGCTTTCGGGCGCCGAGATCACGCCCGAGGCCCGCGCACAGGCGGAGCGCCTTCTCGAAGTCTAGGCGAACAGCCCGTAGTGAGCGTGGACTTCGCCGAACGCGAGGTAGGACCAGTCGCTGTCATCCTCGAATTCGATGATCGGCGCGCTGATCACCGTTTCGGGCGACGCATCGAGCCGGAAGCGGCTGCGGTCTTCGTCCAGCATCAACAGTTCCCACGGCACCGGGCGCGCGACGCGGTTGCCGCTCTCGTCCGGCAACAGCAACATGGCATATTCGACGCGGCCCGTGCGCAGCCCGACGAAGAAGAAGATGATTTCCGCAAAAGGTCGTCCGTCCGCGCCGGTCACGAGCGGGGCGTTCGATGCGGTCAGCTTGACGAGCCGCATGGTGAGAGAATTCCAGTCTTGATCTAGTCCGTTCCACGCAGCCATGCCCGTTTCAGAAGGCACCGAGCCGCGGGGGGGGGGGGCTCGTTGGACCACGATACCCGTTTCCACTGTGCGGGTATGACGAAGATAACATTTGTTTGCTAATTTGGTTCCATGCTGCGTCTGGGCAAACCTGTCTTCGCATTTGCAGCGATCGGGATCACCATCGTTTCGGCGCTCGGCAGGTGTCTTCTTCCTGGCAGGATCCTCGCTCGCGGGCCGCTGACGCACCTTGCGCGAGTGGGGCAAAAATGCGCGGGGATCGACGAGGGCCCCTGTTCTTTCCGGTCCCCGCAGCTAGAACCCGGATTATGCGAGCGACAGGACAGAAACGGTGACCGATCCGGCGGGCGAGGGCGTGGCTGGCGGCATGACCGAGGCAGAAGCGGCGAACCAGCTGATCCGGCTGGCGCGCCAGATCGCGAAGCACAACCGGCTCTACCACGCCGACGATGCGCCCGAGATCAGCGACGCGGAATACGACGCGCTGGTCCGGCGCAATGCCGAAATCGAGGCGGCCTTTCCGCACCTGATACGCGACGACAGCCCTTCCCGGGCGGTAGGGCACGAGGTCGCGTCCTCCCCGCTGTCGAAGGTGACGCACGAGGTTCGCATGATGAGCCTCGACAACGCCTTTTCGGACGAGGAAGTCGCCGATTTCGTTGCCCGCGTCCGCCGGTTTCTGTCACTGCCCGACGGCGAGCCGATGGCTTTCACGGCGGAGGACAAGATCGACGGGCTGTCCTGCTCGCTGCGTTACGAGAAGGGCATCCTGGTCCGCGCGGCGACCCGCGGCGACGGGCAGGTGGGCGAGGACGTGACCGCCAATGTCGCGCATATCGCCGACGTTCCGCAGCAGCTTTCCGGCAAGGACGTGCCGGAGGTGTTCGAGATCCGCGGCGAGGTCTTCATGGCCAAGGCCGACTTCCTCGCGCTGAATGCGGCGCAGGAGGCGGCGGGCGGCAAGATCTTTGCCAATCCGCGCAATGCGGCGGCAGGATCGCTGCGGCAGAAGGATGCCGAGGTCACCCGCCAGCGCCCCTTGCGCTTCTACGCCCACGGCTGGGGCGCGGCGAGTGCGGTGCCGGGACAGACGCAGCTGCAGGTGATGGAGGCCATCGCCAATTGGGGCGTGCCGATCTCTGCCGCGCTGGTCCGCTGCAAGTCGACCGAGGCAATGCTGGCGCATTATCGCCGGATCGGCGCGATGCGGGCGGACCTCGCCCATGACATCGACGGCGTGGTCTACAAGGTCGACCGGCTCGACTGGCAGGAGCGGCTGGGCTTCGTCGCCAAGGCGCCGCGCTGGGGCATGGCGCACAAGTTCCCGGCCGAACGCGCCGAAACCACGCTGG
>CAYRLC010000053.1:0-16659 GCA_964424995.1 uncultured Croceicoccus sp.
AAGAACGCGACCGAGTTCGGTCTGTTCATCGGCCTCGATGGCGACGTGGACGGCATGGTCCACATGTCAGACATCGCTTGGGGCATCTCGGGTGAAGACGCCCTGGCCCTGCACCGCAAGGGCGAGCAGGTCTCGGCCGTCGTTCTCGACGTCGATGTCGAGAAGGAGCGCATCAGCCTCGGCATGAAGCAGCTTGAAAAGGGTGCCCCGTCGGCTGGCGGCGTCGCCTCGGCCTCCGGCATCAAGCGCAACGATGTTGTCACCGTCACCGTTCTCGAAGTCCGCGATGGCGGCCTCGAGGTTCAGGTCGGCGACGATGGCGCGACCGGCTTCATCAAGCGTTCGGACCTCGGCCGCGACCGCGACGAACAGCGTCCCGATCGCTTCCAGCCCGGCCAGAAGGTCGACGCGATGGTCATTGGTTTCGACCGGACCAAGAAGCCGAACTTCTCGATCAAGGCGCGTCAGATCGCCGAAGAAAAGCAGGCTGTCGAGCAATACGGTTCGTCCGATTCGGGCGCGTCGCTGGGCGACATCCTCGGCGAAGCGCTGAAGAATCGCTGAGCCGAAGGGTCGGCGCCGCAGCCACGCTGCGGCGACCAGCCCCAAGGCCGGCCGGCGGGCAGCTTGTCTGCCCGTTCGACGTCATGGGATTTACTCCCATGACGGCCCTCCGGCCCTACCAGACAAGGACCCGCCGCGGCCCCGTGCCCGGCGGGTCTTTTGCTTTGCGGCCCCTGACCCTATCTCGTCAGCGCCCGCCTGCGGAAGCACACCCGGCAGGCCAAGGAGACCGCCCGTGATCGAAGTCCATCAGTTCCCCTGCCTCTCCGACAACTACGGCTTCCTGCTGCACGACGGCGAGAGCGGCGAGACGGTGTGCATCGATACCCCGGACGCCGAGGTCTATCTGGCCGAGGCAGCATCGAAGGGCTGGACGATCACGCAGATCTGGAACACGCACTGGCATCCCGATCATGCCGGCGGGAACGAGGCGATCAAGGCCGCGACCGGCTGCTCGGTGACCGCGCCCGCCATCGACGCGCCCAGGATTGGCGGCGTTGACCGAGCCGTGGGCGGCGGCGACACGGTGCGCATCGGGTCTTACGAGGCCGCCGTAATCGACGTGGGCGGACATACGATGGGCCACGTCGCCTATCACCTGCCCGCGGCGGGGATCGCCTTCGTCGGCGATTCGGTTTTCGCGCTTGGCTGCGGGCGCATGTTCGAAGGCTCACCTCCGCAGTTCTGGGCCAGCCTGTCCCGCATTCGCGAGTTGCCGCCAGAAACGCTGCTCTACTGCGCGCATGAGTACACGGCCGCCAACGCCCGGTTCGCCATTCATGCCGACCCCGAGAATGCGGCGCTGCAGGCCTATGTCGGAGAAATCGCCGAACGCCGCGAAAGAGGTGAGCCGACGGTCCCGGCGGTCCTGTCTCGCGAACTGCTCACGAACCCGTTCCTGCGCGCTGACAACGCAGCGATCCAGGCGATCTGGGGCGGCGACAGCGCGAGCGAAACCTTTGCCGCCCTGCGCCGCGCCAAGGACACTTTCTAGGCGTTTGCGACTTCTGCAGGATTGACCGCAAAGGTCACGTCCAGACCCGCATCGTGCCACGTCACCTTCGCGGGTTCGGCCAGCATGGCAGACAGCCGCTCGATAAGACGGATGCCGGTGCCGGTTGCGAGCGGAAACGCCGGCGGACGCTCAAGCGTTTCGGTCCAGGCGAATGACAGGAGATCACCGGCCATCTTCACGCGAAGTTCGGCCATGCCACCCTTCCCCGACAAGGCGCCGTGTGCGCAGGTATTCGAGACCAACTCGCCCAAGATGAGCGCAACGGTACGGGCGATCTCATTGCCCATCTTCGTGTCGGGGGTCGGGTGCAGGCGAAACCGCGGTTCGAACTGGACCGGTCCGAGCACGCGCGAAACGAGCTTGCCCGCAGCGACGGAGCCGCCGCCCTCGGCAATGACTTCGATCGCGGCCGAAACCGCGCCGATGCGTTCGATCAGGCGGTCTCGGCCGGCATAGGGGTCACCGCCCAGAGACAGCCGGGTCAAGGCATTGACGATGGATAGCTGGTTGCGCGTTCGGTGGGTCAGTTCGCCGGCAGGACTGATTTTGTCGGTCGCCGCTTGCCTCTCCCGTTGACGTTCATGCCACCAGCTGAGGTCTCGCGAGGTGCAAAGGATATGGCTCGGCGTGCCATGTGCGTCGCAGATGGGCGAAGTCGAAACCTCCCACCAGCGCGGAGCGCCCTTGGCAGTCGGGCAGAAAGCCTCGAACCGATCGTTCTGCCCCGAGGCAGAGCGGAGGATCGCAGCTTGCAGGCGCCCCCGACCCTCCTCCGACCAGAGCTCCGGCAGAGGCAGTCCCGAAACGGGGGCGAAGTCGTCGATCTCCATGGCCGCGCGGCCATTGGGGTTCATGTACTCGAGGGTTCCGTCCAGACCGAGCACCTTGATGCAGTCAAGGCTCTGATCGAGGATTCTCCAAAGCAACTCGTTGGGATCGATGCCCACGAATCCAAGACTCGCAACGTGATGCATGACCCACTCCCTCCGCGGCCCTTAGGGCCTGCAGACGTTTGCGGATCATACGAACGAGTGGGAGTCGATAAAGGCCGGAAAAATCCGGCCTTTATCGAACCTGGTAGTGCAGACCCTCGCGCGACCGCTTCAGGTCGCTGAAGCTAACTGCTCAGAGGGCTGCGATTGTCCGATCGACCAGCGAGCTGTCCGCGCCGGCGTCGTGGCGATCCTTGATGATCGCGGCGGCGGCGGCGGCAGAAGCACGTGCGGCCTTCTCGCGCAGTTCGTCGATGGCGGCACGTTCGGCAGCCGAGATCTTGTCCTCGGCCATCTTCTTGCGACGCTCGACCATCGCCTTGCTGTCGACTTCGGCCTTGGCGACGATGGCATCGGCCTCGTTGCGCGCGTGGTCGAGCATGGCCGCCGCGTCCTTCTCGGCGTTGGCGATCTTGTCGGCGTATTCCTTGCGGAGCGCCTCGGCCTCGGCGCGAAGCTTCTTGGCCTCGTCGAGCTGGGCCTTGATCTCGGCGATCTTCTTGTCGAGCCCGCTGGCGATCGCCTTGGGCACGCCCTTCCACACGAGGATGCCGATGAAGACGAGCATGGCCAGGCTCACCCACGCGGCGGGGCCGACGATACCGAATGCAACCGGCACGGCGTGTTCCTCACCGTGGGCGGGCGCTTCCAGGCCCTCGGCGTGATCGGCGTTCTCGAGATGCTCCTCGACCACGGCGGAACCGTCGGCGGCAGCAAGAACGGTCAGGTACGAGCCCATCACATGGCCTCCTTCACGGCGACGCGGGCGGCGGCGGGAGCCACCTCGATGCCCGCAAGGCGGTGGACGATCTGGGCTGCCGCCTCGCTGGCGACTTCCTCGATCTCGGCGGCGGCTTCGGCACGGGCAGCGGCGATGCGCTCCTCGGCTTCGGCGAGCTTGGCATCGAGACGCTTCTGCGCCGCCGACAGGCTCTTCTCGCTGGCGGCAGCCGCTTCGGACTTCGCCTTGGCGACGAGCGCCTGCGCTTCGGCGCGGTTCGCGTTTTCGCGGGCGCGCCACGAATCTTCCTCGGCGTCGGCCTGGGCACGGGCGGCTTCGGCGGCGGCAAGGTCGTCGGCGATCTGCTTGTCCCGCAGGGCGACGGTGTCCATCACCTTGGGCACCATACCCTTGCCGATGACGAAGAAGACCAGACCGAAGATCAGCAGCAACCAGAAGATCTGGCTGGAGTAGGTCGCGGCCAACTGGCTTATCTGGGGCATCGCGGGGTGCGTCCTGTCAGGGTTTCAAGCAGCGGTAATCAGGTGACCCGCCCGGTCCGCACGCAGGCGGACCGGTCAGGCCGAAGTACGTTCGATCAGGCGACGAAGATCAGGATCATCGCGACGACGAACGAGAGCAGGCCGAGAAGTTCGGCGGCGGCGAAGCCGATGAACAGGCGGCCCTGCTGACCGTCGGCGGCACCCGGGTTGCGCAGCGCGCTTTCCAGGAACGAGCCGAAAACGTTACCCACGCCGATGGCGGCCATGCCGGCGCCGATGGCAGCGAGACCCGCACCGATCAGCTTTGCGCTTTCTGCTTCCATTTCCATAACTCCTTTGTCTTAAAATTCAGATGATTGTGTTCAAAACTTAGTGAAGGTTCTCAGCGTCGTTGATGTAGAGCGAGCTCAACAGCGCGAAGACGTAGGCCTGGATGCCGGCAACGAGGATCTCGAGCGCGCAGATGGCAACCATCAGGATGAAGCTGAGCACCGCGACAACCGGGCCGATGCCCGAGCTCATCGCGTTGAACCCGTCGATCACGAAGCTGGAGAGCACTTCCAGCAGGACGTGGCCGGCCATCATCGCGACGAAAAGTCGCAGGCCGAGGCTGAACGGGCGAACCATGAACGAGACCAGCTCGATGCAGAAGATCAGCGGGATCATCGGCAGCGGCGTGCCGTGCGGTACGAACAGGCTGAAGAAGTGCAGCTTGTGCTTCGCGAAGCCGACGATCAGCACGATCGCGAACGACAGGATCGCGAGGATGCCGGTGATCGTGAAGTGGCTGGTGAAGGTGAACGGGTGCAGGCCAACGACGCCGAGCGGCAGCAGTCCGAGGATGTTCGCAAACAGGATGAACATGAACAGCGAGAAGATGTAGGGCACGTACTTGCGCCCCGCCTTGCCGATGTTTGCCTCCAGCATGTCGTCGATGAAGCCGGTGAAGCTTTCGACCGCCATCTGCCAGCGGCCGGGCACCAGCTGGCGCTTCATGCCGCCCGCGACGAAGATCCACAGCACGACAGCGGCGATCGCCATCCACAGCGCCGAGTTCGTGAAGGCGATATTGTAGCCGAGCAGTTCCATGCGATCGGTGCCGAACAGCGGCTCGATCGTGAACTGGTGCATCGGGTCGACTTTGGCTTCGGTTGCCACGCGTGTTTCCCTGTCGCCTTATGAACGACAGCGCCCCTCCACTCCCCCTATGGGATCAGTCGGGACGCCGGTTCGAAATCCGTATGATGTTCCTGAAGGCGACGATGATCCCGAGGAACAGCATCACCAACAGACCCCAGGGCGACGTACCTGCAAACCGGTCGATTACCCAACCGATCAGGCCGCCACCAACGAGGCCCCCCAGCAGCTCCGCCAGCACCTTCGAACCCAAGCGATAATTCGCATCGGTTCCCTGCACTTGCGGGCGGTTACGCTCGTCTTCCCGTTCGCGCGCGGCCTTCAGCCGGGCGTCGAGCGAATCGATGCGCGCATCCTCGCCAAGAGGCTCCTGTCCGGGTCGCTCATCACTCATGCTGGTTCCTCCCCTTGAAAGGCCCCATGCAAGCGCTTCGAGCTGCCCGTCGAGGGCGCGGCCCCTTTAGGAAAGGGGTTCGGCCAAGTCAACATGGCCCAATAGTCGAATGAGGCGAAATATGCGGCATCGCACAATGCCCGATTTCCGCCGGTTCCCAACGCAAACGGCGCGCCACTCGTGGCGCGCCGCAGCGATTGTTCACAGATGCGATGCGATTACCCCGCCGAAGGGCAGCGCGGGTCGACTCGCGCCGGGCTCGACCCTCGAGTCTGCCAGCTGCCGTCGGGTGCCTGGTATTTCTCTCCGGCCGAGGTGCGGCCGATCAGCAGGCAACCCTGCGTGAAAGCGAATTCCTCGATCGTCACGCCCTGCGCGCGGGCGCGGTCGGCATAGCTCGCCTTTCGGCGTATGTTGATGTCGTCGACCAGCGCCTTGAGATCGCCCGACGGGCTGCCGACGAAGCCGAGATAGCCGTCCATCTTCTCGCCGATCGTGCCGTTGGCGCGCGCGGCGGCGTAGGCCGGATCGCGGTTCTGCGCCGCGGCGGGCGCTGCCATGCCGATGGCGAGCGTGCCCAGAGCGCCGGCGGCGAGCAGCGCCACGGCAGCCATGCGGGCGAATTTGCGGTTGCTGGTCATCAGAAAATCTCCGGGTTGGCCTCTATGTTCTCATTCGCGGAATCGACGAGACGATAGAGCACTTCCTGCTTGATGTTGACGTTCAGCTCGATGACGATCGGTTCGGCCGGCGCATTGACGTTGACGCAGCCGCCAAGACCCGTCGCCGCTAGAATGCTTAAGGCCGCAATCCGCATGCGCCCGCCCCGTCCGTTCCCGTTCATGGGCGGCGTGTTCGCATCGGTCGCCGTCGCGGTCAATCCGGCCTTTTCTCTCCATCGAGCCATATACTTGGCGCAATTCATCGCATATCCTCGCTTTCGGCAGGCTGAATGCCGGGATCCAACGGTTTGACCTGATCGCTGCTGACGCTGCCCCTGATTGAGTTGCCATTGGCGTCGATCAGACCCAGTTCGCGCGGATCGCGCACCGATGCCGGGTCGTAGAGCGACTTGAAACTGGACAGCAGCTGCATGAACGGCGCGCGCACGTTCACGTCGAAGCGGATCGGCAGGTTGGCGAGCCGCCTGGTGATGAAATTGGTCTTGGCGCCCGCGCCCTGCTTCACCCCGTCGATCTTCACCCGGGTGACGATCTCGCCCTCCAGCCTGCCGTCGAGCGCGATGCGCATCTGCGTGTAGTCCAGCGACTTCAGCGCATCGAAGGCGAAGTTGGCGATCGGGGTCAGGTCCTTGTAGGTCAGCTCGCCGACATAGGAGACATTGCCGCCCGGGATGCGGGAAAGGAGAAGGCCGCCCTCGATCCGGCCGCCGTTCTCGTCGAAGATCAGCGGGATCGTGCCGTCGAACGTGCCCGTCGCCTGGATATTCGCCAATTCCATCCGCTGCACGAACTGTGCCGCGTCCAGCCCGACGATGTCGAAGGTGTAGTTGCGCGTTTCGGCGGTGCCGAGATTCATCCGCGTCGGCCGCATCGTCAGCGTGCCGCCCATGAATGGGAAAGTCGTGCTGTTGAGGTTCAGCGCGAGATCGGGGCCGAGCTGGAAATCGACCACGCCGTCGTTGACGACGATGCCGGGATTGATCTCACGGATGGCGAGGCGCTGGTTGGGCTTGGTCGTCAGACCCAGCAGATCGCTGAACTCGACGGTGCCGGACAAGCCCGTAACCGGACCGAACGCGGCGGCAAAATCGAGCGATTCGGTGTGAAAGGCGCCGGTCGACGTGACACCCCGCGGCGACCAGTCGATGCGGCCCGTGCCGGTCACTGTGCCCCGCGCATTGGCGATGGTGCCGAGAGCGAGGCGCGTGATCGTGTCGGGCTGCAAGCCGGCGTCGAAGGTGATGCCCGGCACGTCCAGATCCGCGTGGCCGCTCCCGCTGGCCAAGGCATGTCGGATATCGACATCGACGATGGCGCGATCGGTGGTTTGCTCGCGCAGCAGGGCGTCGGCGACGATGATGTTGTCGGCGAAAGTGAGCGTAGCGCCGCGAGTCACCATCGGCTGGAACCGCGCGTCGGCCTGTCGGTCGGTTACGCGCAGCGCGCCGTCGGTGATGGTCAGGGCGTTGTTGCGCCACACCCACCGGCCGGATGCATCGGTCATGTCAAGCGGAACGGCGGCCAAGCGGAACTCGGAATCGGCGAACGTACCGCGAATGTCCTTGCCGATATCGGCCTCCAGCTCGGTTAGCCGGAATTCGGTGGCTGTCCCCTTGGGTCCAAGTGCGATGTCGAGGTTGCGGGCGACCAGCTTGCCCGGAACGGCAAAGCCGATCGGCCCGCCCCGGATCGTTGCGGGCGTTTCACCGAGCACCCCTGCAAGGTTCACGCTGGGCACGCCGGCGGCAAAGCGGGTGCCGCGACTGTCGCTGCGCACGATGGCGCCGCCCTTCACCGAACAGACCATCAGCGATTGCCGCTGCAGCGTCAGGCTGGCCAGTTCGAGCCGGTCGAACACCGGCGTGACACAGCCGGACCAAAGCGCCAGGCCACCCCTTGGCGACCAATTGCCCGAAACCGGCAGGCGCAGGCCTTGCACGGTGCCTCCGGGAATGGCGCCGCTGGCCTGAACCTGTCCGTCGAGCGAGAAGACCCCGGCGGCGTTGCGCCGGACGGTCAGGCCGGGAATGGCGAGGCGCGCATCGCCCGCGGCATATTCGCCCATCGCGAGTTTCATCAGCGCATCGCCGCCCGCCCCGCGCGTCATCTGGCCGACCAGCACCGGCATGTTGCGTCCGCCGGTGCGGAAGTTGCCCGAGAGCTGCGTCGCGCCCGTACCGCCAAACGTCACCTGCACGCGTGAGAGGTCGAGCAGGTTCGCCCCGCTGGTCCCCATCCATCGCGCCGAGGGCAAGGTCAGCGTCGTCCGGTCGGGCCCGATCCGCGCCTTCAGCTCGCCGTCGATCCGGCTTCGCTCCCCCTCTGCCGCAAGCGCGCCGCGCACCTTGGCGAGCTGCGGTGCCAGAAGCGTTCCCGCCGCCGTCCGTTCATAGCCGCGAAGCTGGTCGTTCAGCACCTCGCCCGGTCGCAGGCCCTGCCCGCTGAAGCTGCCGTCGAAGGCGACCGTGTCGAACCCGCCTTTCGCCCGCACGGCCCCGTCGATACCGAGCCGCGACAGGCGCGCGCCGGCCAGCGACACATCGGCGGAGGTGAGCTTGAGATCGGTGGCGAGCCCGTCCTTGCTGTAGGACAAGATCAGATCGCCGGCAGTGCTGCCCAGCACCTGCCCGCCCGCCGCGATACGCCCGGCCGCGATGTTCGCCTTGCCGCGCACCGCGTCGAACTGATCGCTGCCGGTCATGTCGAGGGCCAGCGTCGCCGGGCCCATTTCGAAATCGGTTTCGGCACAGTCCACGCCCTTCAGCCGCAGGGGGCCGACGAAGCGGGGCTCCTCGCGCGTGATCGTCACCGATCCATAGAGGCTGGCACCGGTCGCGATGCAGTCGCCGTCGGTCATCCGCGGCGCGACAACGCCTACCACGCCGCTGAACCCGTTGCGCAGCCGCCCCTGCCCCGCGACCTTCATGCCGACATTGCCGTAATCGGTGCGCACCAGCGCCCGCCCGTCATTGATCCCGACATTGAGGTCGGGCAACCGGAACGGCTCGCCACTCGGCCCGGTGTAGAGCACGCGGTCCAGCGTGCCGAAACTCACCCGCCCATCGACCAGCCGCCCGTACATGCGCGGCTTGACCAGCCGCACCGTGCCGATGGCGGGTAGCCCGAAGCGGTATTTCACCGTCACCTCGGCCCGCTCGACGGTCATGTCGGGATTCTCGGGATCGCCGACGACGACGTTACCGATCACCTGCCGCGACGGGCCGATCGACTGCACCTCGTAAGTCACGGGCAGGTCGTACTGTTGCAGCGCGTCGCGGATCAGGCTGTCGGCGATGTCCTTGCGCCCCAGCCAGGCCGCCCCGATCGCCACGGCCACCAGCGCCGCCCCACCCATCGCGGTGCGGACGAGGTACTTGCGTCGGCGGGAGCGTGGCGGCGGACTTTCCGGAATGTCGGCAGCTTCGGTCATCACTTCCTGTATCATCCGCCGACCGATGCAATCCACGAACCTCGGCGGCCGGAACTTGCGCGCGACTTTCGCCAAAGGCAATGGTTGCAAAATTTTACGCCGCTGGAAACGCTTGAGGACCGATTGCGGTCCCGGCGGGGAGCCAATCAATTGCACGACGGGCAGGACGAGCTTCCGATGGACGCCGCGCCGACAAAGACACCGGACCGCGATGCCGCCGCCGGGCTGGATCCGAAGGGGCATCGCGCCCGGCTGCGCGCGCGGATGCTGGACGGGGGCGAGGATGCGCTGGGCGACCACGAGATCATCGAATACCTGCTGATGACCGCAATCCCGCGCCGCGACGTAAAGCCGCTGGCGCGCACGCTGCTGCACCGGTTCGGCGGACTGGCTGGTGTGTTCAATGCCGATCGCCGCTCGCTTGAAACCCATCCCGGCATGGGCGAGACGAGTGCCGCGGCGCTGAAGATCGTCGTGCTGGCCGCCCGGCGGCTAGCCCGGGCGGAAGTGCAGGACAAGCCGGTGCTGGGTTCGTGGCAGGCGCTGATCGACTACCTCACCATCGACATGGCGCACCTGACGGTGGAGCGGGTGCGCGTGCTTTACCTCAACGCGCAGAACCGCCTGATCCAGGACGAGCACCTGGGCGACGGTTCGCTGGACGAGGCAGCGATCCACCCGCGCGAAGTGATTCGCCGGGCGATGGAACTGGGCGCGGCGGCGATGATCCTTGTCCACAACCACCCCAGCGGCAATCCGGAACCGAGCCGCGCCGACATCCAGATCACCAACCGCATCGCCGAAGCAGGGCGGCTGCTCAACATCACGGTGCACGATCACATCATCATCGGGCGCGCAGGGCACGTTTCGTTACGGTCGAAGGGCCTGATCTGATGTGCATCGCGGCGCTGGCCTGGCGCTCGCGGGCAGAATGGCCGCTCGTCGTCATCGCCAACCGTGACGAATTCCACGAACGACCCACGGCACCGCTCGCTCGGTGGAACGATGGCTGCGGCATCATTGCCGGGCGCGATCTCCGGTCGGGCGGGACATGGCTGGGCGTCGCGGAACAGGCCGGGCGGCTGGCGCTGATCACCAATTACCGCGAGCCGGGACGCTTTCGTGACGATGCGCCGTCACGCGGGGCGCTGGTGACCGACTGGCTGACGGGGGCGTGGCACCGGGTCGAGGACCGGATCGAAACATTGGGGGACTACAATGGCTTCAGCCTCATGCTGGTCGACGGCCCGCAGGGCTGGATCGTCGACAACCGCACGATGGTCGAACCCCGCTCGATCATCCCGGGCTTCTACGGCCTCTCCAACAGCGCCTTTACCGATCCCTGGCCCAAGGTCGACCGCCTGATCGGCGACGTGCGCGGCATGCTCGACGACCGCGAGCCGGACGAGGCAGCCTTTTTCGCGATGCTGGCCAAGGGCGGCCCGGTGGTGGAGGCCAGTGCCGAGGATGCGCCGGTGTTCATCCGCGATGCGACTTACGGAACGCGGTGCAGCACCGTGGTCATGCTCGGCAGCGACGGGCGCGGTTCAATCGCTGAGCGCCGCTTCGACGGGACTGGCGCCATGATCGGCGCGGACCGGATCACGCTCGACTGGCGGGGCTGACCCGGCGCGGTGCGGCGATGGCGATCCCGGCAAGGATCGCGGCCATCCCGATGGCGTGATAGACATGAAGCGGCTCGTCCAGCAGCATGGCGGCGAGCAAGGCCCCGGCCACCGGCATCAGCGCGATGGCCTGCCCCGCGATGGCCGGCCCGGCCCGCTCGACCGCCGCGTTGAACAGGAAATAGGCGATGACCGAGGGAAACAGCGACACGTAGCCGGCTGCCAGCAGGACCGGCGTCGTCAGTTCCAGATGCCTTTGGGGCTGGAGCAGTGCGATGGGGATCAGGATCAGCGATCCGCCCGCGAAGATCACCCACAGCATGCTGGCCGGTCGCACCTTGGGCACGAGACGCAGGACGACCGTATAGGTCGCCCAGAGAATACAGGCGATGAAGATCAGGAAATCGCCTTCGCCCAGCCGTAGCTCCAGCAGGTTGGCCAGCCCGCCTTCGAAGATCGTGTAGACCGCGCCCGCCATGGATAGCGCGATGCCGAGAACTTTGCGCATCGGTTCGCGCGCCCGAAAGGCGATGGCAGCGCAGATCAGCACCATGCCGGGGATCAGCGCTTGCATCAGCAGCGCCTTGGTCGCGGTCGTGGTCTGCAATCCGTAATAGAGCAGCGAGTTGAACCCGACGATGCCGGTGAGGCACAGCGTCGACAGCGGCCTCCACGCCCTGCGCAGCGCCGGCCAGTCCTCGCGAAGCCCGCGCCAAGCCAGTGGTGTCAGCACCAGCGTTGCGCCGACCCAGCGCAGCGTCGCCAGAGAAATCGGGTCGATATCGTCCTTGGCCGCGCGACCGACGATCGCGTTGCCCGCCCAGAACGCCATGACCAACGCCAGCATGGCGTAAGTCACCCAGCCGCTCTGCCGGGAGCTGGTCTGATCGGTAGCCGTTGCGGGGTCGCTCATCGCCGCCGCCCCTAGCAAGCCGCGACGCCGCTGTCTCGCCCGGTAAGGGCCGCCCCGCGCAAAGGAATAGCGCCATTTCCGGTTGCCATTTCGCCCCCCTCCCCCTAGCCGCGCCCCCGTAAGCACTGCCAGCATCCCTTCGGAGTCGAACATGGTCCCACGTTATGCCCGCCCCGCGATGATCGCGATCTGGGAACCGGAGATGAAGTACCGCATCTGGTTCGAGATCGAGGCGCACGCAACCGACAAGCTGGGCGAACTGGGCGTCGTTCCCGAAAGCGCGGGTAAGGCGCTGTGGGACTGGTGGGCGACCGAACCGAAGATCGACGTCGAGGCGATCGACGCGATCGAGGCGGTCACCAAGCATGACGTGATCGCGTTCCTGACCTGGGTGGCAGACAATGTCGGCGATCAGGCCCGCTTCATGCACCAGGGCATGACCAGCTCCGACGTGCTGGACACCACTCTGGCCGTACAGCTCGACCGCGCCGCCGCGATCCTGCTCGATGATCTCGACAAGCTGCTCGCCGCGATCAGGACCCGCGCCGAAGAACACAAGTACACCCCCACCATCGGCCGCAGCCACGGCATTCACGCCGAGCCGGTGACCTTCGGCCTGAAGATGGCGGAAGCCTATGCCGAGTTCAGCCGCTGCAAGGAACGCCTCGAATTCGCGCGCCGCGAAATCGCGACTTGCGCGATCAGCGGCGCGGTCGGCACCTTTGCCAACATCGATCCCAGCGTCGAGGAATACGTCGCCGAAAAGATGGGCCTCGCGGTCGAGCCTGTGTCGACGCAGGTCATTCCGCGCGACCGTCACGCGATGTTCTTCGCGGTGCTGGGCGTCATCGCCAGCAGCATCGAGCGTCTTGCCGTAGAAGTCCGCCACCTGCAGCGCACCGAAGTGCTGGAGGCAGAGGAATACTTCTCGCCCGGCCAGAAGGGTTCGTCGGCCATGCCGCACAAGCGCAACCCGGTGCTGACCGAGAACCTCACCGGCCTCGCCCGCGTCGTCCGGGCCGCGACCGTCCCGGCGATGGAGAACGTCGCGCTCTGGCACGAACGCGACATCTCGCACTCCTCGGTCGAGCGGTTCTTCGGCCCCGACGCGACCATCACGCTGGACTTCGCGCTCGCACGCCTGACCGGCGTGATCGAGAAGCTGCTGGTCTACCCCGAGCGGATGCAGAAGAACCTCGACCGCATGGGCGGCCTCGTTCACTCGCAGCGCGTACTGCTGGCCCTGACTCAGGCGGGCGTGAGCCGCGAGGATGCCTATCGCCTCGTCCAGAGGAACGCGATGAAGGTGTGGGAATCGGATGGCAAGCTTTCGCTGCTCGAACTGCTGAAGGGCGACGCGGAAGTCACCGCCGCACTGACGCCGCAGCAGATCGAGGAGAAGTTCGACCTCGACTACCACTTCAAACACGTCGACACGATCTTCGCCCGGGTTTTTGGCTAAGGCGTAATCGGATACCTGGTCGCGGTTCAAACTAGTCGGAAGGCCCACTGGTCAAGCACGGCGTTCGCGCCTAGGTTCGCGCCGCGAAAGCCGAACGGCGAACGCCGTGCCGACCAAGGGAGACAAAGGTTTGCAGATAGTCAGGACCATCGTCTGGGCGATCATCGTATCGGCCCTCGCGGTATTCGCCTATGCCAACTGGTTCCGCATCGACGTCACGATCTGGAGCAACGTGGTGCTGAACACCCCGCTGCCGATGATCATCCTGACCTCGTTCCTTGCCGGCCTGCTGCCGATGTGGATCTTCCACCGGGCGGCTCGCTGGCGGATGAAGCGGCGGATCAACCTGCTCGAAACGTCGCAGGCCACGCTGATCGCAACGCAGCAGGAACGCGAAGCCGCCGCCTCCACCATCCCGGACAACGAGAAACCGCACCCCCTATGAGCAATCCCGTTTTCGTCGCCGTCGATGTCCCCCGCCTCGACGCGGCGCGCACCCTTGCCGAAAAGGTGAAGGGCCATGTCGGCGGGCTGAAGCTGGGCATGGAATTCTTCTATGCCCACGGCCATCACGGCGTGATGGAAATGGCCCATGTCGGCCTGCCGATCTTCCTCGATCTCAAGCTGCACGACATCCCCAACACCGTCGCGGGCGCGATGCAGTCGATCCACGTCCTCGAACCCGCCATCGTCACCGTCCACGCCAGCGGCGGGCGCGCAATGATGGAGGATGCGAAGGCTGCGGCGGGCGAGAATACCAAGGTCGTCGCGGTGACCGTGTTGACCAGCCTGGACCAGAGCGACCTTGTCCGCACCGGCGTCGCCGGGTCGTCGCACGACCAGGTCCTTCGCCTCGCTGAACTGGCCGAATCCGCCGGGCTCGACGGGATCGTCTGTTCGGGACAGGAAGTCGGCGCGGTCCACAAGCATTGGAAGAGCGGCTATTTCGTGGTCCCCGGCCTGCGCCTCGCAGGAAGCACGGTCGGCGATCAGAAGCGCGTCGTCACGCCGCGGCAGGCGCGCGACGACGGGGCCAGCGTGCTCGTCGTCGGACGGCCCATCACCAAGGCGGAAGACCCGCTCGCCGCCGCCCGCGCGATCGAGGCGACGCTCTGACCATGGCTTTCGGCGCTGCGCTCCTCCTGCTGACGGCGGGCATCCCCTCCGCGCCCGGCAATCTTCCGCCGCTCACCACCGTGCTGACCGCGCCGCCTGCCGGCTTCCTCTTGCCCGGCTGTTCGCGTGCGACCGGCGGCGTGGTCGAAGGCGGCTGGGACCCGAGCGATGTCGAGATCTCCGCCGCCGAACGCGCGGTGGCGGTGATTCTCGCCACGCTGGCGACCCGGCCCGGCTATACCCGCGACACCGAAATGCCCGACCCGCTTACGTTCGAGGTGAACGACAGCCGCTGGCAGCGCGAGGTGGTCGGCATCGAACGCGGCGGGCGCAGGATCGTTTTCGTGAACTACCTCCCCGCCGACCTCGAACTGCGCGAGGAGCTCATGCCCACCAAGGTCTGCGACGGTGGCCCGCCCTTCTTCGCGGCGGAATACGACGTGGCGGCGGGGAAGATCGTGCACCTCGCCTTCAACAGCGCGCTGGGCGGCCCGTTCTGGCCGACCTACACGCCGTGAACGACATCCGCATCGAACCGGCGCGGGCCAGCGACCTCCCCGCGCTCGAGTTCATGGTCGAGAACTGCTACCGCGGCGACCACGCTCGGATGGGCTGGAACCACGAAGCGGACATGATCACCGGCCCCCGCCTCGACGATGGCGAAATGGCCGCGGTCTTCGGCAATCCCGATGCGGTCATCTTCGTCGCGCGGCAGGGCACCGACATCGTCGGCTGCGTCACCGTGACCGACCGGCCGCCAGATTCCGCTTATGTCGGCATGCTCTGCGTCGATCCGCCGTTCCAGTCCTCCGGCCTTGGCGGACGGCTGCTCGCCACGGCTGAGCTGCTCTGCGCCAATCTCGGCGTCGCGCGGGCGCGGATGTCGGTGGTAGAGGGGCGGGACGAGCTGATCGCCTGGTACGAGCGCAAGGGCTACGTCCGGACGGGGGAGCGCGAGCCGTTCTATTCCTCGCAGGCAGAGCCTCTCCATTTCACGATGCTGGAAAAGCGGCTCGGCAACGCCTAACCCGCCGGGCATGGCGACTCGCATCAAGATCTGCGGCATTCGCGGTGCCGGCGCGCTCGAAGCGGCGATCGGTGCGCGTGCGGATTATGCCGGGTTCGTGTTCTACGCGCCCAGCCCCCGTGCCCTGACCCCGCGTGAGGCTGCGCCGCTGGGTGAACGGGCGCATGGCCGGATCGCGCGCGTCGGCCTCTTCGTCGATGCCTCCGATGCCGAAATTGCCGAAGCCGTGGCCGCCGCGCACCTCGATGCCTTGCAATTGCACGGGCAGGAAACGCCCGAACGCGCTGCCGCCCTGCGCTCTCGTCATGGCATTCCGGTGTGGAAGGCGCTGCCCGTGGCCGGTGAAGCCGACGTGTCGCGCGCTGCCGCGTACCGCGATGCTGCCGATCTCATCCTCTTCGATGCCAAGACGCCCAAGGGCACCTTGCCCGGCGGCATGGGCCTGCGCTTCGACTGGTCGCTGCTTTCCGCGTGGCGCGGGCCGACCGACTGGGGCCTTGCCGGCGGGATTGGCCCCGATAACGTCGCCGAGGCGCTGGCCATGACCGGCGCGCCTTTGGTCGACGTATCGTCGGGCGTCGAAAGCGCCCCGGGGGTCAAGGACCCCGACAAGATCGCCCGGTTCTGCCGCGCGGCGCGTGCCGCGTGATCTGGACAGCCTGCAACCCTTCTGCCAAGCGCGAGCCATGAACGAGACCACGACCCTCAACTCCTTCCGCAACCAACCCGACGAGCGCGGCCACTTCGGCCAATTCGGCGGGCGTTACGTGTCGGAAACGCTGATGCCGCTCATTCTCGATCTCGAGAAGGAGTATGTCCGGGCCAAGAGCGATCCCGCCTTCAAGGAAGAGTTCGAGGACCTGCTGGCAAACTACGTCGGCCGCCCCAGCCCACTTTACTATGCGGAGCGGTTGACCGAGGAACTGCGCAAGTCCGCGCCGGAGGGAAAAGGCGCACAGGTCTGGTTCAAGCGCGACGAGCTCAATCACACCGGCGCGCACAAGATCAACAACTGTGTCGGGCAGATCCTGCTGGCGATCCGCATGGGCAAGACCCGGATCATCGCGGAAACCGGCG
>CAYRLC010000054.1:0-3578 GCA_964424995.1 uncultured Croceicoccus sp.
ACTCGATCGGCGACGCGGCTCGCATGATCAAGGACGGCGACGCCGATGTAATGCTGGCGGGCGGCGCGGAATCGACCATCTGCCCGATCGGCATTGCCGGTTTCGCGCAGGCGAAGGCACTGAACTGCTCTTCGAACGATGCGCCTGAAAAGGCCAGCCGCCCCTACGACAAGGGCCGTGACGGCTTCGTCATGGGCGAAGGCGCGGGCGTCGTCGTGCTGGAAGAATACGAACACGCCAAGGCGCGCGGCGCCAAGATCTACGCCGAAGTCGTCGGCTACGGCCTGTCGGGCGATGCCTATCACGTCACTGCCCCGCACCCTGAAGGCAAGGGCGCGGAAAACGCGATGCGGATGGCGCTGAAGAAGGCCGGCATGGGCGCTGGTGACATCGATTACGTCAACGCGCACGGCACCTCGACGATGGCCGACACCATCGAATTGGCAGCAGTGAAGCGCGTGCTGGGCGGCGCAGGCGCGGTGGAGGCGATCTTCTGCATTCTCGCCATCCGTGACCAGATCGTCCCGCCGACGCTTAACCTCGACGATCCCGACGAAGGAACCGAGGGTGTCGACCTGGTGGCCAAGGTCGCGCGCCAGCGCGAGGTGAAGGCGGTGCTCAACAACTCGTTCGGCTTCGGCGGCACCAATGCCTCGCTGGTCATGAAGGCGGTCGACTGACGCCATGAAACGCGGGCTCGTCGTCGCCGTTGCGGTGGTGCTCATCGCCATCGCAGGCGCCGTCGGCTGGTTCGCGTCCGGCTGGTACGGCGGATCGCGGGTGACCAGGGACACCGCGTTCATCGTGCCCGATGGTGCCTCGTTGCGCTCCACCGCCGACAAGCTGGCAGAGGAAGGCCTGATCGGTTCGGCCGACGCCTTCCTGCTGCGCGCCAGGATCCTCGGCAGCGGCGACCCGGTGAAGGCGGGCGAATTCGCATTGCCCGCAGGGGCCAGCCCGGCGACGATCCTCGATACGCTGCAGCACGGGCAGGTCATGCGCCGCATGGTGACCGTGCCGGAGGGGCTGCCTTCGATCATGGTCTACGAACGGCTCATGGCCGAACCGCTGTTGACCGGCGATGTCGCGGTTCCCGCCGAAGGCTCGATCATGCCCGACAGCTACGATTTCGAGCGGGGAGAGACGCGGCAGGCGGTGCTGGACCGGATGCAGAAGGCGATGAGCGATTTCCTCGCCGCCGAATGGCCTAAGCGTGACGCGGGCATTCCGGTCAAGACGGTGAACGAGGCACTGAGCCTTGCCGCCATCGTCGAGAAGGAAACCGGCGTGCCCAGCGAACGGCGCATGGTTGCCGGGCTCTATTCCAATCGCCTGCGCATCGGCATGCGGCTGCAGGCGGACCCGACGATCATCTACCCGATCACAAAAGGCAAGCCGCTGGGCCGCCGCATCAAGCGGTCGGAGATCACGGCGGTAAACGGGTACAACACCTACTCGATGGCGGGCCTGCCCGACGGGCCGATCACCAATCCCGGTCGCGAATCGATCCTTGCCGTGCTGCACCCGGCGCAGACCAAGGCGCTCTACATGGTCGCCGACGGGTCGGGCGGGCACGCCTTTGCCGATACCCTGTCGCAGCACAACGACAATGTCGTGAAATGGCGCGCCATTCGCCGCGAAAGGGGCGAGATCCCCTAGAACAGCAGCGCGACGATCCAGACCACGCCGGGCAGCAGCACGACCCCGGCAAGGTCGAGGAACAAGCCCGACCGGATCATGGCGGGCAGGGTGACGCGGCCCGAGCTCCACGCGATGGCGTTGGGCCCGGTGCCCGCGGGCAGCATGAAGCCCCATGAAGCGGCGATCGCTGCGGGTACCGCCAGCAGGACCGGATCGACCCCCAGCGCGGCGATCAGCCCGGCGACAACCGGGATGATCGCGCTTCCCGTCGCGACGTTGCTGGCAAATTCGGTGATCAGGATCACCAAGGCGCAGATCGCCATGGCGACGATGAACAGCGGAACGGCCTTCAGCGGCAGCAGCATCTGGCCCAGCCACTCGGCCAGGCCCGATGCGTCCATACCACCTGCCAGCGCCAACCCGCCGCCGAAGAGCAGAAGCACGTCCCAAGGCGCACGGTTGGCCTCTGTCCAGGTCAACATCCGCCGACCGGTCCCGTCCGGCATGACGAATAAAACGAGCGCCGCGATCACCGCGACAGTGCCGTCGGTCAGCGAATCCGGCGGCAGCAGCTCGGACACGAAAGGAATCGCCAGCCAGCCGAGCAATGCCAGCGCGATCACGACGCAGAGCCGCCGCTGCGGGCTCGTCCATTGCGGGTCGCATTCCAACGCGGCGCGCGCGGCGCTGATGTCGAAGGGGGAGGTAGACAGCCGCTGGACCCGCGCGATCATCAGCGCCGCCACGGGAAGCGAGATGGCCACCAGTGGCAAGCCGAACGCCATCCAACGCGCGAAGCTGATCTTCACGCCCAGCATTTCGTCCAGCAAGGCGACGGCGATGGCGTTGGTGGGCGTGCCGATGATCGTACCGAATCCGCCGATGGAGGCGGCAAAGGCGATGCCGATGGGCAGCGCCCCGGCGATGCCGTCTTGCGAAATCGGCCCGTCATCTTCGTTAGTGCCGCCCGCGATCACGGCCAACGCCATCGGCACCATGATCAGCGCCGCACTGGTATTGCTGATCAGCATCGACAGCAGCGCCGTCGCGGCCATGAAGGCGAGCAGCATCGAGAAGGCGCTGTGCCCGCCCATCCGCACGAGCCCACGCGCCAGCCGGCGATGGAGGCCCGTCCGCTCGATCGTCAGCGCCAGCATCGCGCCGCCAAGGATCAGGAAAATGACCGGCGAGTAATAGGACGAGGCGACCGCCTTGGCCGGGGACACGCTGGCCAGCGGCAGGACGACGAACGGCAGCAACGCCGTGGCCGACAGCGGCACCGCTTCGGTCATCCACCAAGCCGCCATCCACAGCACGAGGCCGGCGGTGTGCCATGCCGGCGGCTCCATCCCGAAAGGCGGCGGCAGCACCACCGTCATCGCCATCAGGGCAATGCCGAGCCAGAACCCGATCCGTTTTGCCGTCATCTGCCCCTTTCCCCCTTTGCCATCAGGTTCTAGCCTGACCTTGGCCGAGAGCAAGCAGACAGGGGTGCGCAATGACCGAAGGACAGGTGCTGGGGATCGGCGGTTTCTTCTTCCGCAGCCGCGATCCCGATGCGCTGGCGGGGTGGTATCGCGAGCATCTCGGCGTCGGGGCAGGGTGCGGCACCGGGCCGGATGGCGAGACTTCGGAATGGTTCTGGCAGGTGCAGGCCGGGCCGCTGGTTTTCGCACCGTTCGCGGCCGACAGCGACTATTTCGCGGCGGACAAGCCGTTCATGCTCAACCTGCGGGTGTCCGGGCTCGATGCCTTGCTGGCGCGGCTGGCGGCGGCGGGGATCGAGGCCGAGCGCCGCGCCGAATGGGATTCGCCCGAAACCGGGCGCTTTGCCCGGATCCACGATCCCGAAGGAAATGCCATCGAATTGTGGGAGCTGCCCGCCGCCTGAAACGGCGGGCGCACTGCCGGTTGGCGCTTACTTGGGTGCCAGCACC